>DATINX010000333.1:0-2412 GCA_035473835.1 Candidatus Dormiibacterota bacterium | reverse complement strand
GCGGCAGCGTGGCGTGGTACCCGCCCCTTCGACGGCAAACCCGGCGGCTCCAGGTTGTTCGGCGGCCGCTGGCGAGCAACATGCCCGCGTTGCTGACGCGCCGAGTAGGCGGGCTGCTGCGCCTTTACCTGCTCGAGCACGGCCGACAGTCGTTTATTGTCGACGATCGCACCGGGCTGCACCGTTTGGATCTTGTCGAACACCCTGAAACCGAGCGCCGTTCCGTTGAACTGAACTGCGAACCGCCCGTCCGGGTCATTCACTACCTCCACCTTATTGCGCACCAAGCCGGGCGCCAGCGGTGTCGGGTCCAGGAGCAGCATCATCCGAGTTGCGTGCGTCAAGTTCAGCAATATGGCCATGGTGGTTTGGGTGGTGTCGGTGGAGAACCTCCCGTGTCAGTCGCGGCCGTAGCCGCGCGGCGGGTCGATCATCTGCAACTCCTCAAGGTCGAGTTCGGCAATCGCTAGCAGCTTCTCTGCCAGCCTTGATCCTTCAAGATTGGCCGGGAGAGTGTCGAGCCAGGCGCGGTATTCGTCCTGCAGATCGACGAGCGCGGCTACCGCCGTCGCCCACCGTCTTGGCCGTGGCGGGATGCGCCGCAGCACCGCCGGAGGCGTGGTCTGGCTGTGCTGGCGCAGCTTGGCGCGGTGCCGCGCCTGGCGCTCGGCCACGGTCATCGGGGCAATACCGATCCGGGGTGCGGGCATCCTCCACCTCCTATTGGCAATCGTGACGTCACGTTTCCGCGAGGGCTGTGACGGTTGGGTGTCCAGGCATCAAGACCCCGTTTCTTTGTTCGATCAGGGCACCGTTTCTTCGTCCCGACCTGGCTCTGGCGCGGGCACCGCGCGCAGGGAGGATCAAGGCTGGCCGCTGGCGGCCACCGCGCCAGCCGGCGCGGCTTGGCCTTGACCGAGCGAGCACGGTGCCAAACTGAAGGAGAAGGGGGTCAGGCAGCACGGCGCAACACCTCCTTTTTATGCTCGTGCAGATCATCCATGTTGAGGTAGCGATGCTGTTCGAGCCAGTTCTCGTGGGTCTCGACCGCAAGCGCCCGCACCAGCCGAAGGCAACTCTCGCCATTGGGGAAGATCCGCACCACATGGGTGCGGCGCTTGATCTCCTCGTTTAGCCGCTCCAGCATGTTTGTGGATTTGAGATGCTTATGGTGCTGGCGCGGCAGCCGGTAAAAGGTGAGCGTCTCGTCGATGTTCTCTTCGACCCAGCCAGTGAGCTTGGAATACTTCGCGGACCACTTGGCGAGCCAAGCAGCCAGGTCGCGGCGCGCCTCGGTCAGATCGCGGCGGTCATAGAGCCAGCGCAGCTCCTGCAAGCAGTCGTCATCGACCCGGCGCGGCACGTAGTCGAGTGCGTTTCGCAAGAAGTGCACATAGCAACGCTGGTAAGCCGCCTCCGCCATAACCTCGCGCAGCGCCGCCCGGAGCCCCGCGTGATCGTCGGCGACCACGAATTCGACGCCGTTGAGGCCGCGCGCCCTCAGCGCCAGCAGGAAGTCCCGCCAGCTCGATCGGCTCTCCCGGTTGGCCAGCTCGACCGCCAGCACCTGGCGCCGGCCATCCCAGTCGATGCCGATCGCGATCAGCACCGCTTGGCTCGAGATCACGCCGGCCTCACGCACCCGCTCATAGCGCGCGTCCAGGATCAGATAGGGGAACGCTTCGGCCAAGGGACGGCCGGCAAACTGCGCCAGGTTCGCATCCAGTCGCTGGTTGATCGCGCTGATCGACGAGGCCGAGAAGCTGTGGCCGCACAACTCCTCGGTGATCGCCTTCACTTTCCGGGTCGAAACCCCCTGCACGTACATCTCCGCCAGCGCCGCAACCAGCGCCCGCTCCGAGCGTTGGTAGCGCTCGAATAGTTCGGTCGAGAACCGGCCCTCGCGGTCCTGCGGCACGCGCAGCTCGAGCTTGCCAATCCGCGTAATCAGCGTCCGGCCGTAATAGCCCGAACGGTAGCCCAGACGGCCGGCTGTCCGCTCGCTCTTCTCGGCTCCCAGCGCCTCCGCCATCTCCACTTCGAGCACCTCCTGGAGCGCCGTCCGCACCAGTGCCCGGAGGAACTCCTCGTCCCCCGCCAGAAGGCCTTTCACGTCGATCGTTCCGGACTTACCTTTCCTGTCGGTCATGGTCTGCATCCTCGCCAAAGGATCGGTGACTACGAAATCACCCGCATACCATGACCATCCGCTTCATCGCATTTTGCTGAACCCTCCGAACACTACCAGGCGATCCGGCCCCGGATGATTCAGGAAAATCGCTGGCGATGTTTTAATCGCCTGGGAGATTATGAATGCCACCCAGCCCTCGCTGCCGACCCTTGTAGAGCCTCGGATAGGCCTGACCGCCGCCGGTCCCTGGCGTCTGACCGCCCGCCTCCGCAGACGACCGT
>DATINX010000332.1:0-1502 GCA_035473835.1 Candidatus Dormiibacterota bacterium | reverse complement strand
GTTGGTGGAAGCCAGGGCTTCAGCTTCCCAATCGGACATACCGGCATTCGTTATCGTGTCGGCTCGTTTCACGGTCATCCCGTAGAACAGTCGTCACTGACGAAACTGGACTCTGGGACGCTGGTGCTCACCAATCAGCGCATCGCCTTCATCGGCCAACTGAAATCAACGAGCGTTCCGTTTCCAAAGCTGCTGCACGTCGAGTGCTACTCGGACGGTGTGGCCGTCTTCCAGGAGGGCCGTGAGAATCCCGACTATTACTTGACGGCGCAACCCAAGTACGTGGTGTTCATGATCAACTGGGTGCTCAACCAAGCGGCTCCGTAAAGGTTGAGTCTGTGGTCAGGAGCGGGGTGACGATCCGCCCTGGTTTTGCAAACGGTGGGCTGAGACGGGCTCCGCGAATCCTTTCAGGTTCAGCGTTGCCTCGGACGTGCTCATCGACATCTGGGTTAGCCACTCACGGGTTCGCTTGTAGGCTTCCGCGCTCAGCACCAGCTCGCCCGCCCCGGCCTGCCCCTGCAGCCTTGAAGCCAGATTGGTGACCTCGCCGATCGCGCTCATGTTGGCATCGGAGGTGAGCGATCCCACCACGGCCGCCCCGACCGCGATCCCGATGCCGACCGGCAGCCCCGCGGCGCCAGCCTTGTCGCGGATCGCCAGCGCCGCCTGCACCGCCTGCAGAGTGTGGTCGAGTCGAGCGCCGCTCACGTTGAAGGTCGCCATCATCGCGTCGCCTGCGTACTTGTCGACTACCCCGTGGTGGCGCTCCACCTCCTGCCTCGCCCAGCGATGAAAGCTCGCCACCTTGTCGACCAGGTCCGCCGGCGCCTCGTTCGTGACCATCGAGGTGTAGCCACGCACGTCCGCGAACAGCACCGTGACCACGCGCTCCTCGGCCTGCCCCGGTACCTCCTGCCTCACGGCCGGCGAGTTCAGCTCGATGCCGATGGCCGCCAACGCGAGGCGGGCCTGGTTGCCTTCAAAAACCGCGCCGTGCTCGTCGGCCATCCGCGCGACTCCTCTCAGCTCTGCCTCGGCTGCTTCGCGATTCCCAGCCTTGACGTGGACTTCGGCGAGAGATCGGCGCGTACGCATCTCCTCGGGCTCGTAGCCGTAACCCGCAAATGTTGAAATTGCCCTCGTCAGCATCTGCCCTGCCCTGCTGAGATCATCTTTGGCGAGGGCCAGACGGCCCTCCATCCGGTCCTGGAGTGGCTGTGCGAGCGGATCACCATCGCGAGTGCGGGAGACGATTTCCTCCGCCTCGACCAAACGGCCGGCCCGGATCAAGACGTCGACGGCGGCGTCACCGAGCTGACGCGTCTCGAAAGCGTTGCCCCAATTCGAACGTTCGTAGATCGTCAGCGCATGAGGCACGGCCCCAGCGATATCGCCTGCATCCACCAGCAGCCGCATGACCTGGCGCAGATGCAGCACGAGGTCTTGCATCTCCAGCTTGGAGTCGATCGGGCCGATCATTTGCAGCCCCTTTTCGGGAG
>DATINX010000331.1:0-6744 GCA_035473835.1 Candidatus Dormiibacterota bacterium | reverse complement strand
GCACGGGGAGAACCTGGGCAAGTTTCTCAACCTCTACGGCATCGAGTTCGACACCCAGGACCGCATCGCGAACGTCCGCGCCAACCTCGGGCTCCAGAACAGCCTGAGCATCCTCTCCACGATGTTGGGCTCATGGCTGCTAAAGGACTTCTCCGCGGTCTACCTGTCCATCGGCGCCATCAACGAGCTCTCGACGCTGACCGGGTACGGCGCCCTCATTCGCAAGTCTGGGCATCCGGTGCTGCGCGACCTCCTCGGCCGCATCATCAAGGACGAGCGCCGCCACTACGCGTTCTATTTCAACTCCGCCAAGGAATGGCTCATCGACAACGAAAAGGCACAGCGGGTCGACCGGTGGATGCTCGACCGTGTTTGGGTGCCCGTCGGCCAGGGCGTGAAGACGCAGGAGGAGGTGGACGCCCTCGCTCTGTATCTCTTCGACGATGAGCAGGGCGAAGAGGAGCTGCTCGCCCTGGACGAAAAAATCGGCAAGCTGCCCGGCCTCGCCGGCATCAAGCTCATGTCGAAGGCCCTCTACGCGGCGCGGGAGCGGCAGCGTCGCGACCCGCAGTGGGCATGGAGGCTCATCGAGAACGAGGAATGGGCCATCACGCCGCCAAAGAAGTCGCCCATCGGCGAGCTGACGACGCGCCGTTCGCATGCGGGCGAAGCAGCCGCCGGCGTTTTCCAGGGCGGATGAACCCATAGCCACCGAGGGACAGGCCGACCCCGACCTTGCGGTCGCACTCGCGGCCGGCAACCCGGATGCGCTGTTGGAGCTCTACGACCGTTATGGGGGCCTTGCATATGCGGTCGCGATGCGGGTGCTCGGAGATCCAGGCCGCGCGGAGGATGCGGTGCAGGAGGCCTTCTTGAAGGTCTGGACGAACGCCGGGTCCTTCGACCCGAAGAAGGGTTCCCTGCGAACGTGGCTGATCACCGCTGTCCGCAACCGTTCCATCGACTATCTGCGCGGGCGCGGCGCGCACGAGCGTCAGGAGCTCGATCTGCAGCCGGAGCTGGCGGAATCGCATTCATCGGATCCATGGCATGAGGTTTCGCTGTCGCTCGAACGCTTGGCGGTGCGCTCGGCCGTGGGCAGCCTCCCCTCGGAGCAGCGCCAGGCCGTGCAGCTGGCGTACTTCGGCGGCTATTCCCAAACGGAGATCGCCGCCATGACCCATGTCCCGCTCAGCACCGTGAAGGGCAGGATGCGACTTGCTCTGGAGAAGATGAATTCGTACTTGCAAGGAAGAGGGCTTATGGATGTCTGATCACGAGGAGCTGGAGGGCACGATCGCGGCGTGGGTGCTGGGTGCTCTAGACCCAGGCGAGGCGGAGAGCATCCGGGTCCATGTGGACGGCTGCGCAAGCTGCCAGCAGACCATGGCCCGTTTGCGGCGGGCCGCCGCCGCGCTTCCGCTCGAGGTCGAGGAGGTCGTCCCGCCGGCGCGGCTGCGCGAGCGCGTCCTGGTCGCCGCCATGGGAGCGCGCGCCTCGACCGTCCCCAGCGCGCCCGCGCGAAGGAAGGCGACGGCGCCCGTGAGGCCCTGGAAGCCGGTCGCCACGATCGAGATCGGCCGGCTGCCCGCTCTCGCAGCAGCGGCGACCCTGCTCATCGCCCTGCTCATCGGGCTTGTCGCCGGCGATCTCTTCGGCCGCCACTCGGTGACGCCGTCGCCGCCGCAGGTCGCTCGCTTTACCCTCGCCGGGCACGGAGCGCTTGCCGGCGCGCATGGGACCGTCATCGACCTCAAGAACGATGGCCTGTCGCTGGTGGATTTCCACGGGCTGCCGGCGCTGGCCAAGGGTAAGGTGTACGAGCTCTGGCTCATCACCCCTGGCGGCCATCCGGACGCGGCCGGGGTGTTCGTACCTGACAGCAACGGCGGCAAGGTCGTGCTCGTGAGCGCGCCGCTGAACGGCTACTCGCAGATGGCGGTCACGGCCGAAGACGCGCCCGACGGTTCCACGGCGCCCACGCAACCACCCCAGCTCTACGGACCGATAGCGGCATAAAAAAGGCGGCATGAAAAAATCAGCGGCGGGACTGCCCCGCCGCCGATTCCCCCGGTTGACCGTTTACCTTGTGCGCTACGTCGCGCCCGGACGCTGTGCGGGTTCGGGGACGTCGGACTCATCGGGAACGTCCGTAGCCTCCCCTTCGGGGTTGTCGCCGCCCATCGTGTGCATTCGTTCCTTGTGCTTGGCGAGCTCTTCGGAGTTGTCGACCTCTTCGCCGCAGATGTCGCAATTCACAATTGACATCCTCCTGATGCTTGAATGTTCGTTGAGGCAGGCAAGGGGCTCCCGGGTTCTGCCCCTAACCAGGCAACGTGTCGCTGGTTGCATGTACTCGGCGGCCAATGTGGCCCGCGGGTCACACCGCCTCGGGAGGCGTTCTCTTTTGTGATGAGATCGATCAGTGGAGGCGAAGACGTTATGAGTGCAGTGACGGGTCAGGTTGGGCGGCAGGTGAAGGCGGGTCGCCGTGTCGTGGATCGAACGTTCCAGATCGTCGAGAAGCAGGTCGGCCCCGCGATGAGCAACCGCCGGGCACGTGTCGCCACCGGCGTGCTGGTTGCGAGCGCCGCTTTGGTCGCCATTGCCCTGGTGGCCGACCGCCGCCGCCGGCGCCGCACTCTGGTTGCCCGCATCCAGCGGATGATCCCCGCCGAGATGCGTCGCGCGCCCGTGGTGAAGCGCGCCCTGGGCTAGAGAAGCCCTCCGCTCGACCCGGGCGACGCGCGCGACCGCCGGGGCCAGCCCGACCATGACCTTCAGTCGGGCTTGATCCCCTTAGTGTCAGGCCGCATTTTCGGACGGTGAGTCGGGAGAGATGGCGCCGTCCGCATGGGTGCGCGCGATTCGCTCGGTGCGCTTCTCTCGCAGCGATTCCAGCAGCACGAAGGCATCCACACGATCCCAGAGCCGCCAGTCGGCTTCGGATCGCCACACCTGGTCGAGGAGCGACTCGTACTGGCTGTGAAGGTCGGGATCCGCGCTGCGTCTGCTCTTCATGCCGTCCCCTTACCAATGGAAACGCGCGTGTCGCGGTGCTTCGGCTACCACCGTTGAACGGTTTTGCCGAACGCGCTCAGCCTGCCGCCCAGGCCGGCGCCGAGGTCGGGTCGAGGTCCAGGTTCCTCGTGATCTGCTGCGTTGACGATGGTGAGGCCGCATCGGAGCTCACGGTCCAGAGCTGAAAAGGTCCGCCATCCTCGGTCGGGGCGAGATAGGCGAGCAGCTTTCCGTCAGGCGAGAAAGCCGGCGACGCGACGAGCTGGCTGTGCACCAGCAAGGCGGGCGCTCCCATCGTCCGGGCCGCAAGGTTGAAAGTGGCGACCTCGAGGTTCGCGGACTGAAGACCTCCATGCCGGCACACCATCGCGATGAGGGTGCCGTCTTTCGAAATGGCCGGCTGGCTGCAGTCGTCTTCCGGTTTGGTCAGCGCAAGTCCGAGACTTCCAGGACGTGCCTGGAGCCATACCTGCGAGTGCACCTTCGACTGGTCGTCGATCGAGTACTTGGTATAGAGCAACCCGCCTTTCAGGAGAGGGATCGGCTGCACGTCTCCGCCCGTGTACTGGTTCGGGTCAGTCCACTGCACCGACCGGGCCGATTGTGTGTCTGACGCGACGGCGAAGATTGCGAGGTCGACACGGTAGCTGTTGTAGGGATCCTTGGGGTCATAGCTGAAGTACACGGCTGAGGCGTCGGGGCTGAACCGCGGATAGAAGGCCCAGTGATTGGTTTCGACCGAGGGCGAGTTGTTGCGTGTCAGCTGCAGCTGTACCCTGCCGCTTGCCCTGAGCACGTATAGGTCGGATCGATTCAGGCTGCGCTTGACGACGACCAGCTGGCTGCCGTCAGGCGACAATGAAGGCTGCATCCAACCGTTTTCGGACGTGATCTGGCCGAAGCCGCCATGGGCGAACCTGTAGATCGCCCCGCCCTGCACGAGGTACATCGTTCCCGGCAGGGCCGGCCCGCTCGTGTCAGTGGGGCGTTGGATCCGGATCTTCGAAGCCTTCAACAGCCCCGCGGCATGGTAGACGCCGAAGCCGAACAGGCCCATCGCCACCACGAGCACCGCGGACACGAGCGCTCGCCCCGCCGACGACGCGGGCCGGCGAGATTCGATCGCGCTCACGGAAAGCTCTGGTGCACGACCGGAAGGATCTGGCCCCAGTTGGGAAAGACGACCGACTGGCCCCCGGCGAAACCTTCTGACGTGTATGGAGGAAGAAGCACCACGCGATGAACGTTCGCGCTGGTGAAATCGCCGCCAATCGAAAAGAGCTGCCGCATGCGAGCCAGGCCGACGTCGGTTTTCAGCTCGCCCTGCATCGCGCTCGCCAGGCTGGGCAGGTCCGTGGCGTTGAGGTGTGATGCCCTGGCCTTGATCGCCACCAGGAGCTGCTGCTGGCGTTCCGAGCGCGCAAAGTCGCCGCGCAGATCGCCATGGCGTGAGCGTACGTACTGGAGCGCGTGGACGCCGTCGAGGTGCACGGCGCCGGGGAGGACGGCGACGCGGTAGTAGCCATAGACGTCGTTTGTGTTTATGTCGGACGGATAGAAGTCGTCCATGACCGGGTTCGTGACCAGCATGTCGACCCCGCCCAGCTCGTCGATCAGATGCACGAGTCCCTGCAGGCCGATCCAGACGTAGTCGTCGACGTGGATCTTGAAGTTGCTTTCCACCGCCGCGATCGCGGCATCAGGGCCTCCTGTTTGGTACGCGGTGCTGATCTTGCCGATCCCCTGCCCGGGGATCTGAACCCAGAGGTCGCGCGGGATCGAAAGCATGGTCGCCTGCTTGGTGGTCGGGTCGACCCGGATCAGGATCATCGACTGCGTGTTGACGTGGTCCTGCACGAACTTCGAGTCGTCATCCGAGCCGAGCAGCAGCACCGTGAACGGGTCCGTCGTGGTCGGCAGCGGGTTGGGTAGCGGAATCGGGAGCGGGCCCGTGTTGACGGTGGCGGACGTCGCCGAGGCGAAGAGCGGTAGGAAAAAGACGGCCAATCCGATGATTCCCGCCAGCACAAAACCGGCAATTACTCGCGAAACGCGTGGAAAATACAAGGTCTCGACCCCCTCAACTGGAACGCGCCGGTAAGGCCAAGGCCCCGTGGGGGGCGTCAGGCGCGATTGTCAGGCGGTAGTGATGCGGTGCCTGTCTTTGCTGTCCAGCTTGAAAGTACCGGCGGTAGTGGTGATCTTGAAGCTGACCGCATAGTCTCCCGAAGCCACGGTGGCACTGGCGGAGCGCCCGGTGCATGCGCTGGGGATCGTCACCGCGATCGTGGTGCTCGCGCCGGCGCCGACGGTCGCTGGCGTGAAAGTGACCTGGCTCGGCACGTATTTGTCTCCCACCTTCTCGAGCCAGCCGCCCTTGACAGAGGCCAGCGTGAAAGTCGCGTCCACCGTGGAGATGAGCACAGGCTGCGATGTCGGGTTGTTGGCGTCGATCGTCCCGTGCACGTCGTAGTGGGCGTTACTGGCGCCGACCGGGCAGGTGTAGCTCTGGTCGACCGAGGCGTTGCCCAGGTTGAACGTCGAGGGGGATCCCGAGCTGCAGCCGGCCAGGGCAATCAGCGAAATCGCGAGCGCGGCTCCGCGAGCGATAGTCGGGATCAAGGCGATCCGTGCGGCGCGTTTGCGCCGGGAGCAGGTGCACCCTGCGCCAGCGTCTGCCGGATCGCCAGCACTCTCGCCACGTCCACCGGCGAAACAATACCCGCCAGGCGTCCATTGTCGAACACGAGCACCCGCTGGTCGAGTGCGGTTCCGACCCGCTGGATCATGGCGGCGAGGTCCTCGCTCGGGCTCGCCGTGGGCACCTCCGAGATGGGGCGCGCGCGATCCTTCAGCCGTTCCGCAGCCCGGGCTTGAGGAGGCAGCCTTGCCAGCTCGCCGAGGCGCACGATCCCGGTCAACCGATCCGATGGATCGTGGACCGGATAGGAGGTGAACGTGTGCTGCGGCGCGGTCGAAGCCAGGAACTGCTCGACCGTCAGCCAGTCCGGGACGGTGACGACAGGTGAGGTCATGGCCGCGGATACGGGCACTGACGTCAGCAGGCCCCTGACCGCCGTCCCGGCTTCCTCAGAGCTTCCGGCCGACAGCAGGAACCAACCGACGAATGCGATCCAGATGCCGTTGACCACTGACCCCGTGAAGAGCATCAGCACGCCGATGGCGATCATCAGGTAAGCGAAGAACCGCCCGATTCGCACCGCGCTGTGCACGCCCCGCTGCCTGGTGCCCAAGCGCCACCAGAAGAAGGAGCCGAGCAAGCGCCCGCCGTCGAGCGGAAAAGCGGGCACGAGGTTGAACAAAGCCAGGGCCACGTTGACGAACGCGAGCCAGGCGAACAGATCGACAACTAGCGCAGGGAGCGGAAGCAGCGACAGTACGAAAGCGATCAGAGCGACCCCGAGGCTGGTGAGCGGGCCGACGCCGGCGATTAGCGCTTCGGCGCCCGCGCTCTTCGGCTCGCCGTCGAGCCGTGAAACGCCACCGAACTGCCATAGGGTGATGTCCCCGACCTTGACGCCATTGCGCCTGGCCACCAGCGCATGCGCGAGCTCATGAGCAAGGAGACAGCCATAGAACGCGACGGCCCCTGCCGCGCCCGCGACCCAGTAGGCCGGGGCCGGCTGGCCCGGAACGTCGACCGGGAGCACCTGGGTGGCGACCGTCCACGCGATGAGGGCGAAAACGAAGACGAGGCTCCAG
>DATINX010000330.1:0-2077 GCA_035473835.1 Candidatus Dormiibacterota bacterium | reverse complement strand
GGTCGTGGCCCGGCGCCTGCGAGGAGAAGACGCGCGGGCCGACCACACGGCGGTGCCGCGGGTGACCTTCACGGATCCGGAGGTCGCCTCAGTAGGGCTGTCGGAAGCCGCCGCGCGCGAGCGCGGAATCAACGTCATCACCGCGTCGACGGACCCCGCCGATACGGCGCGTGGCTACATCTACGACTTTCACACCGGGACCCTGAAGCTCATCGGCGATCGGGACCGCGCCGTCCTGGTCGGCGCGACGACGGTCACACCCCGTGCGGGAGAGATCCTGGGCGAGCTCATCCTCGCGATCAAGACGGGCACCCCCCTGCGCACGCTCGCCGATGTCATCCACCCTTTCCCCGCGTTCAACCGCGTCCTCGGCGCCGTGCTGCAAGACCTGGCCGCCAAAGCCGCATGATCTGCCCCGCACGACCGTCTCTTCAAGTGGAGTCATTGAGTTGATCGACATCCGGCTCGACGTCGACACCGTGCTGATCTGGATCCTGGTCGGTCTCGTCGCCGGGGCCCTGGCAAGCCGCGTCACGCTGGGTCATGGACTGGGCCTGCTCGGCGACCTCGTCACCGGGGTGCTGGGGGCGCTGCTCGGCGGGGTGCTGGCTCAGGTCTTCAAGATCAACTTCACGATCACCGGGCATCCGATCATCACGGCGATGGTGGTCGCGTTCGTGGGCGCCGTGATCCTGCTCTTCGTGTTGAGGATCCTGGGCTTCGGCCGGAAACACGACTAGGGAACCGGGGGTTCCTGCGCGTTGTCCCTGCAAAAGGAGGACCTCATATGGCCATTTCCATCAATGGGACCGCGATCAACCTCGACCTTGACACGATCCTCATCTGGTGCCTGGTCGGACTCGTGGCCGGCTTTCTTGCCAGCCGCATTGCGCTGGGCCATGGGCTCGGCCTCTTCGGAGACATCATCGTCGGCATCATCGGCGCGTTCGTCGGTGGTTTCCTGGCCGGCCTCCTGCACATCAACGTGCAGGTGATCGGCCATCCGATCATCAGCGAGATGATCGTCGCGTTTGCGGGCGCGGTGATCCTTCTGCTTGTCGTTCGCCTGTTCTCTGGGGGTGGCGCCCGCCGGCGGGCGTCGTGGACGTAGCCACAGCCGCCTCGAACTGAGCCACGACACGCTTGGCCGCCGTCCGCTTCCATGCGGCGGTGACCAGGCGTGTCATCAGGTCAGCGCCAACCGTCCTGAGCCGGACCCTCACCCACCCGTAGCGCCCGGTGTAGGCGGAGACGGCGAACGTGTCGGCATCCATGGCGATCAGGCCTGATTGGTCGTCTAGCGAGGCTTTGATCGAGATGAACTCGCCGCCCGGCGATCCGATCACAAAGATCTTGTCGCGGACGCGGAACGTGACATCGCCCCAGGTTTCGCGTTCTTCGACGTCAGGCAGCGCGAGGCAGAGTCGCTGAAGCTGCGCGAAGTTCACGGCGCAACGCTACCTCGGTTACGCTTCGCGATCCAAATGGAACGCGCGTCGATCGAAGTCGTGATCCCTCCCCTCGACGAGGGGGCGATCGAGCGCGCGACCGAACGCCAGGGTCGCCTGACCAAGCCGGCCGGCAGCCTCGGCCGTCTGGAGGACCTCTCGGTCAGCCTCGCCGGCATGACCGGGCGTCTGGATGCGCCCCTCGTGCAACGAGTTGTGTTCACGCTGGCCGCGGACCATGGGGTGTCCAGGGAGGGCGTGAGCGCGTACCCGCGCGAGGTGACCCCGCAGATGGTGCTCAACTTCCTGAGCGGCGGCGCCGCGATCAACGTCCTCGCCCGCCAGGCGGGCGCCCGCGTGGTGGTGGCCGACCTTGGCGTCGACGCGGACCTGCCGCCCCATTCTGAGCTGCGTTCGCTGAAAGTACGCCGCGGCACGGCCAGCATCACGCAGGGACCGGCGATGTCGGTGGACGAGGCGCTGGAAGCTATCCGACACGGACGGCAGCTGGTGCGCGACGAGATCGCGAAGGGACTCGACGTCGCCCTCACCGGAGACATGGGCATCGGCAACACGACGGCGGCCGCGGCCGTCATCTGCGCCCTGACCCAGCTCGATCCGAAAGACGT
>DATINX010000329.1:0-3011 GCA_035473835.1 Candidatus Dormiibacterota bacterium | reverse complement strand
GAAGCATTCGGTAGATCTCGTCGAGCTTGCTCGGCAGCAAGTCGAGGTTGCCGGCGGTCTGCGCGGCGCGGTGCGCTTCACCCGCCAGTTCGGGCGCTCCCGCTTCACCCAGAGGATGGTGCTCGACGCAGGCTCTCGCGTCCTGCGCTTCGAGTGCGACGTGGACTGGCAGGAGGACCATAAGCTCCTCAAGATTGCGTTCCCAGTCGCCGTTCGTTCGTCTCGCGCCACTTACGAGATCCAGTTCGGCCATGTCGAGCGTCCGACGCACATGAACACGTCGTGGGACCAGGCCCGCTTCGAGGTGTGCGCGCACCGCTGGGCCGACCTCGGCGAGGCCGGTTACGGTGTCGCGCTCCTCAACGACAGCAAGTACGGCTACGACATCAGAGGCTCGGTCATGCGCCTATCGCTTCTGCGGGCGCCCACACACCCCGACCCTGCCGCAGACCGTGGCGAGCATCGTTTCACCTACGCCCTCATGCCCCACCCGGGAGACTTTCGTCAAGCGGGCGTGATCGCGGCGGCCGAGGACTTGAACTCGCCCCTACGCATCGTGCGCGGCGATCTCCCTGCTGGGGCGCGACGTTCGCTGATCGAGGTCGACACGCCCCAGGTTGTGGTTGAGGCGATCAAGCGCGCCGAGGATTCGGACGCGACGATCGTGCGGCTCTACGAATCGTGGGGCGGTCGATGCAAAGCCCTGTTGCGGACCACCGTGCCTGCATCACGGGCATTCCTGTGCGACCTTCTGGAGCGCAACCGCGAAGAGGTCACGGTGCGTGACGGCGTGATCGATCTGGCGATCGGCGCGTTCAAGGTCCTGACCCTGAAGCTCGAGCCCTAGGCGGTCGCCGCAGCCTGGCGGAATTTGGGCAACACGCTGCTCGTGAGCAGCTCGAGCGTCTCCGGGTCAACTCCCTGAAAGACTATGTACTGGAATCCGGTCTCGAGGAGCCGGCGGACATGAGCCACACCTTCCTCGGGCGTGCACGGAATGACGAGCCCCTCGAAGAACGTGCGCAGCTGTGGCGACATGCGACCCATCTTCTCGCGCGCGGCGGCATCAGTCTCGGCCAGGACCAGGTTCACGATTCCCGTTCGAAGCACCGTATCGAAGTCTCGAGCGTGCTCCTCGCATCCCGTCCTCAGCCTCGACCACCGTTCTGCGATGTCGTCCGCCGAAAAGGCCCCGCCCGCCCACGAAGCCGCTCCCAGATTGGACGCGTCGGCATACTGCGCGACAAAGCGCAGGGTCTGGTGGGCCCCTCCGGCAATCAGGATGGGGATGGGATTCTGCACCGGCCGAGGCTCGAGGGCTACATCTTCGACCTGGAAGACCTCACCTTTGAAGGTCACCCTTTCGCCCGCGAGCAGCGGTTGAATGATTGCCAGCGTCTCAGCCAGCCGGGCCCTACGGAGGGCTGCGGAACCGTAATCGACGCCGAGTCTCTTGAACTCCCATGGCATGTCGCCGCTGCCGAGGCCCAGAATGACGCGGCCGTTCGAGATGCGATCGACGTCGCTGGCGATGCGCGCCAGCACGACGGGGTGGCGGTAGGCCACGCAGCTGACCATCGTCCCGAGCCTCACATGCTCCGTCGCTTCCGCGATGCCGGCCAGCGTCGTCCATGCGTCACCCATCAGGAGTGGGTGGTCGGGAACAAAGATCGCGTCGAAGCCAGCCGCCTCGAGCTTCCGCGCGGTAGCCCGAAGCTGCGGCCAGTCAGCAAGCGCCTGGACGTTGACGGCGAATCGCGGGCCTGCACGGCGGTCGGCCACCCACTTGTGCTCAGGACGCATACGACTGACGCTAGCACCCGGCGGGAAGCTGCGGGGTGCGGATTTCTGCGCGGATCCGTACCGGTGCGATTACAGCAGGCGCAGAAGAGCCGCGGTCGCGGCGGCGGCCGCCACCACCACCAGGAACGGTGCCCTCAGCACCACCGCGATCGCGGCGACCGCGAGGGCCGCCGCGCGCACGTCCAGGACCAGGCGATGGCCGGTCGAGAAGGTGAGCGTGGCGATGAGCGCCGCCAGCAGCGCGACCGGGATCAGCGGAACGGTCCTCTGGATCCGCTCATCCCGCAGCCACTCCTGCGGCAGCGAAAGACCCGCCAGCTTGAGCGCATAGCAGGCCGCGGCTGCCGTGAGCAATCCGGCCCACAGCACTATGGCGACCCCACGCGCTTGATCGGGCGCAGTAAGCCGAGCAGCGCTACAGCCGCCGCGACGATCAGCAGCGGGATGCCCGCCGGCACGAATGGAAGCACGACCAGCGCCAGCAGCCCGGCGAGGATGGCGATCGTCAGCGGTTCGCGAGCGCGCAGCCGCGGAGCGAGCAGGGCGAGGAAAGCCGCCGGCGGGGCGGCGTCGAATCCCAGCACCTTGGGATCGGGCAGCGCATGGGTCGCCAGCGCCCCGATCAGCGTGCCCAGGTTCCACAAAGCGAAGACGGCAATCGCCGTCGCCCAGAAAGCGAAGCGAGCATCCTGGACGGCGTCGCGGGCGATCGCCATGGCGGTGGTCTCATCGATCACGAAATGGGCCGCCCCCGCCCGGCGCAATCCGCGGACGCCAAGCAGCGACGAAAGCCTCACGCCGTAGAGCGCGTTGCGCGTGCCGAGGAGCGCCGCGGTCGCCGCTCCCGCCCACACGCTGCCTCCCGCTCCAACGACTCCGACCAGCGCGAACTGCGACGCGCCCGTGAACATCAGCAGCGACAGCGAGACCGTCTGCAGCAACGAGAGTCCTGCGATCGTCGAGATGGCGCCAAACGAGAGCGCGTAGGCGCCGGTGGCGATTCCGATCCCTAGGGCATCGCGAACGACGCCCCTACGGGCCTGGCTCAAGCCGCCGGCCGTGTGCGGTTAGTGCATCGCCGCGCCGGACGGAGTAAGGACCCACCACAGGCCGCCGAAGCCGTTGACGCCTTGCCCGGTCGTGTCACCGGGCTGCTTGTCCTGGACGAAGTAGTAGAGGGGATGACCCGCGTACGTCACCTCGACCTT
>DATINX010000328.1:0-4474 GCA_035473835.1 Candidatus Dormiibacterota bacterium | reverse complement strand
GTGCTGGATTTCATCGACATCGGCGGCGAGCAGTTCCGCCGGCTGTCCTTCGACCGACACCGGCACGAGCTCTCCGGCCAGCCCTGCCCATGCAGTCTTGCCGACCCCCGGCCAAGTTCCCCACCAGCGCGTGAAGTCCTGCTTGGTGGCAGGCCCGTACGCTCGGAGGTAACTGCGGGCCAGGTCGGCCAGCGCAGCGTCTGGCTCCACGTGGCGCCAGGCGCCCAGCCACTGCCGAGGATTGACGAAGGTCACACTCTGCCCCCGACTCGGGCCGAAGCAAAGGAGGCCCTGGCGGGCGACCGGCTTCAGCAAGCCACCCCAGCCCGATTTCATCGCCAGCTGAACCCGGTCGGGCCGCCCCTTTCCGACCTTCGCGACCAGCTCTTCGCGCGTGAGCGCCTGCCCGTCTAGAACATGGCCGATGGCGTCGGTGAGGTCTGCAAGCTCGGCTTCGGTGATTTGCATGAACTTGAGCCAGGCGTTTGTGTTGCGCATCCCGTATGCGCCCATCGCTGCGGCGAAGAGGGGTAGATCGATCGACGGGACGAGGTGGAGCGTTCCGCGCATGAGCCATGTCTTGACCAGATTCTTGTCTCTCCAGAGCGCCGTCCTCACGTCCTCGACCGTGCAGTCGACTCGAACAGCAGCCTGCAGCTCCGCCGAGGACATCACCTGAGCCTGTGCGCCTCCGATGTCTCCAACCACGCGGGCGAGGTCCTTCTTCGGTGCGCGCGTCTCGAGATGGTGGCGCTGGAGCCTGAAGGCATGCACCTGGGGCCAGCTCAATTTCAAGGCGGGTGGCTCCGAGCGCGGCATCGGCCTCAGTCGAAGAGATTGCGGCCGCGGGTAACGAACTGGTCGCGACGAGGTCCCGTGCCGACGAGCTCGATTGGCGCCCCGATCAGCTCGCCGATCCGTTCGACATAGTCACGGCACCTCTGGGGCAGATCTTCCCAGTAGCGCGCGGCCCCGATCTGCTGCTGCCAGCCGGGCATCTCCTCGTAGGTTGGCTCGCAGTGCTTGTAATGGGAGATGTTCGCGAGAGGGTGGTCGAAGCGCCTGCCGCGGAAGTTGTAGCCGGTGCAGATCTTCAACAGCGATTGGTCGTCGAGGATGTCCAGGCGCATCAGCGCGGCGCAGCCCACCCCATTGAGGCGGACTGCGTAGTTGGCGATGGCCGCATCGAACCAGCCGATGCGGCGCGGTCGTCCGGTTACCGTGCCGAACTCGTGCCCGCGCTCCCGGATCTGGTCGCCCGTTTCGTCAAGAAGCTCCGACGGGAAGGGGCCGTAACCGACGCGCGAGGTATAGGCCTTGAAGACCCCGATCGTGAGGTCGACCTTCGTCGGCGGGATGCCGCTCCCCGTCAGCGCCCCTCCGGCGGTCGGATTGGAGCTGGTGACGTATGGATACGTTCCGAAATCCAGGTCCAGCATCGTCGCCTGGGCACCCTCCAGGAGGATGTTCGCGCCACTGTCCAGAGCTTCCTGGATCACCGGGAAGGTGTCCTGAATGAAAGGGTCCAGCTGCTGCGCGTAGCCCATGTACTCCGCGAGCATCGTCTCCCAGTCGATCGGGTCCTTCTCATAGAGCTTGGTCAGAACGGGGTTCTTGACCTGACCGACGACGAAGGCGAGCTTCTTGCGCATGAAGGCTTCCTTCTGCAGGTCGCCGATGCGGAAGCCGATGCGCCGGACCTTGTCCGAGTAGGCGGGTCCGATGCCGCGCCAGGTGGTACCGAGGCGATCATCCCCGCGCGACTCCTCCTCGAGCTGGTCGAAAAGAGGGTGGTACCGCATGACCATGTGAGCGCGTTCACTGACGATCAGCTTCTTGGGCTCGATCCCTCGCTCGCGCAGCTGCGAGATCTCGCGCAATAGGACGATGGGGTCGACGACCACACCGTTGCCGATCACGCAGGTGCAGTGCGGATAGAGGATGCCGGACGGCATGAGCTGGAACTTGAACTCGCCGTGCTCCGTGACCACCGTGTGGCCTGCGTTGTTGCCGCCCTGCGTGCGGATGACCATCTGCGCCTTCGAGGCGAGGTAGTCGATGACCTTGCCTTTGCCCTCGTCGCCCCACTGGCCGCCGACCAGGATGATGACCATGCCTATTCGGTGCCGGGCTCGGGCCGCCTCGTTTCCAGGTTGTAGAAGCGCGTGTGATCGCGCCGAAACTTGAGCTCGATCATCCCGGTGGGGCCGTTGCGATGCTTGGCCACGATGACCTCCGCGATCCCGGGGCGCTCGTCGGATTTGTAGTACTCGGGCCGGAAAAGGAACATCACAAGATCCGAATCCTGCTCGATTGAGTTGTGCGCTATAACATTTCCCGCCACAAAGCTATGTAGATCTTCTACCGTCAAGTCGTACACGTCTTCTTCGCCGTCTGGCTCGATCGCCTGAATCGCGGCCCAATAGACGTCACTAATGGACAGCAGCTCGAGCGTCTCCGAACCGACGACCTCCGCCAATCGTCGGGCGCGCTCGCGGCTGAGATTCTGTGAATAGATCCCATTGCCCATGTAGGCGTTCCCAATACCCGCCTGCATGGCGCGGGTTGTTACTCCGGCAGCTTGCATAGAGGGACGTGCGAACAACTTCCATGCCGCCGACGGAATCACGTCGCGGTTCGTGTTGGCCTCTCTCTGTGCTAGATAGTCCAGGATCGCGGCTTTGTGAATCGTCTTTTGTTGACCGAGCACACCGACTATCTCGAGGAAGATCAAAAGCTCGCGACGGCCACTGACCACGACATGAAATTGGTCGCGACCCTTCCCGGCTTGGGGGTGGCGGCTGACCTTTGCGTTGATGCCCAGGCGAAGCAGCAAACTCTGTACGTCGCCGGCCAAACCTTCGCTGCTGCTCGCGTAGTAGACGTTGGCGTAGTGAGCCGACGCGCCCGAAAGGTGTACGCAGCCGTCGGTTGACCACAGGTGGCGAAGAAATACTGCGATTCCCGGTGCCGACTGGCCAAACACCATAGCCGGAACACGCTTCTCGTATGAGCGAAGACCAAACGCACCGAGCTCCTCGAGCCAAACGCGAAGGGGGCTTCGGACTCCATGCGTGAGGTGGCGCGTTGGCGGGAAATAAACCTGCAGCCACGACCTCTCGGCTTGGATGCGCGGACGAATCCTGTCGCCGAACGTCTCTATTGCAAGCTTCGCAACCAGCTCCGCCAGTGTGGGATCGACCGTCGTGTACTGGATGGCGTGGGTCGGGAGCGTGCACCCATCTCCAATCAAGTGACCGAGCAAACCAAGCTCGGCGTGCGTCATGGTGTCTTTCTCAGGACCCTGGAGGACCCTGGGCACGGCGATTCGATCGCCGGGATGAAGCTCGTCGAGGCGCTTCCAGCCATCGAGCATCCGAAACTTGTGATTGGCCGTCGCGCGGATGCTGTGTCCGAGCTGCGTAGTGATTTTGAAGACCGATTTCGTTCCGGTCGCGAATGCTCTCGTCACCGGCTTGGGTGCCATCCGCCACCACTTCTCGTCCAGCGCAAGCACCCGAAAACCAGTCTTCCCAACGAGCTCCCGAATGGGCACGTATATGCCCCTGTCAGGGAGGTAGATTGGCGTCTCACCCGACAGACAGCCCGACTCGCGAAGGTCGCTGAGGATCGGGCGTTTGTCAGGACGCTGCTCCGGCGCGCGGCTCAACTGAGAAATGGCGATCACGGGGATGCGCAGTTCGCGCGCCAGACCTTTGAGAGCCCTTGAGATCGACGACACTTCTTGGACTCGGTTGTCGTCGCCCCGCGAGCGGCCATGCATGAGCTGCAAGTAGTCGACGAGGATCATGTCGATGTTGTGGCGCATCTTCGCCTGGCGAGCCTTTAACTGAAGCGTCAGCTCATCCATCACCGGCGTGTCGTCGATGAAGATCGCAGCCTCGCCAAGCGGACCAAGCGCATTGGAGACGCGATCGAACTCCGCCTCACTAAGCAGGCCGCGATGAAGACGCTGGGCATCGATCTGCGCTTGTTCAGTGAGCAACCGTTCGGTTAGCTGCTCCTTGGACATCTCCAGGCTGAAGATGGCAACCGCCTTCTTCGATTCGAGCGCCGCATGCAAGGCGATGTTCAGTGCAATCGAAGTTTTGCCCATACTAGGTCGCCCCGCCACGATGATCAGGTCCGAGTCCTTGAACCCACCCGTCATCCGGTCGAGGTCGTGAAACCCAGAGGGCACGCCGATGATCCCCTGCCCGCTCTCCATCTGCAGAGAGATCCGCTCCATCGCCGGTCCGAGCAGGTCGTAGAGCTTGGCCAGCTCCCTCTGGTCGCGGTCGTCGGCGACACCGAAGACCAGCGACTGGGCCTGGTTGATCGCCTCCTCCGCCTCCACCCCGTCGTCGTAGCCGAAGCCCGCGATGTTCGCGCCGGCGGAGATCAGACGCCGCTTGTACGCCTTCTCCTTGATGATCCGGCCGTAGTACTCGATGTTGGCTGCGGTCGGCACCAC
>DATINX010000327.1:0-3658 GCA_035473835.1 Candidatus Dormiibacterota bacterium | reverse complement strand
GTCGTGGGCTTCATCCGGATCGCGAGGAAATCGTTCCGGCAGCAGCCCCTGCAGCTCCAGCTCCACCGCGGCGATCGATTCGGGATCGAGGAGCTCACGGAGGTCTTCGCTGCCGAGCAGCTCCGCAAGCAGCTCGCGATCAAGCGTGAGCGCTTGCGCCCGGCGCTCGGCCAGCGGCGCATCGCCGGCGTACATGAATTCCGCGACGTACGAGAAGAGCAGCGATGAGGCGAATGGCGACGCCCGCTCGGTGTCGACCGAGACCACCCGAACCTCGCGAGAGCGGATGGATCGAAGCAGCGTGGACAGAGCGGCCATGTCGAAGTGGTCGCTCATGCACTCGCGCCACGTTTCGGCGAGGATCGGAAAGTCGGGATACCGGCCGGCCACCTGCAGCAGGCCGGCGCTGCGCATGCGCTGCTGCCAGAGCGGGGTCCTCTGGCCAGGCCTCCGGCGCGGCAGAAGCAGCGAGCGCGCCGCGTTCTCGCGGAAACGTGCGGCAAAGAGGGCCGATCCTGGCAGCTGGGCCGCCACGAGCGCTTCGACCTCCTCCGGGTCCAGGATCAGCTCGTCGAGGCCGGGGGGCGACTCGACGTCCGGAAGATGCAGCGCGATCCCGTCATCGGTCCAAAGCGCGCGAGCGTCGATGCCGAGCCGTTCCTGCAGCCGCGCCTCGAGCGCGAGCGCCAGCGGTGCGTGCACCCGGCCGCCGAGGGGAGTGTGCAGGCACACCCGCCAGTCGCCGATCTCATCGCGAAATCTCTCGACCACCATGGTGCGGTCGTCTGGCACGGACCCCGTGGCCGCGGCCTGGTCATCGAGGTAGGTGAGCAAGTTCTTGATGGCGCGATCGTCGAAACCCGCGCGCTCGCGCAGCCGGCGTTCGGCCGCCTCGCGCGGGAGGGCGCGCAGCTCGCGCACCATCTTGCCCAGGGCGAGGCCGAGCTCGGCGGGCCGGCTGGGAGCGTCGGCCTTCCAGAACGCGATCTTGCCCGGCTCCCCTGGCGCGGGCGTCACGAGCACCTGCGATGGCCCGATCTCGGCGATCCGCCATGTGGATGCGCCGAGCACGAACGTCTCGCCGACCCGGCTCTCGTAGACCATCTCCTCATCGAGCTCCCCGACGCGGCGCCCGTTCTCGAGCAGGTTGACGGTGTACAGGCCGCGGTCGGGGATGGTGCCCGGGTTCGTCACCGCCAGGTGCTGCGCGCCCGCCCGGCCGCGAACCGTGCCCGCGACGCGGTCCCACACGATCCGCGGCCGCAGCTCGGCGAACTCGTCGGAGGGATAGCGGCCGCTGAGCATGTCGAGCACCGACTCGAGCGACCGCGGGCCGAGATCGCCGTAGGGATAGGCCCGGCGCACGAGGGCGGCCAGGTCGTCTACGCGCCACTCATCCATCGCACACATCGCGACCACCTGCTGGGCGAGCACGTCGAGCGGCATTCGCGGAACGCTCGTGGATTCGATGCGGCCGTCGAGCATGCCTTCCACTACTGCGGCCGACTCGAGCAGGTCGCCGCGAAACTTCGGGATGATGATCCCTCGCGAGATCTCGCCCACCGAATGCCCAGCACGTCCTACACGCTGGATGCCCGCCGCGACGCTGGGGGGCGCTTCGACCTGCAGCACGAGGTCGACCGCGCCCATGTCGATGCCAAGCTCCAGCGTCGAAGTGGCAACGAGCCCGCGCAGAGTCCCCGCCTTGAGCTGATCCTCGATCAAAAGCCGCTGCTCGCGGGCGATCGAGCCGTGATGGGCGCGAACCAGGTCCTCCTCGGCGAGCTCGTTGACACGGGCGGCGATTCGCTCGGCGAGCCGGCGCGAGTTGACGAAGACGATCGTCGAGCGATGCCCGCGGATGAGCTCCAGCAGGCGTGGGTAGATCGCCGGCCAGATGCTGTTCGCCGTCTGGCCGGAGTCGTCGTAAGACTTGAGCTGGGCCATGTCCTCGACCGGGACCTCGACCTTCACGTCCATCGTCTTGAGGCGGCCGGCGTCGATGATCGCCACATCGCGGCCGGTGCCACCCAGGAACTTGCCGACTTCCTCCAGCGGACGCTGCGTCGCGGAAAGCCCGATCCTCTGTGGCTCGACCTTGGTCAACGCCGACAAACGCTCGAGGCTCAGCGCCAGGTGCGAGCCGCGCTTGGTGGCGGCGACCGAATGAATCTCGTCGAGGATCAGCCATCTGACCGAGGCGAGGATTCGCCGCGCGGCACTGGTCAGCAGCAGGTACAGGGATTCGGGTGTCGTGATGAGGATGTCGGGCGGGTGGCGCTCCATCGAGCGGCGCACCTCAGACGGCGTGTCCCCGGTGCGGATGGCGGCGGTGATGTCCGGCGCGATGGCGCCGGAGGACTCGATCTGGTGGCGCAGCCCGACCAGCGGCGAGCGCAGGTTGCGGTCGACGTCATGGGCCAGGGCTTTCAGCGGCGACACATAGAGGACGCGACAGCGCTCGGCCTCGGCCGGCATCGGTTCCGAGGTCAGGCGGTCGAGACACCAGAGAAAGGCCGCCAGTGTCTTGCCACTCCCGGTCGGGGCGGCCATGAGGACGTGCCGGCCCGCGGCCACCTCGCGCCAGCCCCGGTCCTGGACCTGGGTCGGCTCGGCGAAGGCGGCACGAAACCAGTCCCGCGTCGCCGGTGCGAAGAGATCGAGAACGTCCCCCACGCAGTCCAGTTTGACCAGTTCCTGCACCACAAACAAGTGTTCGATGTAAAGATCGAGGATGATCGGCAGCGGTGATCGATCCCCAGCGTTTTCGCGAGGTCATGGCGAGCTTTCCGAGTGGCGTCGTCGTGCTCACCGCCTTCGGCCCCGACTCCCTTCCGCGCGGCCTCACGGTGAGCGCGTTCTGCGCCGCCTCCCTCGAACCGCCCCTCGCCCTGGCCTGCGTTGACAAGACATCCAACACGCTGCCGGCGGTCAAGCACGCCGGCGGCTTCACGGCCAACATCCTCGCAACGGGCCGCGAGCAGCTGGCCCGTCGCATGGCCTCCAAGCTCACCGACAAGTTCGACGGGATCGCCTGGCGCCGGCCCGACACAAAGCACGGAGGTCCGATCCTCGAAGACGACATCGCCGCGTACGCCGTGTGCACGCTCCGCGACACGATCGAGGCGGGTGACCACTGGATTCTGATCGGCCACGTCCTCGAGGGCGACCACCGCGTCGACGTGTCGCCGATGATCTTCAGCCGCCGCGGCTATTTCGGCTTGTGAGAAGGACGCGATGAACGCCGAGGTCTCCTAGTAAGCGGCTCTCAGAGGGTCGGCGATGGCCACGAAGGGACGAGCTGGGTGATCCCGGAGGCCAGAAAAGTCAATCTGTTGGTCAGCAGCAGGACGCCCATCACGAGCAGGACCGCGGCCGACGCGAGGTCGATCGCCCTGCGATGGCTGTTGATGACGCGAACCAGTGGACGGGCTCTCTCGAGCGCGAAGGCCAGCACGACGAACGGGAGCCCGAGCCCCAGGCAGTAGGCGACCATCAGCACGACGCCCTGGCCCGTGGTCCCGCTGGTGACGGCAGAGCTGAGCACCGCTCCCAAGGTGACGCCGATACACGGCGTCCATCCGCTTGCGAAGCCCATGCCGAGGACGAAGCCACCCGCGACACCGCCCCTCGATGGCGCGCGATCCATCACGCGATA
>DATINX010000326.1:0-2061 GCA_035473835.1 Candidatus Dormiibacterota bacterium | reverse complement strand
CTGCCCTCGGTCTCGCGCAGCCTGTCCTCGAGGAGCCGGACCTGCCGGGGCGAGTCCGCCATCCTGCGCCGCAGCACGGCAATCTCCTCATCAAGGAAGGAGATCTGAGCGGTAAGGCTCTTCACCTCATCCTCGTGCCGGCTGCGCCCGCTCTCATCTCTGGTAGGCACGGCCCTCACCTCCTCCTGCACCGTTAACTGGACTCTACCTACTCACGGGCCATCCCTAACCTGCCGGCACCGTTTCGACGCTGTTTTGCTGCCCGCGAAATTACCACTACGTCACAACTGCATCACAAGGCGTTAGCATCAACGCCGCCGGCCAGGGAAACGACCGGCCGGCCGGATAGGCGTAACATGCCCGCCCGTTCGGGTCAATGATCTTCTCAGCTGTCTTGTTCCTGTGCCCCCTTGGCCGGCCTGCGCCGGCGGGGCGGGGGGATCACCCCGGGGGCCAGCCGCCGCGCGGTCACCAGAAAGCCCGTGTGGCCCACCATGCGGTGCTGCGGCCGGACCGCCAGGCCCTCCACGTGCCAGCCGCGGACCAGGCTCTCCCAGGCGGCGGGCTCGTCGAAGCCGCCGTGCCCGCGCAACGTCTCCACGGTGCGCGAGAGCTGCGTCGTGGTGGCGACGTAACAGCAGGCCAGGCCGCCGGGCGCGAGGACCGAGGCGACCGCGTCCACGCAGTCCCAGGGGGCGAGCATGTCCAGGATGACCCGGTCGAAGTCGGCCAGCCCTTCGGGGCTGAAATCGCCGTTCACCAGCTGCCAGGTCGGCGGCGCACCGCCGAAGAACTGCTCCACGTTGCGCCGGGCGATCTCGGCGAAGTCCGGTCTGCGCTCGAACGAGACCAGGGTGCCCTGCTCCCCCACCGCGCGCAGCAGCCAGCAGCTCAGCGCGCCCGAGCCGGCCCCGGCCTCGAGCACGCGCGCGCCGGGGAACACGTCGGCGAACGCCACGATCTGCGCCGCGTCCTTGGGGTAGACCACGGCCGCGCCGCGCTTCATCGCGAGCGTGAAGTCGGCCAGCAGCGGGCGCCGAAGCGACCGCACCTCAACAATACGGATCGTTTTCTATTTGTTTGGCTCTATCGCTGGTTTCCGTCCGTCCTTGAGGTGGTCGCGATCGTCAGGCCGGAGACCATCATTCGCTGGCACCGTGCTGGGTTTCGGGCGTATTGGCGCTGGCGATCCCGCAACCCTGCTGGCAGACCGAAGGTCTCGGCTGAGCTGCGCACGCTCATTGGCGAGATGAGCCGTGCGAACGCACTTTGGGGCGCACCGCGTATTCATGGTGAGTTGCTCAAGCTCGGCTTCGAGGTCGCCCAGTCGACGGTCGCTCGGTACATGTGCCGCCACTCGCGGCCACCGTCTCAGGGCTGGCGGACGTTTCTCAGCAATCACGTCGACGGCATCGCGGCGATCGACCTCTTTGTCCTGCCGACGATCGCATTCCAAATTCTGTATTGTCTTGTCATTGTGCGCCACGGACGACGACTTTGGGTGTCGTTTGGCGTGACGGCAAACCCAACCGCGGAGTGGATCTCGCGCCAAGTCACCGAGGCGTTCCCGTGGGACCACGCGCCGCGATATCTCATTCGGGATCGAGACACCTCGTATGGTCCAGTCTTCTTGCAGCGGATCCGTGCAATGGGCATTCGGGACCATCCGATCGCACCCCGATCGCCCTGGCAAAATGCTTACGTTGAGAGACTCATCGGCTCGATCCGCCGCGAATGTCTCGACCACATGATCGTGTTTGGCGAAGCGCACCTGCGCCGGATCCTACGCGGATATGCCGCCTATTATAATGTGTCGAGGACCCATCGATCTCTGAACAAGGACGCCCCTCTCCATCGCGCGATTGAGCGCCTCGGCGCCGTCGTCTCACGACCTGTCCTTGGCGGCCTTCACCATCAATATTGCAGAATCTAATTTTCGGCACACACAGCGGTCGCATTTGCTGCGATTTCAATGGGTTGTCGAGATCTTTCAAAGCATAAGGTGCATTTCGAACCCAAAGGTGTCTTTGAAGAGGAGGCACCATGGGGTCATCCCACAAC
>DATINX010000325.1:0-5329 GCA_035473835.1 Candidatus Dormiibacterota bacterium | reverse complement strand
GACTTTGAAGGACGCGTCCGTGAGCTGGCGAAGCTGGCCACCGAGCACGGCCACATGGCCGAGGTGGTCGAGCTGCCGGAGGGCGGCCTCGCGATCCGCCACTGCAACTGCCCGATCCAGGACGTCGCCGCCCGCACCGCCTTGCCCTGCCTGAACGAGCAGCAGATGTACGAGCGGCTGCTTGGCGCTCCCGTGACCCGATCGACCTGGATGCGCGAGGCAGCGAGTGACTGCACATATGAGATCAAGGAGAGCAGAGGAAAAGTTGGCTGATTTCGAGATTCGCGACCTAAGGGCAAGTGTCGAGGGCAAGGAAATCCTCAAAGGCGTCACGCTCGGTATCAACAAGGGCGAGGTTCACGCCGTGATGGGCCCGAACGGCTCGGGCAAGTCAACCCTCTCGCACACACTCATGGGTCACCCCGGCTACACGGTCGACGGCGGCCAGGCGCTTTTCAAGGGCCAGAACATCCTCGAGCTGGAGCCCGACGAGCGCGCCCGGTTGGGCATGTTCCTCGCGTTCCAGTACCCCGTGGTCGTGCCTGGTATCTCGATGACCAACTTCCTGCGCACGGCGCTGAATGCCAAGCGTGGATACGACGGCAAGGACAAGAGCAAGCAGGTCACGCCGAAGGAGTTCCGCTCGCTGCTGAAAAGCGAGCTCGAGGTTCTGCACATGGACGACTCCTTTTTGCCGCGCTACATCAACGACGGTTTCTCCGGCGGTGAGAAGAAGCGCGCCGAGATCCTGCAGATGGCGATCCTCAAGCCCGAGATGGCGATCCTCGACGAGACCGACTCCGGGCTCGACATCGACTCCATCAAGTTCGTCGCCGACGCAGTCAATCGGATGCGCGGTCCCGAGCTCGGTGTGCTGATCATCACCCACTACACGCGCATCCTGGAGTTCATCAAGCCCGACTTCGTGCACGTGCTCGTAGATGGAAAGTTCGTCCTGTCTGGCGGCCCCGAAGTCGCTGAGCGCCTCGAGAAGACTGGCTATTCGGAATGGGCGGAGGCTGAAGAGCCGGCTGTGTTGAAGCCGGAGGAGGTTGCCTGATGGCGACGGTACCCAAGCAGATGGAGATCGGCACCGATTACAAGGAGAAGTACGGCTTCTTCGTGCCCGAGGAATACGTCTTCAAGGCCAAGCGCGGCCTGAACCCCGAGATCGTCAAGGAGATCTCGTGGATGAAGCAGGAGCCGGAGTGGATGACCAAGATGCGTCTCCGCTCGCTCGAGATCTTCCGCAAGAAGCCGATGCCCAAGTGGGGTGCCGATCTCTCGGTGATCGACTTCGAGAACATCTTCTATTACCTCAAGGCCTCCGACAAGCAGTCGAAGACCTGGGAAGACCTGCCGCCTGATATCAAGGCGACGTACGACCGCCTGGGCGTGCCCGAGGCTGAGCGCAAGTTCCTCGCCGGCGTCTCAGCGCAGTACGAGTCGGAGGTCGTCTACCACTCGCTGCAGAAGGAGCTCACCGCGAAGGGGGTCATCTTCACGGACACCGACTCGGCTCTCCGCGACCACCCTGAGCTCTTCAAGCAGTACTTCGGCACCGTCATCCCGCCGGCGGACAACAAGTTCGCTGCGCTGAACACCGCGGTGTGGTCGGGCGGCTCGTTCATCTACGTGCCTAAGGGCGTCCGTGTGGACATCCCTCTTCAGGCCTACTTCCGCATCAACGCCGAGAACATGGGCCAGTTCGAGCGCACCCTGATCATCTGCGACGAAGGCTCGTTCGTGCACTACATCGAAGGCTGCACCGCGCCCATCTACACGACCGACTCACTGCACTCGGCGGTCGTCGAGATCATCGTCAAGGCCGACGCGCGCTGCCGATACACGACTATCCAGAACTGGTCGACCAACGTGTTCAACCTGGTCACCAAGCGCGCATTGGCATACCGGGACGCCACGATGGAGTGGGTCGACGGCAACCTCGGTTCGCAGATCACGATGAAATACCCGAGCGTCTACCTGATGGAGCCGGGCGCGAAGGGCGACGTGCTCTCGGTGGCGTTCGCCGGCAAGGGGCAGCACCAGGACGCGGGCGGCAAGATGATCCACGTCGCCCCCAACACGACCTCGACCATCACGTCGAAGTCGATCTCCAAAGGCGGCGGCCGGACCTCCTACCGGGGGCACATCAAGATGTACCCCGACGCCAAGAACAGCAAGTCGTTCGTGAAATGCGACGCGCTGCTGCTCGATGACGAATCGCGCTCCGACACGTACCCGTACAACGACGTCGACGCCGAGAACGTGACCCTCGGCCACGAGGCCACCGTCAGCAAGGTGTCGGACGAGCAGCTCTTCTATTTGATGAGCCGCGGCATCACGCGGAGCGAAGCCGAGACGATGATCGTCAACGGCTTCATCGAGCCATTCACCAAAGAGCTGCCGCTCGAGTACGCGGTGGAGCTCAACCGGCTCATCCAGCTCGAGATGGAGGGCTCGGTAGGCTAAGCGTGGCAACGAGGGTGATCATCGAGAGATTCGGTGGCCAGGGGGGCCAGTTGCTAGGCGCCGACGAGCACCGCAGCGCGCGCATCCCGTCGATGCGTAAGCGAGGAGCGCAGGAGGCAACAACGCGGATGGCCCCCATGGGCGCCGAAGATCCGATGATCCAACCCTCGCTGGCGCGCTGACATGCCGTTCACGGTCCAGGCCATGGAGGAGATCGCCTCGGTCCATGGGGAACCTGACTGGCTGCGCAAGCGCCGCCGATCTGCTTTCGACGCCTTCGAGCGCCTGCCCATGCCGAGCCGCATCGATGAAGAGTGGCGGCGTACGGACGTCAGCAGCTTCGATGCGGCGAAGTATTCGACGCTCGAGCACCTGGACGGACAGAAGCTGGTGCTTCCGACCTCGCTGCCGGCCGGCGTCATCCTCAAGCCTCTACGCCAGGCCGCCCAGGACCACCCGGAGCTGGTCGAGCCTCGCCTGTTCTCTCTTATACACGCCGACCGAGACCGGTTCACCGCCCTCCACTCGGCCTTCTTCACAGGCGGGACCTTCCTCTACGTCCCCGACGGCGTGGTCATCGACCAGCCGGTGATCGGCCAGCACTTCTCGCACGAAGGCGGCACGAGCGTCCTGCCGCACACGCTGGTCATCGCCGGCAACGGTGCTCGCTTCGACTACCTCGACGAGTACATCGCCGAGCACGACGATGAGGCCGGCTATCGGAGCGGCTCGACCGAGATCTTTCTCGGCGACGGCGCGCAGGTCGGTTACGTCGCCGTCCAGAAATGGGGTCGCAACGTGTGGCATTTCGCGGACCAGCGCGCGGAGCTGAAGAAGGACTCGACGCTCCGGCTCTTCAACGTCACGCTCGGCGGCAAGTTCTCCAAGACGCGTGTTGAAGCATCACTCGTCGGCGAGGGCGCGGACGCGGAGCTGAAGGCGATCTACTTCGCCTCCGGCGAGCAGTTCTTCGACTTCCACACGCTGCAGGACCACCAGGTCGGCAACACGCGCTCAGACCTGCTGTTCAAGGGCGCGCTGCAGGACGTGGCCCGGACCGTTTACGCGGGCCTGATCCGCATCGAAAAGGGTGCCGCGCGCTCCGACGCGTACCAGGCCAACCGCAACCTCGTCCTGTCCGAGCACGCGAAGGCGACCTCGATTCCCATGCTCGAGATCGACAACAACGACGTCCGCTGCACGCACGGCGCGACAGTCGGCCCGGTCGACCCGATGTCGATGTTCTACCTGCAATCGCGCGGAATCCCCGAGGCGGCGGCCAAGCGGATGATCGTCCAGGGTTTCTTCGGCGAGGTCCTGCAGCGCATCCCGTTCGAGCACGCACGGGCTCTGGTCGAGGCCGAGCTCGAGGCGCGTCTTGGCTAGGTATCGCGTGGCCACCGTCGACGAGGTGCCGGTGGAATCGTTGAAAAAGGTCGAGGCGGGGCGCACGCCGGTCTGTCTCGCGCATGCGGAAGACGGCAACTTCTATGCGATGAACGACATTTGTACCCACGAGGAGTTCTCGTTGTGCGAAGGCGAGCTCTGGGGCATGGACGTCGAGTGCCCACAGCACGGATCGCGTTTCAACCTGGTCACCGGCAAGGTCACGGGCCTACCTGCGGTCATCCCCGCGACCACATACCCGGTGTCGGTGGAGGGTGCGGACGTGTTCGTCGAGGTGCCGGAGTGAAGAACCCCACGAAATCCGCACCCAACCACCGCGATTTCGTGGGGACCCCTCAACGCACCAAGGGAGCTCGCCACCTCGACGTGGCGGCCATCCGCAAGGACTTCCCGATCTTCGAGACCGGCCTCGCCTACCTCGACTCCGCCAACACCTCGCAGCGTCCACGGCAAGTGACCGGCGCGATGCTCGACTACTTCGAGCACTTCAACTCGAACATCCACCGAGCCGCCTATCACATCGCCGAGGTGGCGACCGAGCGATACGAGGGCACGCGCGAAAAGGTGCGCGCTTTCATCAACGCCGCCTCGACCAAGGAGATCATCTATACGCGGGGCACGACCGAGGCCATCAACCTGGTCGCCTATGCGTGGGGTCGCAAGAACGTCAAGGCAGGCGACCTGATCGTGCTCACCATTCTCGACCACCACTCCAACATCGTCCCCTGGCAGATCCTCGCCGCCGCCAACGGCGCGCACATCGAGTACGTGGACATCGACGAGCGGGGCGAGCTGCGACTGGACCAGTACCGCGAGCTGATGAAGCGGTCGCCGAAGCTGGTGGCGTTCAGCCAGGTCAGCAACGCGCTCGGCACCATCAACCCGGCGGTGGAGATGGTCGCAGCGGCCAAGGCAGCGGGCGCGACGGTGCTCGTCGACGGCGCTCAGGGGGCGCCCCACCAGGGAGTCGACGTGCGGGCGCTCGGGTGCGACTTCTACGCGTTCAGCGGCCACAAGATGCTTGGCCCGACGGGCGCCGGCATCCTCTACGGCCGCCGGGAGCTCCTCGAGGCGATGGATCCGTTCCAGTCGGGTGGGGACATGATCAAGACTGTCCGCGTCGAGGGCACCACCTATCACGACCTGCCCTGGAAGTTCGAGGCGGGCACCCAGGCCATCGGCGAGGTGATCGGACTCGGCGCCGCGGTCGACTACCTGAGCAGCCTCGGGATGGACGCCGTTCGCGCTCACGAGCGCGAGCTCACGGAGTACGCGTATGAGGCGCTGAGCGAAATCGAGGGCCTGACCGTCTACGGGCCGCCGCCCTCACGGCGGGCGGGCGTCATTTCCTTCGCGCTCGAGGGCATCCACCCCCACGACCTCGCGACGATCGCCGACCGCGACCAGGTGTGCCTTCGCGCCGGCCATCACTGCGCCATGCCGCTCATGA
>DATINX010000324.1:0-6145 GCA_035473835.1 Candidatus Dormiibacterota bacterium | reverse complement strand
TCCTTGATGACTTCCGAGATCTCTTTGGTGCTGATTCCCACTCTTCTCTCCTAGGAGGCGTCCGCCAGCTGGCGGCGCAGTTGTTGTAATCGGGAGGCGATGCTGGCATCGATGAGGTGATCGCCGTACTGCAGCTTGAGTCCGCCGACGATCCGGCGGTCGACGGCGGCGGTCATGCGCACCTCTTTGCCAAGCTGTTGTGACAGTTGGTTGCCGAGGCGCTCCTGGTCCTCGGGTGACAGCTCGACCGCCGTCGTGACCGTAGCTCGAACCCGGCCCGCAGCTTCGTCGGCAAGCTCTTCAAACTCCTCGAGGATGCCGTCCGCCTGGTCCACACGGCCCGTCTCGACGAGCATCCTCGCGAGATTCGTCGCCTCCCGATCCGGGAGTCCCGCCTCGTCAATCAACTGCAATCGGCGAGAGACCGGGATGGTCGGGTTCCGGAGCACCTGGGCCACCGCCCGATCGCTCAAGAGATCTCGGATCGCTGTCAGGTGGCTGCGCCAGTCATCGACCCGGCCTTCCGCCGTTGCCAGCTCGAAAACCGCGGCGGCATAGCGCTTAGCTGCGGCCGTTGCCACTCGCGACCTCCTGGATTGCCTTGTCGATGAGCTGCTTGTGCTTGGTCATGTCCAGGGTCTCGCCGATGACCTTCTCCGTCGCCGCCACGACCAGGCCGGCCACCTCTCCTCGCACCGACTGGATGGCTTTGAGGCGCTCGGCCTCGATCTCCTTGCGCGCCGATTCGAGCAACCGCCTGGCTTCATCCTCGGCTTTCTGCTTCAGCTCCTGGCGGAGCTGCTCCGCCGACTTGGTCGCGGCGTCGATGACCCTTTGGGCGGTCTTTCGTGCGTCCTCGAGCTTGGTCCCGGCTTCTTTGAGTCTGGCCTCGGCTGCCATGCGTTCTCTCTCAGCGTCCTTCAGCTGCTGGGCAATCTGCCGCTGCCGCGCCTCCGCCAGCCTCACAACCTCGGGGTATACATACCGCGCGAGGATGGCCGTCATCACCAGGAAGGTGATCACCTCGACGATTACCGTCCCGTTGATTTCGATTACGCCGGCCGTACCTGCGAGAAAAACCATCTACTTCGGGACGACCTGGCTTATGAACACGAAGCCGAAGGCGAGGTTGATGAAGTACATCGCTTCGACGAGGCCGACGATCGTGAAGAGCCATGGGATCATCCGACCCTGGGCCTCAGGCTGGCGCGCGACGCCGCTGATGAACGCGTTGCCGGCCAGGCCGTCGCCGACGGCGGCGCCGATGGCGCCCAACCCGAGGGCCAGGCCGAAACCGATGAGCGCAGCGGCAAGTGTTATTCCGTGGTCAGTCATGTCCCCTCCTAGTGGTGTTCATGTTCGAGGCCCTCGCGGGCCGCGCCAAAGTAGATGACCGTCAACAGCATGAAGATGAACGCCTGAATGAACCCGATGAAGATGACGTCAAAGCTCTTCCAGATGACGAGGACCAAAGAACCGATGATCGTGGCGCCAAAGGTGCCAACCACGGGCAGTTGAAGAGTGCCGATGCTCGCGATCAAACCGATCATGACCGCACCCGCGAAGATGTTGCCGAAGAGACGTAACGAGAGTGTGAGCGGCTTGACGGCCTCTTCGAGAATGTTGAGCGGCGTGAAGACGATGCGCACAGGCAGAGGCAGCTCGAAGGGTTTGGTGAAGCGCCGGAAGTAGCCGCGCCAACCCAGCGTCCGCACGCTGTACCACTGCACAACCGCGATCACGATCAGCGCCATCGCCAGGGTCTGGTTCAGATCGGCATTCGCGCCGTGTACGAACCGAAAGATCGCCAGCGGAAAGATCTCGATCCAGTTGGCAACGAGGATGAACAGGAAGAGCGTCATCGCGAGCGGGATGATGAAAAGGGCGTCATCCGAGACATTGGTCCTGATGAGCGCGCGGAGCTGGTCGTAGCCCCACTCGAAGATGGCCTGTGCCTTGGTCGGCTCACCCTCTCGCAGCTGAGAACGAATCCAGAACGCCACACCCAGTGTGACGATGGCCGCGAGCGTGCTTGATATGACGCTGTCGTAGTTGAAGGTGCATAGGGTCCCGCACCCAAGGTTGATGGTGGGGTGCGTTCCTGGAGCCGCATCCATGTAGATCACGAGCGCAGGCCCTGACGCACGCCGGCCGCGACCATGATCAGCTGCGCCGCCCCGACTCCGAGGATGACGGTCCAGGACGAACTCTGCAAGAGCAGGGCCGCGCCGAGAGCAACCACGCTCAGGATCGCCAGTCGCATCAGGCTGGCGAAGAGGAATGAGGAGTCCTGGTCGAGCAATGCGACCATCAGATACCCGTTGGTAGAGCCGATCAGAAGGCCAGCCGCGATACCGATGCCGAAGGACGCGTGGCCGGCGACGGTGGCTGCCACGGCCGCGGCCAAGCCGAGAGTCGCGCAGGCGACTACGGTTTCGCGTGGGATTCTGGACTGCGCTTTGCGCACGCCCGAACCGACCATCACTTCGTGAACTCCCTCACCTTCAACCAGATCGCGACTCCGCCCAGAACCAGGCCGACTAACAACCCGATCAGCACGAAAACCGGCCCCGTATGCAACCAGCTGTCGAGCCCGACACCAGCGAGCAGTGGGAGCAGGACCGAGCCCGCAAAATAAAATCCGATTCCGGCCACGTCGGCCCCTGTCGGACCGGAACTCGATGGGCGCGCCATGCCCGCGTTAATCCTACCGGTTGCCAGGTTCGGCCAGAAGACGGCGAAGGAGCGGAGCGGGTATACGAACGCCCGCCTTCTGCAAGCGGTCCGCCGCCACCGTCGAGGCCAGCACGAGCGCCGCCACGACCACGACCGCCAGGATCCGGCGGTGTCCGAAGAACATCAGCCCCACCGTCCCGAACAGCGCGGTGGCCGCGTAGAAGACGTAGCAGGTCTGCCGCGGGGTGAGGCCGAAGGCCTGCAGCCGGTGATGCAGGTGCTGGAGGTCGGGGCGCGCCACGGATTCGTGGCCCCGCCGCCTGCGTACGATCGCCCATGCGGTGTCCGCGATGGGTAGCGCCAGCGCGAGGATCGGGATGACCAGGGCGAATGCGACCGCGACCTTGGCCACGCCGAGGATCGAGATCACTGCCAGCGCCGCCCCGAGGAAATGCGATCCCGAGTCGCCCATGAAGATCCGGGCCGGGTTGAAATTGAAGAGCAGGAAACCGGCGCAGGTTCCCGCCAGCGCTCCGGCGAGCCGCACCACGTCGATCTGGTCCCTGCCTGCCGCGGCGATGAGCAGAGTAAGGGCGACGATGAAGATGACCCCCGAAGCCAGGCCGTCGACGCCGTCCAGGAAGTTGACCGTGTTCTGCATGCCCAAGATCCAGAACAGGCTCACCGGGATAGCGGCCCAGCCGAGGTAAACCAGCGTCGCGTTGCCGTTGGTACCGCTGTTCGGGAGACCGAAGTAGGTGATCACGAATCCGAACACGCCTACCGCCACCAGGGCGACGAGCAGCTGAAACGCGAACTTGAGCCCGGGGCTGACCGGCCAGCGGTCGTCGGCGATGAGGAGCACGGCAGCCAGGCCCGACACGACCAGCACCCCGGTCCTGGTCGTGCTCGAGGGAACGAAGACCAGCACTGCCACAGCGAAGCCGATGAACATGGCCAGGCCGCCAAGGAGCGGAGTCGGCGCGGCATGCGCGTGACGTCCGCCGGGCACCGCCATCAATCCCGTGCGCCTGGAGACACGGATGGCGACCGGCACCAACAGCGCGCACAGGACCATCGCAGCCAGCAGCGGCCAGACGCCCGGAAGGACCCTGTCGCGAAGGGTCTCGAGGAAGGTGACGCTGAAGAAGTCGCTCAAAGTGCTGCTGGCGGCCTCAGTCGAACGCGTATGGAAGCGGGAACTTCCGGCACAGCTCCAGCGCGCGCTCGTGGACGGAGTCGAGCACAGCGGGATCGTCGATGCGCTCGACCAGGTCGGCGAGGCAATCGGCGATGACGGCCATCTCGGGCTCGCGCATGCCGCGAGTCGTGACCAGCGGGGTACCGACGCGAACGCCGCTCGGGTTGAACTTGGACGCCTCGTCGTACGGGATCGAGTTCCGGTTGAGCGTGATGCCGACGGTGTCGGCGATGTCCTGCACCTGCTTTCCGGTGCGTTTCTGAGGCCTGAGGTCGATGAGCATCAGGTGGTTGTCCGTGCCGCCGCTCACGAGCCTCAGCCCGCGTTCCATCAAACGCGCGGCCAGCGCTTTCGCGTTGACGACGACCTGCTTCGCGTACACCTTGAAGTCCGGCTTCAGCGCCTCGCCGAAGCACACGGCCTTGGCTGCGATCGCGTGCATCAGCGGACCGCCCTGGATGCCGGGGAAGACCGCGGAGTCGATTGCCTTCTGGTGCTCGTTGTCGCAAAGGATGATCGCTCCCCACGCGCCTCGCAGAGTCTTTTGAGTTGTGGTCGTGATGATGGGCGCATGCGGAACGGGCGACGGATAGACGCCACCCGCGACCAGCCCGGCGACATGGGCCATGTCGACGAAGAACGTGGCTTCGACCGAGTCCGCGATCTGGCGCATACGCGCCCAGTCCACGATGCGGGGGTAGGCGGAGAAGCCGCCGATGATCATCTTCGGCCGCACCTGCTCGGCCATCGTCTGCATAGCCTCGTAATCGATGAGCTCGGTCTCGCGGCTGACACCGTAAGAGTGGATCTCATAGAACTTGCCGCTGAAGTTGGCCGGGCTCCCGTGTGAGAGATGGCCGCCCGCGGACAGGTCCATGCCCATGACCTTGTCGCCCAGCCGGCATACCGCCATGTAGACGGCGGCGTTGGCCTGCGATCCAGAATGGGGTTGCACGTTCACGTAGTCGGAGCCGAACAGCGCCTTCGCGCGGTCGACCGCCAACGACTCGATCTTGTCGATCACCTCGCCGGTGCCGCCGTAGTAACGGCGGCCTGGATAGCCTTCGGCGTATTTGTTGGTGAGCAGGGTGCCGAGCGCCTCGAGGATTGCAGGGCTGGTCAGGTTCTCCGACGCGATGAGCTCCAGGGTCTCGGACTGCCGCTTGTACTCCTTGCGAATCAGGTTCGCAACCTCGGGATCGTCGCGGTCGAGAGCCCGGAACGTCATGGTGGTGATGGGGGCGGACATGCTCGAATCCTAACCGGTGCGTTCGGGGGCGAACCGCCAAGTCACGGCCTTGGCGGCCGGAGCCAAGGAGCCGCCGAGCACGTGAGGGAGCGCATCGCGTAGATGCGTGACCGAGCGCGCGCAGAAGGCGACGCCGGCTTCAGCGAAGCCCGGCCGACCAGGCCGATGAATTGGCGCGTGAGCCCCCGGACGCACCGGTCAACCGGTCAACCTGCGTGGAGAGGCGGCGGTCCGAGGAGCGAGGCCGTGGGAATCGCCCCCTCGCGCAGGACGTGAGGCTCCTGACCGGTGAGATCGAGGACGCTCGAAGCCACCCCGCCCGGCGCAACGCCGCCGTCGAGGACCGCAGACACTCCGGGGAGCGAGGCCGCTTCGGCAGCGTTCATGGCCGGATCCTTGCCGTGGAGGTTGGCGCTGGTGGTCATGAGGGGACCCGACGCGCGGAGCAGCTCGAGCGCGACTGCGTGCTTCGGTATGCGCACGCCGAGCGTACCGCCACCCTTGGCGTGGAGGATGACCGTCAGCGGTCCCGGCCACCAGCGGCGGATGATCTCCTCGGCGCGCGTGTCCAGGTGCACCCAGCCCTCGAGCTGCGACTCCGCCGCCGCCATGAGGATCAGCGGCAGGCCCGCAGGCCTGCCCTTGATGGCATAGATTCGGCGCCGGGCCACCTCGTCGTCCGCTGCCGCCGCCAACCCGTAAACGGTGTCGGTCGGAAACGCGACCACGCCGCCGCTTCGGAGCAGGTTCGCGGCCCGGGTCAAACCGGCGCGGGTCGGTTTCAATAAATGGGGTCCCCGCGAACTCACGCCGAAGGCTCTGAGTTCGTGGGGATGGAGGACCACGATTCGATCATCCGTTCCCGACCGCCGAGGTCGCGGTGGACGGCATGGTTCGAAAAAGCACCACGTGCTGCTTCCGTGACCACTGGGACGATGCTGGGGTCCACGCGAAAGCGGACGCGGAAGTGGCAAAGCTGGCTGCGGATTTGGACGAACTCCGCCAAACCTTGCTGCGCC
>DATINX010000323.1:0-3254 GCA_035473835.1 Candidatus Dormiibacterota bacterium | reverse complement strand
AAGAGAGCGGCGTCCTCGACTCCCGCATACACCGTGTCAGGGTCGTCGAGCGACGGCTCGAGGTGCCAGACGCGCGCGAACTCATAGGGATGATCCGAGTTGTCGTACCACTTGTGAGTCCCCGTCATCCCGTCGTATTTGAACTCGTTTCCGACCGGCTCCCACGAAGCGCCGCCGTCATCCGAGCGCTGAATCACCTGCCCGAACCAGCCACGCGACTGTGAGGCGTAAAGCCGGTTTGGGTCCGCGGGCGAGCCGTTGACGTGGTAGACCTCCCAGCCGGCGAAGTGGGGTCCGTCGACTTTCCAGCTCTTGCGCCGTTCGTCGGCCGTCAATACGAAAGCGCCCTTTCTAGTTCCTACCAGTACACGTACGTTGGACATAGATCCTCCTGTCATTGGCACGTGGGGCCGGCGACACTGGTCGCGCGCCCGCCGACCACATAACTTACCTGCAACCGAAGGTTAAGGGCGGGTTCGGCTGCGGTACTGGACGACCCGTCGACGCACAGGCAACCAGGCTGAGCCATCCCACCCACATACTTGGACGGTGGAGCAGCGGATCAGTCTTGTGACCCTTGGAGTTGAGAACCTGGCTCGTGCCCGAGCCTTTTACGAGGCGATGGGATGGACAGGAGCCCAACAGCCTGACGACGAGATCGCGTTCTTCCAAGCGGGCGGAATGGTCTTCGGACTTTGGACAGCGCTTGGCGGTCACGGCGCGCCGGGGATCGAGCTTGCCCATAACGTCCGCTCGCCCGAGGAGGTCGATACGATCCTCGCCGCTGCCAGACGGGCCGGCGGGTCGATCGCCCGCCAGGCCGGCCCAGCCGAGTGGGGCGGCTACACCGGGGCGTTCGCCGACCCTGACGGCTACATGTGGGAGGTTGCCCACAACCCCGACTGGACACTGAACAACGACGGCACAGTTCATCTGTCGAGATGATGTCGACCCGAGGATGACCGCGCTCTACGCTTCGCAATTGCGCTGACCTTCGCCCGGGCACCAGCCTCCAAGGGATTGGATTTCCTGTCAACGACTGACTTCAGACTGCTTTAGCGGCTCGCTTAAGTGCGTGCCCAAGATGAATTAGGTTGAATTGACAGTTTCGTCCCAGGTTTGCACGTCGGCACCGTCTGGATGGTCATTTATGAACCTGAACGGCCGGACGAGCTCTCGAAGCGCCAGCTGGTAATGAAAGGTGCCGGCCTGGTCGGCCGTGCCTGCGATGGAGTAGCTCCCTGACGCCCCCGCCGCGAGGTCTCCGCAATCGAATGCGGAATGATCCAGATCTATCGTGCACCCGCCAGGGTCGGTTACTTTATGCCGCTCATACCACTTGTCCGCCGAGAGGAAGGTCAAACCGACATGAGCCAGGGCCGGCCCGGTGTTCTTGATGCTGATCACGAGTTGCGCTCGCCCACCGACCGTCGCGGACTGGGTAGCCGACGCATTGACGTCTGCAGTCAGCGCCGGCGGGCTGTCGAGACATGCTGAGAGCAGCAAAAGGGCCACCAGGAGCACCCCTCTCATCCTGTAAATCTGCTGATCATCAGGGCCGAAAACCGGCCGGCTTTATTGTGGACGCCGTGAGAGCGGTTTCGGCCGCCGTAACGTCTGCGCGGCGTTTGTCGTTTCAATCCCAAGTGGGGTTCAGGCTGGCGGCCGTCGCAGTCATGCTCGCGGTCTGCGGCTGCGGCAGCGCGGCTCCTGCCGCCTCGCACAGCAGCCCGTCCCCTTCCGTGGTCGCAAGCTCGTCCCCAAGCCCGGCGGACTCGCCAACTCCAAGCCCATCGGCGAACTCAACTCCAAGCGCCGCGCCGAGCCCGGTCGCCGTGCCCTCGTGGGCTGCCATGCATGCCAGCTGCTCGGGCGCGCCGGCAGCGCAGGAAGCCCTCATCACCCTCCAGGGCTCGACGCACCCGGTGCTGGCCGACGTCACAGATGCGACGCATCCCCGGACCATATGCACGATCACGGGGTCGTGGAGCCCGCTGCTGGTGACACAAAGCGAGATCTCCTGGTGGGCTTCGCAAGGCGCCCCGGGCTCGCCCGGGACAAGCATCATCGCCACGCTCGACCTGTTCACAGGGACCACCGCGGTGGCGGCGAGCTGGACGGGCGGCGGAGCGATGGATGGATTGCACGCCTGGAGTCCTGACCAAAGCAGCGCTCTCGTCTACGTCACCTCTGACTCCACTGCGGTCGCCATCCATGTGCTTAGCGGGGGCGGCGATCGCGTGCTGGCGACCTATGGCCCGGTGCCGGGAAGAGGTGTAAACCCCAACGAGGACGACGCCTTCATCGCCTTCTCGCCCGACGGCGGCTATTTCGCATTCGAGCAGACGTACACGAGCAACGGCGACCACCTCGACATCTGGAGCCGGACAGGGCTGGTCTTCTCGCAGGCCAGCGCCACCATGGCGACGTGGGGCAGCAGCGCCAGCAAGCTCTACTTCCGCCAACCGAACTCGTCCGTCATCTACGTGTGGGACTCGACCGGCCCGGCCGGCAACCGCTCGCAGGCCATCGGCCAGCAGCTGGCGTGGATCAGGCCGCGCGCGGACGCCGGCGACGACTATCTGGCCTTTACCGTTCGTGACGCGGGCGGCATCCCGCACGTATGGCTGTACGGCCACGCCGGCAGGGCGGGGGGCGAGCTTCCGAACGAGCGCTCCACCCCCTCGTTCCTGAACTCGGCAACAGTGTTCCTTGTGGAAGAGGCGCCTTGCGGCGCCAACTGCGGCATCGGCCCCGCCACCCAACCGGACGGCAAGACCTTCACCTACAGCATCGCCACGCAAACTGAGACGACATCGACGATCGCCTCGGTGCTGGGCGCGTGGCCGCGGCCGGGGCAAGTTTGAGCTTCGGCTTGGCCAACTGCCAATTGATGGTGGGATGATGGCGACGACCGAAATGGACGACACGATCCCCGAACCCGAGCCGGTCGCTTCCGGCGCCGAGCTCGTGACACACGGCGCTCCACCTGCGCTCCAGGTTCCCGAAGCCGAAACGGCGATGCCGGTTTTCGAACCCACGCCTTGGCCGGTCGCGCCTCGGCCGGCTCCTCGCCCGCTACGAATCTCGAGGCCGCTGGGGCCTCGCCTGTGGACGGCGACACTCGCGGCCGCGCTTCTTTTCACCGCCGGGGGGCTTGCCCTCCTCTACATGGACGACACCACCTTCCAGAACACCGCCAACCAGCTCAGCAACCAGAACAAATCGCTGCAGGGCCAGACCAAGTCGCTGCA
>DATINX010000322.1:0-3100 GCA_035473835.1 Candidatus Dormiibacterota bacterium | reverse complement strand
TCCTCCTGGGTGACCTGGCCCTTGAACTCGGGCTTGGGGACCGCGTACGCGACTGGCCGCTCGTCCCACTTGGGATGGACCAGGCCGATCACAGCCGCCTCCATGATCTTGGGGTGGGCCATGATCGCGTTCTCCAGCTCGACCGACGAGATCCATTCGCCGCCGGACTTGATGACGTCCTTGGTCCGGTCGACGATCTCGATGTAACCCTCCGGTGTGATCTTGGCCACGTCGCCCGTGCGGAACCAGCCGTCCTCGGTGAGCTTGTCGGGGTCGTAGCCGTTGTAATACCCGCGTGCGATCCAGGGACCGCGGACCTGGATCTCGCCAAAGGCAACGCCGTCCCAGGGCAGCTCGGCGCCGGTCGCCGGGTCGCAGATGCGGATCTCGACCCCGGGCACTACGCGGCCCTGGGTGAGACGGGCCGCCAGCTCGTCCTCGGGTTTGGTGTCGGCTCTCGGGCGGGCCACGCTGCCGAGCGGCGACGTCTCGGTCATGCCCCATGCGTGAAGCATCCGCAGGCCCAGCCCATCCATCGCCTGCATCAGCGCGGGGGGCACCGCCGAGCCGCCGCAGATCACCGTGTGGACCTTGGGCAGGCGCTTGCCGGTCTCCTTCAGGTAGGCCACCGTGTTGATCCAGATGGTCGGCACGCCGGCGAGCACCGTCGCTTCCTCATCCTCGGCAAGGCCGACGACGGATTTGGCGTCGCCCATGAATCGATCGGGGAAGAGCACCTTGCTGCCGGCCATGCCGCACGCATAAGGAAGGCCCCAGCTGTTGGCATGGAACATCGGCACGATCGGGAGGACGGTGTCCTTCTCGGTGATGGCCAGGTTGTCGGCCTGCAGCACGCCCATCGTGTGGATGAATTGAGAGCGATGCGAATACACGACCCCCTTCGGGTTGCCGGTGGTGCCCGACGTGTAGCACATGGCCGCGGCCATCCGCTCGCTCAGCTTCGGCCATGGGTAGTCATCGCTCTCGGCGGCCAGCAGGGTCTCGTAGTCGAGCATCTCGCCCAGGGCGTCGTCGTGATGAGAGGCGGTTGGGGAGTCGGACATGAGCACGATCGTCTTGACGCTGGGGATCTTCCCCGCGAGCGGCTTGAGGATCGGGAGGAGCGTCTGGTCGACGAACAGGACCTTGTCCTCGGCGTCTTTGACGATGAACTCGAGGTGCTGAGGAAACAGTCGTAGGTTGAGGGTGTGGAGGACCGCTCCCATGCAGGGAACGGCGTAGTAGAGCTCGAGGTGGCGGTAGTTGTTCCAGGCCAAGGTGGCCACCCGGTCGCCCGGCTTGACGCCAAGCCGCTTGAGGGCCCCGGAGAGGCGGTTGACCCGGCGGACGATCTCTCCGTTGGTGGTCCGGTGGAGGCCCTGCTCGCGCTTGGTGACCACCTCCTTCTTCTGGTGCAGCCGTTCGATCCGCCAGAGCACGTGCTGCACCGAGAGCTCGTAGTCCTGCATCAAGCCTTCCACAGCCCAACCTCCAGCAAGAGTGTCAAAGGGGCAGCGTCTCTAAGAGGTGGATGGTAGACCGCACCGGGGTAGGATGCACGTCTATGACTTCATGGGGTCGAGCGGACCTCCACATGCACACCAACGTCAGCGATGGATGGCCCAGCCCCCTCGAGCTCGCCGAGCACGCGGCCCGCGCGCGGCTTGATGTCATCGCCGTCACCGACCACGATACGATCGAAGGCGCCCTTCGGGTGGCCGACTTCGCCAGCCGCCGCTCCAGGCTGAAGGTGATCGTCGGCGAGGAGGTTTCCAGCCGCGACGGACACATCATCGGCCTCTACCTCGAGCGTCCTGTCAAGCCCGGACTGTCGGCAGCGGCCACGATCCACGCCATCCAGGACCAGGGCGGCATCGCCGTCGCCGCGCACCCCTTCTGGCGCACGCAGCGACAGGTGCGGAGCGGGACCGTCCACGGCGTGGGATGGCTCGCCGCGGAGCTGGCTTTCGACGCCATCGAGGTCGAGAACGCCACGCCTGGGTTCTTCGTCTTCAACCAGCTGGCGCGACGGCTGAACGCCGGGCTTGGAGCCGCCGAGCTGGGGGGCTCAGACGCCCACATCGTGGATGCGGTCGGGCGCGCGTTTACGGAGTTTCCCGGCAAGACCCCGGTCGACTTGCGCAAGGCGATCGATGCCGGCCTCACGCGGGCTGGACGGCGCCGCTACCAGGCGGTCGGGTTGATGCGCTACGCGGCGTGGGGCCTCAACCACCAACGGTACGTCGCGGCCGTCTAACCTCTGGTCTGTTGCCCGGCCGGCTCTGGTTGCTCAGCCTCGGCCGCGGCGGACCAGCAGCCACACCCCGAAAAGGATCAGCAGCAGAGGCCAGAGCACATCGCCCGGCAGCCAGCTGAGCACACCGAGGTTCAGGAGCAGGTAGTAAAGGCCGATCACCAGCAGGGCCGCACCCCAGAACCAGCCGCCTCCCCACCAGTCCCAGGGCCCATACCAGCTGCCAGGCCCATACCAAGCACCCGCCCGCCGCTGCTGTCGCCAGTAGTCGTGCTGCTGGTGGCGCCATGCGCGCCACTCCTCGCGAGACGCACCGGGCGCCGGCTGCGGAGGGGGCCCGGCTGGTTGTGCTGTTGGCGGAGGGATCGGTTGCGCCGGCGGGGGCTCGGTGGCCATCGCCACGATCGTACGCCGGCCCACCGGGCCTGCCGGCGATGCGCGATCAAATTACGATGGCTTCGCGCCCGCTTAGCTCAATGGATAGGGCGCCAGAGAACGCGTTGAAAACTGCGTTTTCATCGCGGACTCCTCGCGACGATTGGCAGGCGCCTGGAAGGTGCATGCCTGGTGACGGCCGGGGAACCCGGCCTGCTGGCCGCGCTAGTTCAAATTACGATGACGTTGCGCCCGCTTAGCTCAATGGATAGAGCGCCTGACTTCGGATCAGGAGGTTGCGAGTTCGAGTCTTGCAGCGGGTACTTATATCGATCGGCCCTTCGGTAGAATCAACCGGCTGCAGCCGGGCGGCTGGCGGAACTGGTAGACGCGCACGTTTGAGGGGCGTGTGAGGTAACTCATCCGGGTTCGAGTCCCGGGTCGCCCACCACAAATTTCGACAGTTGTCAC
>DATINX010000321.1:0-2402 GCA_035473835.1 Candidatus Dormiibacterota bacterium | reverse complement strand
GTGCCGAGGAGGCCGATCTGGGCGTCGGAGAGGTGGAACTCGGATTGGACCAGCGGCGCAACGGCGGCGCCGACGTACCGGTCCGCGTAGTTGAGGAAGTTGATGCCGACCATGACCGCGAGCACGTAGCGGGCATAGCCTCGCGTCACGGCGCCATTTTATGGTCCGGGCCGCCGGCGCAAAGCCCCGAGACGGGATTGCGTACGATTACTTGTCCCTAGTGGGTCGGCTGGGCATTGGCGAGCTCAAGTGGCTGTAAACCACCCGCGAAAGCTGTGGGGGTTCAAATCCCTCCCGGCCCACCAAATAAATCGAGTTCAATAGCCCCCGCGCGCGTCTATCTATACGGGTGATTCCGACACGATGTGCCGAAATTCCCTCTCGGGCAATTCCCAGTTCAGTCCCAGGAATTTCCCAGGGGTCGGCTGCAACATCACAGGCTTCGGCGTAGAACAAAGCCATTCCATTTGGGGAGGTGTTCAATTTTTGACGCGTCAGCAAAAGTTGACGCAAACTCGCGAGTTCGATCACCGAGTTTTTTAGCGTTGGCGTCACACGAAGATACGTCGGTCGTTTTCGGCTGGCTGATGCGCACGTCCCGGCTGGTCTCGCAAGCGCGGCCTCTTGTTGTCACCCTCCTGCTCCTGTCCGCTGTGCTGAACCTTGTCGTCTACCTCACCTATGTCAGCGGCTCACTCAGCCACAACGATTTCCGCCTGTACTACGCCGGTGCCGAGGTCGGGCTGCGGTATGGCTGGTCTCGCATCTACGACGCCGGACTCCATCAGGCGGCTGTGGCTGCCCTGCATCCGGTCGGACCGTGGTACGCGCTGCTCACGCCCGCGCCGATCACCTGGCTGGTCGCGCCGCTGACAGTGATCGGATACCCCGCCGCGTACTGGGTTTGGGTGGCAATCAGCCTCGCCCTTCTCGGGGTGGCCGTCATCTACGCCCGCCCCCGACAGTACCCGGCAGCGCTTTGCCTGCTGTGGTGGGCCGCGCTCGGCCCTCTGTGGTTTTCGGCGTATGAAGGCCAGGTCACGATCCTGGTGGCGGCGGGTCTGCTGGCCGGCTGGAAGCTGCTCGAGACAAGGCGAGACTTTCTCGGCGGCGCGATCCTCGCTTTGGCCCTTTTCAAGCCGCACCTCGTGCTGCTGCTACCCATCGCTCTCCTGGTTTCCGGGCGAAAGCGAGCCTTGATGGGTTTCCTGGCCGTGGGGCTGGCCGAGGGAATCGGGATGCTGGTGACCCTTCATCTCGATGGGACCAGCGCCTACCTGACGACGCTGCTGGCGCCCCAGGCCGCGGGTGACACAGCGAGGACCCTCGGCGCCATCCTCGGCCACAGCCCGGCGGCGTTCGCCATCCAGGCGGCGGTTGTGGTCGCCGTCATCGTCATCGCGGCTCACACGCGTCGAACCCGTGCTGCCTGGCCACTGGTCGTGTCTGCCGTGCTCGGCTCATTTCTGCTTGCCACCTACTGGCATCCGCAGGACTACATCGCGATCGGCGCGGCGGCTGCGATCATCCTTGCCGCCGGGCCGCGGACCACCGGCGTCCTGATGGCGGCGGCTGTGGCGGTCGTCGCCGGTCTTGCCAATCCCTTCAACTCACACCAGAACGCGGTCGGGTGGCTGCTGCTGGCGGCGGTCTTCCTGGCTGTCATGGCCATCCAGGCCTTGCGCGCCCTGGCCGCCCCGGTGGCCAGGCGCCCGGCTGCGGAAGTCCCGGCACATGGAGTCGGGGTTCGTCGTGTGATCGAATAGGCACGGTGTCGCGATAGCCAGGATCCTGGTCACGGGGTCAGCCGATGGCCTCGGGCGGATGGCGGCGCAGCGCCTGCTGGCTGCGGGACACGACGTCGTCCTCCACGCGCGTAACGAGGTCCGGGCGAAGACGGCGCTGGCGGCAAATCCAAAAGCGAGCGCGGTGGTGGTCGGCGACCTCGCGAGCATCACGGAGACGCGGGCGCTCGCCGGCCAGGCCAACCGCCTTGGCCCGTTCGACGCGATCATCCACAACGCCGGTGTCGGCGACCGCGAGGCCCGCCGCATCGAGACGGCCGAGGGCCTGGAGCACATCTTCGCGATCAACGCGCTCGCGCCCTACCTGCTGACCGCCCTCATCGAGCCGCCCAGGCGCCTCGTCTACATGAGCTCGGGGATGCATCTGGGAGGCAACCCCGAGCTCGAAGACCTGCAGTGGAAGCGCCGCCGCTGGAACGGTTGGCAGGCCTACTCCGACTCCAAGCTCTTCGACGTGATGCTGGCGTTTGCGATCGCACGCCGCTGGGCTTCAGTGCTCTCCAACGCGGTCGATCCAGGTTGGGTGGCGACCAGGATGGGCGGACCGGGCGCCCCCGACGACCTGCAACGCGGGTCCGAGACCCAGGCGTGGCTGGC
>DATINX010000320.1:0-1511 GCA_035473835.1 Candidatus Dormiibacterota bacterium | reverse complement strand
GGGCCGGTGGCTGTCGTCATCGATCCGGGACCGGACGACGACAAACACCTCGAGGCGATCGAGAAGCGCCTGAGCGGCATCACGGTCGGGGTCGTGCTGGTCACCCACTCACATCCCGATCACCTTCCCCTGGCCGAGCGCCTGGCGGCCGTCCACCGTGCCACCGTGCGGCGCTTTCCGGAGCTCGGTGATGGAGACGTCGTGCGCGTCGGCAACATCAACGTGACCGCGCTGCACACGCCCGGCCACAGCGCGGATCACTTGAGCTTCTGGCTGGATGAAGACCGCGTCCTCTTCACCGGCGACCTGGTTCTAGGCCGCGGCAGCTCGATGGTCACGTATCCGGAAGGTGACGTCGCCCAATATCTCCGTTCGCTCGAACGGCTGCAGGCGCTGAACCCGCGGATGCTCTTTCCCGGGCACTGGGACCCCGTGATGGATGCGGGAGCCAAGCTGGAGGAATACCGCACCCACCGCCTCGCTCGAGAGGCGCAGATCCTCGCCGAGGTCAGGCGCGGGCGCGGCACGGCGGAGCAGCTCACCCTGCGCGTGTATGGTCCCGAGCTGGGCGGCGAGCTCCAGGCGGCCGCCGAGATGACTCTGCGGGCGCACCTCAAAAAGCTGGTCGACGATGGGGCGGTGAAGATGAGCACGCTGAAAGGCGAAGAGGTTTACGAGCGCTCGGTATGAGAATCGGGGAATTCTGTGATTTCCCCGATGGACTCCTGGCGACGTTCGGTGGCTTATGAAGTTGGAAGGTATGGTGGACGGGGAACTCGGCCTACAGGCCGCACTTTGTCTGACGTAGTCTCCGTTCCGTGACCGATAGGCAACTGACCGGGTCCGTGACCGAACGTCCAGCCATCCTGTCCTTGTCCGCGGCCGACCTCGAGGCCTGGCTTTCAGCGCGCGATTTGCCGACCTATCGCCGCAAGCAGTTATGGGGCTGGCTCGCACGCGGGGCCGCGTCATTCGACGAGATGCTCGACGTGCCCAAGGCGTTGCGCACCGAGCTGGAAAGCGAATTTCGAATCAGCTCCCTGCGCCAGGTGGCGGTCTCGCAAGCGGATGGCGCGCTGACCACGAAAACCCTCTACGAGCTCGACGGTGGTCATTCGGTGGAGTCGGTTGTGATGCGCTATTCGGATCGGTCGACTCTGTGCATCTCATCGCAGGCCGGCTGTCCAATCGGCTGTCCGTTCTGCGCCACGGGCAAGTTTCCGTTCGGCCGCAACCTGAAAGCCAACGAGATCGTCGAGCAGGCGGTGGACGCCGTGCGCATCCTCGGCGCCGAGGGCAGGCGCCTGTCGCACATCGTCTTCATGGGCATGGGCGAGCCGATGGCCAACTACCAGGCGGTGGTGGAGTCGGTCCGGCGGTTTGCGGACCCTGAGCTCCTGGGCATCAGCCCGCGCCGCATCGTCGTGTCCACGAGCGGCCTCATACCGCGCGTCGCGCAGCTATGCGACGAAAAGCTGCCGGTGACCCTGGCGATATCCCTCCACGCCGCA
>DATINX010000319.1:0-3598 GCA_035473835.1 Candidatus Dormiibacterota bacterium | reverse complement strand
GGTGGCTCCATCGGTAGCGAGCTGTGCCGGCAGATCAAGGCATTCGGCCCCTCCGCCCTCTACATGCTCGACCACGACGAGTCGAACCTTCACCGCTTGCAGATGCAGCTCGACGGTCAGGCGCTGCTCGACAGCGACAGGCTTCTGATTGCCGACATTCGCGATGGCAACCGCATCAAGCAGCTCTGCGCGGATCTCCAATTCCAGGTCATCTTCCACGCGGCCGCGCACAAGCACCTGCCGCTGCTCGAGATGCACCCATGTGAAGGCATCAAGTCGAACGTGCTCGGGACAAAGCACCTCGTCGAGGCGGCGGTTGCCACCGGCGTCGAACGATTCATCCTGATCTCGACCGACAAGGCCGCGGACCCGATCTCGGTTCTCGGCGCCTCGAAGCGTGTGGCCGAGCTGATCGTGCAGTCGCATTCCGGCGGCTACACGAGATTTGCCTCAGTACGTTTTGGAAACGTCCTCGGCAGTCGCGGCTCGTTTCTGTCGGTGCTCTCGGAACAGATCGAGAACGGAGAGGCCGTCACGGTCACTCACCCCGACGTCACAAGGTTTTTCATGACCGTTGAAGAGGCTGTGGGCCTGGTCATCGAGGCCGCCAGCATGGCTGAGCTTGGCGAGACATTCGTGCTCGACATGGGCGCGCCTGTGCGGATCGTCGACCTGGTTCACAACTACGCGGCTCAGTTCAACCTGCGCGAAGGCGATTTCGAGATCAGCTTCACCGGCCTGCGCGGCGGCGAGAAGCTCAACGAAGCGCTCTTCAGCGAGAGCGAGGAGCGCCTGCCCACGGAGCATCCAAGAATCTGGGCGACTCAGGCTGCAGCGCCCGCCCTCGACCTCGATTCGGTGCTCGATCGGTTGATCGAATCAGCGTCCATCAATCGCGCCGATCTGGTGCGCCAGCATCTGGCTTCGCTTCTGCCCGGCTTCGCCAAGTCGCCTGCCCCCACGCCGCCAGCATTGGTCGCGCCGTACCCGGACGGTTTCTGAGTTGCGCCGCGTAGCCATAGTGATTACTCGCTTCATCGCCGGCGCCGGCGGCGTAGCCCTGCGCGGCGCGCTGGCCCTCGATCCCCAGCAATATTCCGTGACGATCTTCTCGACCCCAGGCGGCCCGCTGCTGGAAGAGGCCGAGAAGGCGGGCTTCAGGGTCGTCCAGCTCGAACACATGAGACCGGAGATCAGCCTCCGAGAAGACCCCAGCGCCCTGCGTGAGCTCATCGGCCTCCTCCGCAGAGGCGACTTCGACATCGTCCACACCCACAGCAGCAAGGCGGGCGCTCTGGGCCGCTTTGCGGCGCACCGCGTCGGCGTGCCGGCGATCGTGCACACGTTTCACGGCTTCCCCTTCCATGATTTTCAGTTCGGTCCGCTGCGCACGACGTACATCGAGATCGAGAAGAGGCTGGGCCGCATCACCGATCAGTTCCTTGCGGTGGGCGGCGCAGTCGCCGCGCAGGCGGTCACGCTTCGGATTGCGCCCGCGGAACGGATTCGGGCCATAGCGAGCGCGATCGAGCTCGACATCGTCCCCGCTTCAGACAGCACCCGGGCGACAGCACGCCGCCTGATCGGCGTACCCGACGACGCGCTGGTGGTGGGAACGGTCGGCCGCCTTGCGCCCCAGAAGGCGCCTCAGGACCTGGTGGCGGCGATCGAGGCCATGCGCCGGTCCAACGTCATTTGCGTATGGGTGGGCGATGGACCGCTCCGCGAAGAGATGAGCCGGCTGATCGAGCGCCGCAACCTCACGAAGCAATTCCTCCTCCTGGGGGAGCGCCGCGACGTATCGGCCCTGCTCCCCGCATTCGACGTGTTCGCACTGCCGAGCCTCTATGAGGGGTTGCCGTGCTCGGTCGTGGAGGCGATGACTTGCGGGATCCCGGTGGTGGCGACCGCCGTCAATGCGGTGCCAGAGGTCGTGGTCCCCGGCCGAACGGGCCTGCTGGTGCCCGCGGGCGCGCCAAAACTCCTGGCTCGAGCGCTCTCCTACCTGCTCGACCACCCCGCCGAGGGAAAAAGGATGTCGGCCGCCGCACGAACGCAGCTGGGCGACCGTTTCGACCCGGCGGTCCTCGGCCGGGACCTTGCCGAAACCTATGAGCTGGCGCTGACCAGCTCGGCGCGCACCTTCCGCAAGGCGCTGAGGCTGGTGGCCTAGACATGGAAGCGATCCTCGAAACCGGGGGCGAGCGCCTCCAGATCATCAGCGCGCTGCCATGGGTCGATGAGCTGATCGATGAGGCGGCCGCGGGCGCGCTGCAGCACGGCGATTCCGAGGCGGCCACCGTGATCGTTCGCGTCGAGGCCACCAATCGCGCCTTCGACATCGCCTCATGGGAACCGCTGACCCGCAGCGCTTGGAGGCTCCGTGAAGAGGTCGTCATGGAGGACGTCTGCTCGTCTGGTTTCGACCTTCGCCTGCGCTGCACGCCAGACGACGTGGAATTCACGTTCAGGTACCGGCCGCGGCTGCGAGGCCATGCTGCCGCGCAGCTGCTGAGGACACGCTTCACGCTGCTGACCCGCGCCGTGCTCATCCAGTACCCGGCTCTTTGGCGGGCATCTCTGCGCGGCCGTGCGCCCCTCCATGCATCGGCGTGCACGGTCGGAGACCTGAGGCCCCTCCTGGCAGGTCCCGGGGGTGTCGGGAAGTCGACCCTGATGGCGCAGGAGCTCGCGGCGGGCGGCCAGGCCATCTCCGACAACCTGTGTGTCAGCGACGGGGTCACCGTCTGGGGCGTCGTCGAGCCGATGCGAATCGAGGGCGGCAGCGGCCGCTCGATGCCGCACGGGCGGGGCGAGCTGCCGCTGGCAGGCCGGATCTCGTCTCTGACCCCCAATGTGCTGGTCGTCCTCCGCCGCGGTCATGACGAGGTCGCCTACCTGCGCTTCTGCGGGACGTCGTCGGTTGCTCGCTCGCTGATCACCGGCACATACATGGCCGGCGAGCTCCGGCGCTACTGGGGGTTCGCGGCGACGTTGACCGCAGGGACCGAGATGGGGCCGTCCCACCCGCCGGTGGAGGCGATCGCGCGACAGCTCGCGTCGCGGCTTCCGTCCGTGGAGATCGTTTTGCCGCGCCAACCGGGCGTCCGGCTGGCTGAGCTTCTGAGCCTGATGGAGGCCATCGCGTGAGCAGCGACGCAATCACCCGCACCTACAACCGCGCCATCCCGGCGGGCTCGCCCTGGCATCTCCAGCCGCGCATCTTCGACAGCGACGACCATCCGGTTCGGCTGGACTCGCTCGCCTTGCTGAACCAGGGCATCAGGAATGCCGACCTTGCCGCTCAGCCCGCCGTCTTGCCGGACTTCTACCACAAGAAGCTCATGGAGATGCCCTCGAGCATCGCCGTCGCCACGCGCGAAACGATCGAACCCACCTTCACCAGCGCTGCGCTGAACTGTGGGATGGCGCTGGTGGGCCTGGACATCGACAAGCCGCACGAGACCGCCATCAGGCGCTTCTACGACGATGTCCGAACCACTTATCCGTACCCGCCCAAATATCGCGCCGTGCTGACGGCCGACGAGGTCGTTCGCTGCGCCGTCGAGGGGGCCGCCTTCGCGGTCGACCGGTACGG
>DATINX010000318.1:0-1877 GCA_035473835.1 Candidatus Dormiibacterota bacterium | reverse complement strand
ACTTTCCCTTGCCGCCGGGCGCTTTTATACTCGCTCGGCTGCGTCAGCGTTCACAGGGGGGATTGGAAAGTGGAACGGAGAGTCGGTCGTCTGTTGGTGCTTACCGCCGTCTTCGCGATCCTGGTGGCGGCGTTTGCCTCGCCCGCCCAGGCCTCGAACAGCACCCGAGAGCACGGCGCCCGCCACAGGCCTGTTTCGATCACCGGCCGCGCCAGCCTTGCGCCGGCATCCGCCCTGGCCCGGTCGCTCGCTGCCCGCGTGCAAGCGGCGACAGTCTCGGGCCACAGTGGTGACCTGGCCGCCAATTTCGAGGGGGTAAGCAGCCTCGACAGCCAGATCACGAACTTCAACCTGACCTTCGAGCCGCCCGACCAGGGCCTCTGCGTCGGCAACGGCTTCGTGGTCGAGATGGTGAACTCGGCCTTCCGCGTCTACGACACGCACGGCAATACCCTTGCCGGCCCGACCAACGTGAACGCGCCGTTCCACGAGGATTTCGCCGCCTTCACCAGCGATCCCCGCTGCCACTACGACCCCGCGACCAATACCTGGTTCGCGTCGGTCCTGTTCATCAACGACGCGGGCACCGCGTCGACCGAGGACATCGCCTACAACACCACCGGCGACCCGACCACCGACTGGTCGGTGTTCCGCATCGACACCACCCGCGCCGGCGCTCCGGTGAGCTTCGGCTGCCCTTGCTTCGGCGACCAGCCGAGGCTCGGCATCGACGCCTCGAACATATACGTCTCGACGGACGAGTTCTCGATCCTCGGACAGCAGTTCAACGGCGCCCAGATCTACGCGATCTCCAAGAGCGACCTGGTCGCCCACAAGAGCAAGGTCCATTTCGTCCACTACAAAGACTTGAGCATCGGCGGCGCCCAGGCTCTCTCGGTGCAGCCCGCGCTGACCTTCGGACCTGCCTCGGCCGAATACTTCCTCAGCTCGCTTGACCCGAACGGGACCGGCGACAACCGCATCGGGGTCTGGGCGCTGACGAACGTGGATCGCGTCAGCAAGGGCGGCAAGCCGCGCTTGTCCAGCGTGATCATCAACAGCGAGGCCTATGCGATCCCACCACAGGCAGAGCAGAAGAGGTCGACCAGCATGCTCGACTCAGGCGATGACCGGATGCAGCAGACCCAGTTCATCAACGGCCAGATCTGGGGCGAGCTGACCACCGCAATCACGCCGGTTGGCGACACGGCCCAGCGAGCCGGCGCCGCGTGGTTCCGCGTGCAGCCTGACCTCAGCGGGAGCAGGCTGGAAGGGGCGACGGTGACCGGCCAGGGCTACGTAGTGTCGCGAGGCGCCAACGTGATCTATCCGGCAGTGCAGGCGGACGGACAAGGCCACGCGGCGATGGTTTTCACGCTGGTGGGCGAAGACAAGTTCGCCAGCGCGGCGTACTCCACCTTCAAAGAGGACGGATCAGGCTTCGGCAAACCCGAGGTGGCGGCAGTTGGATCCGGTCCTTACAACGCCACCCCGCAGCGATGGGGTGACTACTCGTGGGCGGTTCTAGATCCCGCGTCGGACAGCGTGTGGATGGCCACCGAGTACATGCCTCCGAAGTCCAGCCAGACGACCAACGGACGGCGGCCCTGGGGAACCAGGGTTCTCCACCTGGATCTGCAGTAGTCGAGTCGACAGTGAGCCGGGCGCCCGCAAGGGCGCTCGGTTCAGCTCGGCAGCTTTCTGATTGCGTCGCCTTGGCGAACCGTGCCGGCGACGACCACGCGGCAGTTCGCTCCTCGCAGGCGCAGCTCGCGCCCGATTGGCGAGTTGACGAAAACCATCGCGTGGTTGCCGAAGCGGGCTGAGAACTTCGCGCACCCTGTGTGCGGCGTCTCGCTGAACTCGAGCACAGCCGA
>DATINX010000317.1:0-4938 GCA_035473835.1 Candidatus Dormiibacterota bacterium | reverse complement strand
GCCGTGTAGCCGCCACCGGTGGCCGTGTTCACGGGAGCGATACCCGTGATGTCATACAAGCCCTGGTCGAACTCGTAGGTACCGTGGTTGATCACGATGTAGCTGTAGAAGCCTGGTTCGATCAGGTACGGCTCCGCGGCGTTCAGGCACGGTCCGTAAACTGCCTGACCATTGAGGACTAGGCCGCCGCAGTTCTTCAACCCCGTGGTGTCGACGGTCGGGTACCAGTAAGCCTGGGGCGAGAATGCGCCCTGGTTGGAGTCGAGCTCGTTGAGCGTCGCCTGGCCGGCCGTTGTGCACGGTGTCACGGTGACCGCGCCCGCGCCGTACTTCGAGCAGTAGACCTTGGCTCCCGCCGCGAGCGTGAATCCATTCGTGCCCTTGACTGCGCCCGAGGCGCAGACAACGCCGCCATATGAGTCGCACAACGTGGTGCGATCCTGGATCACCATGTCACCGTTGGACTGCACAGCCGACAGGTCGGTGGGCGGAATGAAGTACTGGCCGTCGAAGCCGTAGATCTTCGGGCTAGAGCCCTGGCGAGACCAGAACGTCGGGCAGTTGTTACCGACCACGCTGCAGGAGAGCAGGGTGCGCTTGACCGGCTTTGTTTCATCGAAGCACTGCTGGCTCGCCGTCACGCAGTTGGCCTGCGGCTGGTAGATCACCAGGGCCTGGGGCGGGGGCGCGTTGATGTTCGAGCCCGGAAGAGTCGCATGTGCGGCCGCGCCGACGGTCACGTAGGCCCGGTTGATCCCGAGCACGCTCGCGAACAGCTGGCCCACACTTGCCGAGATCACAACCTGAACGCAGGAGAACTGCCCGGTGCCCTGACAAACAGGAGGCACTGGCGAGCCGGGGAGGGCCACCGCGGGGGAGTTCAGGCTGACCTTGGTCGTGAACCCGGTCGTGGCGCCGCAGGCGTAGCCGGCGGCGTCGAACCACGAGGTGGTGAATCCGCCTCCGGCGGTGGAGTCGCATGCGTTGCCATAGATCGTGCTGAAGCCGTTGTTGGCGGCGAAGTCGTGGGCGGCGTGGATCGCATTCGAGTTGGCTATCAGCGCCACGCTGACATTCCCGGAGATCGTCATCTCTTTGGCGGCGGCGAGTGCGGCGAAGTCCGCCGCATTCTGGGCGTTCCGCTTGATCAGGTAATCGCGACTCGTGTCGATCGCCAGGCCGGCGATCGCGGCGAGAACCACAAAGCCGGCCGCGGCGATGGGCAGGATCTGACCGCTCTGGGTGCGGCGCCAGCCCGGACGGATTGGGGTGAACATCATTCAGTCGTAACGACCGAGATGGTCTTGACGATTATGTTGCTGGCAAGACTGCTCACGAACGGCGTCAACGGGGTGAAGTGGTACTGCACCTCGACCGCGACGTGTTTCACCGTCTGGCTGATGGACCGCGGGTTGATCGGCGAGTTGCAGTTCGAGTCCGGGGGGTCGGCCGTGGCCACGGCGGGCCAGATGTACGCATAGCCGACGCTGGCCGGCGGAGTGGTCGGCTGGAGCGAGCCGCTGGGGTTGTTGGGGTCGCTGTTGCCGACCAGCGAGTTGGGGTCCATCCTCATTGGGAAGCCCTGGCCGACCAGCTCGACCTGCCTGATGATGTTGCAGTCGCTGTAGAGAGAAACCTGGAGCGAGGCGGTGCGAGCGCCGTCGCGTGCGGCGGACGAGACCGCGGTGTATGCGTAGAGCAAGCGGCCTATGTCGACCGCCATGAAGAGGATGACCAGGAAAACCGGCGCGACCATCGAAAACTCGACGAGCGCCTGGCTACGTTGAGACCACCGGTTACGTTTCGATCGCAACCCTGCCGAAGGCGCGCCCCGTCGCGGGCCGCGCTGAATCGATTGTTTCCTGTCTTGAGCTTGTTTCACGTTACTGACCACATCAACGAGGAATCGTTAGCTGTATTGCGCTGATCTCGATCAATCGCGTCAGGACGGCCGGTCCGGCCTTCGCAGACGCTAATTGAATCGGATTGGACCCCCGTTTGGACCCCTTTACGGATAACGGAACAACGGCGCGGATCGTGCGCGCGTGGCGTTCACCTTCCTGCGGAGGCGCGCACGGCGAGGTTCCAGCGCGGCCGCCTCCTCCGGCATCCTGTCCTGCGCGGCTTCCACCACCGCCAGGGCGAGCTGAGGGTCGCGCCGCCGCCACTCGAGAACTCGGGCTCGCGCCACCGGGAGCCGGATGTCCGAGGTGATGCGCGCTTCGAGCCAACCGAGGAACTGATCCGCTCCAGACGCGGACTCTCGCCGGCGAACCAGCTTGCGTGCTATCAGGAGGCCGGCGGTGGCGGCGTGCTCATCGCCCGCGAACGCCGCTGCGTTTCTAAGCGCGCGCCAGCCGTCCGCGCGTGCACCGCGACGAAGACGGTGCCGTCCGAGAGCCAGCCAGTCGGACGCATCCATGCTCGCGTCGCCGCCCTGCAGCCTGGACAGCAGCCGCGAATGAAGGTGGACGAGGCTGATGACGTCGAGCCGGTTGTGCTCCAGCACAGCGTCAAGGATCGGGCTCGACCCGTGGCGCAGGTAGGCGAAGTACGCATCGGGGATGAGTGCGCCGGCGATGGGATCGTCGCGTTCGTAACCGAGAAGTCGCTCCTCGACCATGCGCAGGGTGCAGCTCTCAAGGCGATGGCGATAGAGCGCCCTCACCAGGGTGAGGAGGTCGACATGCGGCGGAGCGGTGAGCGCCCCGGGCATGCGTGACATTACCCACCGGGTCCGCAGCACGGGAAGGTCGAACGAGCCGCCGTTGAAGGTGCCCAGCGCCTGCGCCTCGTGCAGCTCGACGTCCAACCAGTACAGAAACGCAGCCTCGAGGCCGGGGTGGGGCAGGAACAGCTGGGCCAGTCGAAGGCCGCAGTCGATCGGCCGCGCGACGGCCGCCGCGAAGACGTAGGTACCGGATCCTCCGCCCAGGCCGGTCGTCTCCGTATCGATGTACGCCACCGAACCGGGGTGCGGGTCGATGGCCGGCAGCGGGATCACGTCCTCGCGGAGCACCGCGTCGCCGTAGGGGGTCGCGACGACCTCGAAGCCGCGCGGGAGCGTCGACTCGGGACGTGGCCTGGGTCGTGGCGGTCCGCCTAGACGGTCAAGACGTGCACGGATGTCGCTGACAGCAATCGCAGGCATGCGTTCTTGGCTCCTTCCACGAGATGCAGCGGGCCCACGCAAGAGGGGCAGCCGGCGAGGCACGGGCACTCACGCACGAGCGCGGCGGCGTGGTCGAGGAGGTCGCGATGCAGCTCGTACATGCGCCGCGAGTAGCCGACCCCGCCGGGGTAGATCTCGTAGACGGTCACTGTGGGCAGGCGCGTGGTCGCCGAACGCACCTCGGCGACCGCGCCCAGGTCGCGGGGATCGCACATGAGCCGGATGCTGGCGACGTGGCGAAGGGAATGGGCCATCCCCTGCAGGCCAGCTTCCAGCGTCTCGCGGCCGAGGGCGGCCCACAGGCCTTCGTCGACGGTCAGCCAGTAACCCGTCGTGTGCAGCGTCTGCTCCGGCAGGTGGATCGGCCCCGAGCCGATGTTCTCGTGGGTGTGAAAGCGGATCTTCTTGAACATGCTCGCGAGCGACGTGATCTTCAACTCGCCATGACTTCTGGCGATTCGCTCGTCGTCGGGGCCGTCGAATGTGTCGAGCACCTGCACCGTCACCGATGCGAGCGCGTCTGTGTAGTAGTCGACGTCGACCGGCCGCACGTATGCCTTCTTCTCGTCCCAGTCGAGGCGGTCGACGTGGAACTGCGCGCCTTCGTGGAGGTAGACGGCTTCTTCGTGGAGGAGGACCGGAGCCGTGAACTGGTCCATCTCGCCGATGACCGAAGGGCGCGGCTTGGACGTGTCGATGATCACCACGTTGTCGGCGGCGATGCGGCGGAGGTGGACCTCTTCGGCGGGAAACGCCTGCCGGCTCCAGAACCATCGCCCGCCGGACCGTGTCGCCGATCCGTCCTCTTCGAAAAGCCGCAGCAGGTCGCCAACGTCGGTGCGCCCGAGCCGCTCCTGGTCCTCGAACGGAAGCTCGAAGAGGCCGGCCTGGAGATGTCCCGCGAGCAAGAGGAGGTTGTCGGGGTCGATCAGGCCTTCCTCCGGGTCTGTGCTCAGGAAGTACTCAGGGTGGCGGACGATGAACTGGTCGAGCGGTGAGCTCGACGCCACGAACACCCCCACCGATCCGGAACGCCGCCCCGCCCGCCCGAGCTGCTGCCAGGTCGAGGCGATGGTGCCCGGATACCCGACCAGGATCGCCGCCTGCAGGCTGCCGATGTCGATGCCCAGCTCGAGCGCATTTGTGCTCACCACCCCGGTGATCTGGCCTTCGCGCAGTCCCGCCTCGATCTCGCGGCGGTGCAGGGGCAGGTAGCCGGCCCGATACCCGCGCACGCGCTGTGCGGCGTCGAGGCGTGGGGCGATGTCCTGGCGCAGATAGCTCAGCATCACCTCGACCTGCAGGCGGCTGCGGCAGAACAGGATCGTCTGCACCCCGGCGCGGATCCATGGCGCCGCGATGCGCCGCGCCTCCAGCATCGAGCTGCGGCGGATACCCATCTCGCGGCTGATGAGCGGCGGGTTGTAGAAGACGAGGCGGCGCTCGCCTCGCGGCGCGCCGCTGCGCTTGATGAGCTCGATGTTGTCTTCCTCGAGGAGCTTCTTTGCCAGCTCGAGAGGGTTGGCGATGGTCGCCGATGCGCAGATGAAGGTCGGCCTCGATCCATAGAAGGCGCATATGCGCTTCAGGCGCCGAATGACATTGGCGACCTGGCTGCCAAACAGGCCTCGATAGGTGTGCAGCTCGTCGATCACGACGAACTCGAGGCTCGAGAAGAGGCGGCGCCACCTGGTGTGGTGCGGAAGGATGCCCGTGTGCAGCATGTCGGGATTCGTCATCACGATGTGGCCCCCTTCGCGGATCGC
>DATINX010000316.1:0-4102 GCA_035473835.1 Candidatus Dormiibacterota bacterium | reverse complement strand
ATATATGCGGTACCTGCGGCCTGCATCTGTGCGGTACCGCTTATGACGTTCCGCCAACGCGCTGCCAGCCTGGCGGCAATTTTTGTTTGCAGCTAGCGTGGGTCACCCTCGGGCGGAGTGAGAACTGAGGCGCTCTCACCTCGCTAAAATTACGTCAGCATTGATGTGAGGTGAACGCCGTGATGTTTGGAACCATCGGCCGCTACCGCGTCAAACCGGGCCACGATCAGCAGTTCATCAAGGAGATGAAGTCCTTCGAGACTAACCCACCGGCAGGGTGGGTCTATCACACGATCTTCAGGAGCACCGAGGATCCCAACGAGATCTGGATCAGCGTGGTGTTCGACGACGAAGAGGCCTATCGGAAGAATGCCGACAGCCCGGACACGGACCGTGAGTATCGGAAGATGCTCGAGCACCTGGTGGGTGAGCCGGAGTGGCACGACGGCCACGTGATCCACGAGGCGATGAGGCAGACCGCCAAAAGCTAGCGGCTGTCGGCCGCCCGAAGGCTTTTGCGAGCTGATGTAAGCAGAAACCGACCACGGTGGTGCGGTGGAGAAGGTTATCCTTCCTCCCCAACCCGCACTGCGGCGAGCCGGGTTTACGCCTAACCTTCTGCCCGTGGGGCCCTGTCCGAAGTGCGGTCAGTCCAATCCAGACAGCGCCCGATATTGCTCGTCTTGCGGCACTGACCTGCGCGACGACCCAATGGTCGCGGCGGAGCGGAAGATTGTGTCGATCCTGTTTGTTGACCTGGTCGGCTTCACAGCGGTCTCGGACAAGGCGGACCCCGAAGATACGCGAGATCTGCTGCAGCTCTACCACTCGCGCGTCAAGGAGCAGGCTGAACGGTTCGGCGGCACCGTGGAGAAGTTCATCGGCGATGCCGTGATGGCAGTGTTCGGAGCCCCCCTTGCTCACACGGACGATGCCGACCGCGCCGTCCGCGCGGGTCTCAGTGCGCTCGAGGCAGTTCAGGACCTCAACAAGGAACGACCGGGCCTCGACCTCACGGCCAGGGCATCGGTGAACACGGGGGAGGCCGTGGTTACAACGGGGTCGAGCCATGCCAGCGGCGAGGCGCTTGCAATGGGTGACGTGGTGAACACGGCGTCGAGGCTGCAGGCGTTCGCGCCCGCAGGCCGTCTGATCGTCGGCGAGGAGACGTACCGATCCAGCCGCGAAAGCATCCGCTACGAGGCGATGGGATCGGTGGAGGCCAAGGGCAAAAGGGATCCGTTCAACGTCTGGCTGGCCGTCGAGCCGGTCGCAGCGGCCGACCGCCCGGCAGGTGCCAGCCCGCTGGTGGGCCGCGATCGGCAGCTCGCCGTGTTGCAGTCCGTGTGGGACGCGGCGACCCAGGACAACAGGCCCCAGATGGTGACCGTCCTCGGGCCTCCTGGGATCGGGAAGTCCCGGCTGTCTCGCGAATTCGCCGCCCTGGTCGCGAAGGGTGGTGGCCGGTCCATCACCGGACGATGCCTTCCCTACAAGACCCACGACGTGTACGGCGCGTTCGCCGAGCAGGTAAAGGAATTGGCTCGCATCTTCGACCAGGATGATCCGAATGCGTCCCGAGCCAAGCTGGCCGATGCAGTGACGGGGCTGTTCCCAGAGGCAGAGCGGCAGGACATCATCCGCTATCTCTCGCTGATGCTTGGGCTAGGACTCGATCCCCCGGTCGACCGCCAGGCGTTGCTGCTGTTCGCCGCACGGCGGTTCATCGAGCAGTTGGGCCTTGAGCAACCGACCCTTTTCGTGTTCGAGGACGTGCACTGGGCTGACGCCGGACAGCTAGACCTGATCTCGTACGTAGCTGCTCACGCCCGCGACACGCCGGTCGTGCTCCTCGCGCTGGCTCGACCCGAGCTGGTGGACGACCGTCCGGCCTGGGGAACGGGGGTGCATGCCAACACCACGATTTCCCTCGATCCCGTGTCGAACAGCGAGGCGGCGACCATGGTCGGAAGCCTCGTGGGCGAGCAGCTTCCGCCACACGCGCTCGGACGCATCGTCGAGGCGGCGGGGGGAAACCCCTTGTTCCTCGAGGAGCTGACCGCAGGATTGATCGAGGGAGCCGACCTCGGCAGCGAGCTCCCGACCACCGTCCGGGCGGCGATCGCAGCACGTGTGGATGCGCTTCCGCCCGAACAGCGAAGCGCCCTCCTGGCCGCATCGGTGGTGGGGAAGTCCTTCTGGCAAGGTGCTGTGCGGGCGTTGTCGCGTGTGGCTGGCACGGACCAGGCGCTCGACGCACTCGAGGCCAGGGACCTGGTCCGCCGTGCGCCCACCAGCCGGCTTCGGGGCGACGTCGAGTTCACCTTCAAGCACATGCTGATCCGAGACGTCTGCTACGCGACCCTGCCGCGAGCTGAGCGGAAAAGCGCGCACGAATCGGTGGCCCGCTACATGGAGCAGGTCACTGGCGAAAAGGATCGCGAGCTGGCATGGCTCCTCGCGCATCACTGGGAGGAGGCCGGAGACGCGCAGCGCGCCTTCGACTACCTGATGCTGGCCGCCGAGCGCGCCCAGGAGGCGATGGCCGCAAGCGAGACTCTCGACATGCTGAAGAAAGCCCAGGACGTGGCGACCGACGACAACACCAGGACTCACGTCGAGTTGCTACGCGCCCTGGCCCGGGTCAAGTTCGAGGACTTCGATCAGGCCGCCATCGACCTCGAGGCACTCATACCTCGGCTCAGTGAGGATGACCGGCTGGAAGCCATGCTGGGACTGGCACGTTGCACCCACTGGAGCGAGCAGACCAACCGGACGCTGGAGGTTGCCCAGCAGGCGCTCGCGCTGGCTGAGAAGCTGGGGGCGAGGGAATCAATCGGACCCGCGATGGCTCGCCTCAGTCAAGCCCACGCAATGCGCGGTGAGGAGGGGGACATGGATCGGGCCATTCAGCTTGGCGAACGGGCCCTCGAGCTTTGGGTTCCGGGCACCAGGCTCGACGACATGGCTGAGCACGAGCATCTGCTGGGTGACCAGCACTACTGGACGGCCGGCTATGGCCGGGCTCTGGACCTGTCGCGCGCGGCGCGTGATCAGGCTGTCGATCCGAGCAGTATGGAGGCTCTCCTGAGGGGTGGCGGCATGGAGGGCCTCCTGCTCACGGTGGGTGGCCGTTACGAGGAAGCGCTCGCGAGCTTCGATCGTGTCATCTCCTTGGGCCGAGAGCTGGGCAGGCCTGTCCGCGTGCTCCTGAACTACTCCTCCATGGCGTACCGCGACCTGCACGACCTGGACGAGGCGCGCCGGCGAAGCGAGGAGGCCCTGACTCAGGCGAGCAGGTCGTCGACATTCCACATGCCCTGGATGAACGCGGTGGTCGACCTGATGGAAACCGACCTCCTCGCCGGCGAGGCCGGCGCGGCGGATGCGAGGTGGCGCGAGCTATGGGATCAGGTGCTGGCGACGCCGGCATGGGAGCGGTGGTTGCTGGGCAGCAAGATGGCGGCCTTCAAGGCGGAGATCGCACTTCAGTCAAAATCCCCGGACGAGGCGGCCGGCTGGGCGACTAGGGCAATCCAGATGTCCGCCGTCGTCCGGCGGGCCAAGTACGAGGCCGTCGCGCACGCCATCCTCGGGAGGGCACTACAAGCGATGGGGCGCCACCAGGAAGGTGTGCGCGAACTTCGCGCCGCCGTCCAGCAGGCGGACGACGTGGGCAGCCCACCGTCGCGCTGGCGCTTACGGGCCGATCTGGGCGCGGTTCTCGCCGCTGGCGGCGACGACCAGGGCGCCGACAGCGCACTTCGAGAATCAGCCAGCATCATCCGCGGCGTCGAGGCGGCTCTTGCGCCCCGGCGGGCTGCGCGCTTCCTGAACGTTCCGCGCGTGGCGGCAATTTTGAAAGCCGTAGGCTGACGCTCCTGTGACCCATTTCACCCATTAATCGAGCCCCGGTTTGACTTGCAGCGTGGTATCCGCTACCTGGACCAAGTGACTGATGCGAGGCAAGACGAGAGCCAGGATGGCGCAAGCGACCACTCCGGCCGCGGGAAACGCCAGGGGCAAGCGCCCGACCAGGAAACCACCGACTGCCGGCCCCACAGTGAAGCCAGCCTGCCACGCAAAACCCATGACGCCGAGG
>DATINX010000315.1:0-5105 GCA_035473835.1 Candidatus Dormiibacterota bacterium | reverse complement strand
CAAAATCGGAGGCTCTCGCCCATCCGAGAGAAACGACCGTACTTCTTTCGGCTAAAGCTCTTAAGTAATTCGAAACCATCGAATTTCGAGAACCGTACCGAATGGGCGGAGTCCGGAGGTTCGGAGAGAAGCGGGCGTTTCGGAGAATATGAGCGTCGCCGCGTTTTTTGATGGACCGCTGAGCAAGGACTTTGATGGACTTCCCGCTTCCGCTTCCCGAGCCCTGTACGGTGTTTGGGAAGCGGAAGTGGGAAGCGCCGCTTCAGCCGGCGAGGTGGTAGCCATTGTCGGATTTGATGACGCGCCCGGTTGATGTCATGGCGGCGAGGCGTTCGTAGAGGGTGGCGGTGCGCACCCGGCAGACGGCGCGCAGATCGGCGAACGGCTGCGGCTGTCGGGCCTCGGCGAGTGCGGCGGCGATGCGATCGTCGACAGATTGGTGCGCGACGGGCTGGGGCGCGTGGACTATCCGGTCGACGACTTCGAGGGCGAGCGCGTCGGCCCTTTGGACGAGTTCGAGTGTGAGCGGGGGAATAGGCGGAGCGGCGCGGTGCTCGACGGACAGGGTTATGCGATCGTCGCCATCACGCCGGAGATAGAGGTTGGAGTCGCCCCAGGCGTGGAACTCGGATGAGCCGCGCAGGGCTTGGCCGGCGCGGATGTTGCCGGCGCCTTTGCGGGCATGGTGGACGAGGATGACGGCTGCGGCATGCCGCCGCTGCAGGTCCCGCAGATAGGCAAGCAATGGCGCGACCTCGCCGCTGATGTTCTCGTCGATTTGGTGGAGGCGGACGAAGGGGTCTAGGACGAGCAGGCGCGGTTTTAGACGAGCGACGGTCTCGTGGAGACTGGCGCGGTCGGCATCGAGGTCGAGGCGCAGGCTCGGGGCGGTGATCACCTGGACATCGAGATCGGCGAGATCGCGGCCGGCGGCGGCGCAGATGCCGTCGAGCCGGCGCCGCACGATATGCAGGGCATCCTCGGCGGCGTAGAGGAGGACGCGCCCGGGCCTTTGCACGGCGAAGCGGCGCAGGCAGGGCGTGCCGGCGGCGATAGAGATGGCGAGCTCGAGTGCGAGGAAGGATTTGCAGCATTTCGGCTCGCCGCCGATGATGCCGACGGCTTCCTCGGACCACAGGCCGTCGACCAGCCAGCGCTGTTCCTCAGCGCGCTCGGCGAGGGTATAAGCGGGAGCGACGGGAAGCCGATTCATCGGCGCCTCACGGCGGCGCCGGCGTTCTTAGGCTTGGTGGCGAAGGCGCAAGCCTCGAAGAGAAGTGCCTCGTCGATGCGCGGCGCCTCGCGCTCGGCGGCGGCAACCAACAGTTCGTCGGCCATGATCATCAGGCTGCGCAGATTGCCTTGCGCATGGTCGGCCAGGGTGGTGATCACTTCCGGCGTCATCAGCGCCAACGCCCCGGCTTCTGTGAGGAGATGGCGAAGGCAAGCCTGAAGGGCGTCGGGTGTAGCGCGCTCCATTGGCAGGCGGACGCGGATGCGGCTGTCGAGCGGGAGGAACTCGTCGGAGCGTAGACGCTCGACGAGACGCCCGTCGCCCGCCAGCACGATGGTCAGCAGGATGTGGGAATCCAGTCTTGTCGACGCCAGCAGGCGTAGCTCGGAGAGAACCGAGGGCTGGATTTCCTGGGCTTCGTCGACGATGAGGATCGGCCGGGAGAGCGCGCCGTCGATATGTTCCTGCCAGCGCTGACGGAGGACCCGGGTTCCGGCCCATCGGTTGTGCGGCTGCAGCTCGACGCCGAAGAGGTCGCCCATCTCGCGGTAGAAGTCGGCGATATTGGCCTGTGGCCGGCTGATCATGCAGACCTTGACGTCGCGCTGGCCGGCCAGATGATCGGCGAGGATGCGCAGGGTGGCCGATTTGCCGGTGCCGGGCTCTCCCGTCACCAGGGCGAAGCCGCCTTCGGCAGCCAGATGGGTGACGCGTCGTCGGAACGAGTCGATGCGCGGGCCAACATGCAGGGCGCTGGCCGGCACGGCGGGGGCGAAGGGATTCCATTTGAGCCCATAGAGGGCGAGCAGGGTCTTGTTCATGATTGCTTTGAACCTTCATCTTTGACTTTGACGAGATAGGCCGGTGGCAGGCCGCTTGCTCTCTGGGATTGGATGAGCTCGGCGAGCAGTGGCGCCACGCCGGTGGCCGGTGGCGGTGACGGCTCGGACGCGATCTTGGGATCAGCCGAGGCCGGATCGAGCGAGCGGCGCAAGCCGCTGGCGTTCCTCGCCTTGTCCTGTGGGAACAGCCGGCACAGCACCTGGCCCAGACGTTGGTCGACCAGATGGACCTGGGTCAGGTCCCAGGCCGCATAGCGGACGTCGAGGAGAGCGAGATGGCGATATTGGTTCGGCACCTCGAAGCGGCGGCCGTCGATGGTGATGGTGCCGTCGCTCTTGCGCTGGGTGCGTTGCTCGGTCCTGGTGAAGGCGATCTTGAGCGCAGCGCTGTCGGGACAGGGCCGCATCACCGAGGGGCCTTTGAGAAGTCGTTCGAGCGGCGCTTCGTCCAACTCGGAATGGGGCTTGCGATTGTAATCCGGCTCGACCCAGGCCTGGGTCGCCTCGTTCAACATGGCCAGCGTCAGATCGGCCACGCCCTCCAGCATGGCCATCAGCCTGCCTTCCACGATCGCCCAGAACGTCTCGACTTTGCCGTTGAAGTAAGGGCTGTAGGGGAGCGTCTTCTCATGCAGGATGCCGAGCCGAGCCAAGCCTTCGGTGATCTCGACCGCTGTCATGGCGGTGCCGTTGTCGCTCATGGCGGCACGCGGCAAACCGCGCTTGAGAAAGGCCTGAGACAGCCCATGGGCGATGTTCTCGGCGCTCTCCGACAGGTACCATTGCAGGTGGCAAGCGAGCCGGGAACGGTCGTCGAGCACGCCGAACAACACCGGCGTCTGCCATTCTCCGCGGGCGGTCAGAACTTTGCGCGAGCCGAAGTGGCAGTCCCAATGCCACAGTGAGCCCGTGTACTCGGCCTCGTAGCTGCGGATCTCCCGGGATGCCAGCTTCGCCTCGGCGACCAAGGCGCCGGCAGTGCGCCGCGACGTGACCCGCCGGCGCTTGTCCAACCCCTGTGCACGAAGATATCGCCGGATCGTCGAATAGGACGGCACCGGTCGGAGATCGGGCTCCTGTTTGGCCGCGGCTTCGAGGTTGTCCCTATGCAGCTGCGCGCTCCAACTCGGATGCGCAGCGTATTGGCTTTGCAGCTTGCGGCGCAGCGCCTCGGTCATCGACGCCTGGTGGCCAGCATCATGGCGCGGTTTGCGACGCAGTACGCCGACGGGGTCCTGTCGTTCTCTTCTGGAGAGGTAGAGCCATCTCTCGATGGTGGAACGGCCGAAGCGCACTGGCTCGCCGGTGACCGGATGGCGCCATTCCCGTTCGGCCAGTTTGGCGATCTCGGTACCCAAGGTACCGTTCGCCGGCGGGTCGGCCAAAAGGTGGCCGATGACCGAGAAGCGCAAGCGCGCCCAAAGGTCGTAGGTCTTCGTCTGTCGCCGATCTGTCATGCCGGCCCCACCTCCTTGTCAGGGGCCCACAGACCCTATGAGGGGCGCCGACCGACGACGACGGGCATCCTCTGCGGACCGGGGGCGTCCATCAAAAAGTCTGCATCGACGCTCCTGCGGTGATCGGACTGAGGAAAGATAGAAAGCCGGCCAGTTGTTCTCCGGCATCCCCGAGAAAGCGGATCAGCAGCGATGCGGGCAGATGGTCGCGCTCGACCGGCGGCATGAACTCGGCCGACCTCGCCCGCCATAACGGCGTGGAGGTGAATGTCGCCAGCCACCAGCTTCGCCAACGCGCCACGGTCCGGCGATCAACGCCGATCGCCTCGGCCAGCTTCCCCAGACGCCGCTCGGTCAATCCGTTGCGCATCGCCGAAATCAAGGTCACGATCGTCGCCAGGTAAACCTTGCGGCCGAGGAAGCGTAAGCTCGGCGGCGTCGCCCGGTCGCGGCAACCGTCGACCGCGCAGCAGAAGCTGAAGCGCAGGTCGTGTTGTTCGCCGAGGGCTATCAGCCAGCCGCGCGGTTTGCGCAGGTAGTTCGCCGCGTGCAGCGGGCCGCCACAATCCAGGCAGCCGGTGGCGCGGCAGGCCTCGGCACGGTCACGGTCGAAATCGAGGATCCGTTCATGGAATTTGGGATCTGCAAGCAGCGTCTGATACAAGGGCGTCGTCCTTCCCGGCAGCATCGATAGAAATGGCCAAAATCGGACGCAATGAGCCCTGCCCTTGCGGCAGTGGCAAGAAATACAAGCAGTGCTGTCTGGCCAAGGACGAGGTGGCCAGATCGGCGCCGTCCGTCGCGGCACAGGCGGCGGACCACCTGCCGCACCATCACCCGCGCTTCTGCAAGAACTGCAACGCGAACATCGACGCCGCAGCCAGAGGCGTTCTGGCTCTCATCGACACCGGAAAGCTCGATGCTGCCGAGCAGGCGGCCCAGGCGATGATGATGCGATGGCCCGACATCCATGACGGCTACGATTGCTTCGGCATGGTCTGCGAGGCGCGGGGCAACAACAGAGAGGCTGCTGACTATTACCGGAAGGTCATCGCCATGGCCCGCAAGGATCCCAGCTTTTATGAGGATGACTTCCCGGAATACTACGAGAAACTCATCCGCCGTCTCGATCCCGCCAGCATGGGGGCTCTGCCCCCAAACCCCCGGGATATTTGAAGCCCAATGATGACCAGGTTACGATCCTTGCGCGGTACAGGCGGGGACGCCGATGACCGCGCCCAGTGATGCGACCCGGCGCCCGCGCAGGACCGCCGGGTCGTTCACCCAACGCCAATCCCGTTGACCCGCAATCCGCCGACCGCCCGCTCGTCACTATAACTGAGGATGCGCAACAGCCTTCCATCACCAAACCTGCTCAACAACCCGGTCGGCCGACCCATTTTGCAAGCGCAGGCTCACTGCATCTCCGCAGCTCGCAGCCTGCCAGCCTCACGCCCACCATCGAGGTCGGCGCCGGCGTAAAATCCCCATACGACTCGCTGCCAAACCGGCGCCAAACTTCCCGCGACTTCGTGCCTTGGCGCTTCTCGGACGCCGACCGCATCAGTGCGT
>DATINX010000314.1:0-2547 GCA_035473835.1 Candidatus Dormiibacterota bacterium | reverse complement strand
CGAAGGGCATCGCTCGGATGTCGCCGCGTCCTTCGCGAAGCCGACGAGCTCGCATGTAATACCAGGCGACAAGCTCGATCACGATCACACAAGCCCAGGCTTGCAAGTCCAGGTGCCGCTCACGGACAGGTGCGGCTGCTGGGTGGTGGTTCCGACGCGGTCGAGCGTGCCCTGGACGCTCCCACGGTACGGACCGGGATAGTGATCAGCGGTCACGGTGATCCGGACGGTGCCCGCATAGAGTCTCTGGGTTGGCCCGTAGAGCCAGGCTATCGCTGTGTAGGTTCCCGGTCCGCTGTACTGCCTCAAGTTTGGATCCGATCTGACATCTAACGAGTACCACTCCCCATCTACCTGGAAGTCGGTTCCGAAAGTAAACATTGTTCCGGAACCGCCGCCGCCTATGCCGCATTGGTTCCGGCCGCTGGTGATGGTCGCGGTCAGGAATCCATCCAGAGTGAGCGACTCCGGCGCCTCCGGGAGGTCGGTTGGCTTGAATCCAAGGCCGTCCCCCGTGACCGGGAGCTTGCCGTTCGGATCGCAGCACAAGGATCTCTCTCTCAACAGTCCGACGGGACGATCAACGCTGAAGTTGATGGTCCGTTCCCCACCTCCGCCTGAGAACTGCAGTTGGTAGGTGCCCCCGGCGGCGGGACGCAGCCACTGGTCGTTAACACGTGTGATCTTGTCGTTGGTCGAGTTCAACTGCTGCTTTGGGACGGTCACCGCCGCGCTGGTAACGATCTGGTTGACAGGCGTGCCGGACGAATCGAGAAGAACCACGGTCGTCGAGACGACGTCCGTGACCAAGGCCCCGTTTATCACAGTCTGAATGTGAATGACGCTCGGAGTGACTTCGGCCGCCTCCGTCGTCACCTTCCACGAGCCGAGGTCGAACTGATTCGGCACCGCCCCGATCGTGACCGACGGCTGCACCTTCAGCGCCAACGAGAAGGCCCACTCGCCGGGCGCGGGCTGAGAGCCGTCTGCGGGCCCGTTGGGCGAAAAGCCGGGGACCGTGACTGTGAGATTGGCGATGCCGTCCGCGCCGGGCCGAGGTCCTGCGTCAAGAGAGAAGAAATATTCGTCGGGGAGGCCGCCTCCGGTTGACGAAGATGCATTGATCAAGCCATGGTCGTCGCTGATTGAAATCGTCGGAGGGATCGTGAAACAACGGGCATACTGGCGTGGATATTGGCATGGCTGTTGGTCTCTATTGGTCGAAAACAGCAACACGGTGCGGGCAGGGTCGGCGTAAGCGCCGATAAAGGTGAGCTTGCGGGCCCCGTTCGCCGCGTTCAGCCAACAGGGTGTGACCCGCGCGGTGGCGATGCTAAGCCCCGCGGCTTCAAAGTCTCCTGGGGGAATGAGTGCGAATATGCCGCCGACGTCTGGGGAAGGGAGAGGCAGCGGGCAACCGGCGGCCGGGGGATAACCGTTTGGACCAGGAGGAGGTTGGCCGGCACTCGAAGGTGAACATCCGCTCAAAACTCCAGCCGCCACCATGCCTGCGATCGCCAGACCCGTTCTCCGGCGGATTCCATGACGAATATAGACCACTACTAACCGCCCAAACTTCAAACGCCCAGCACCTTCCAAAAGTTTCGAGATGAAAACGCGATCAGGCCTCTTGGGAGGACGTGGAGCCCACGCCCGGATTCGAACCGGGGACCTTTTCCTTACCAAGGAAATGCTCTACCGCCTGAGCTACGTGGGCGGGGCCGCAGCCTTCAGATTCTATCGGGCTTGGGAAGGTACACTCGCCGCCAGGCCATGCCAGCCACAATCGCCCACGCTCTCGAACGGGCCCGCCGGCGCCTCCACCGCGTTGAACCCCATCAGGCCGCGGCCGAGCTCGCCCAGGGCGCACTTCTGGTCGACACCAGGACAGAGAGCCAGCGGGCGAGCCAGGGCGAGATACCCGGCGCGCTGGTCATCGATCGAACGGTGCTCGAGTGGCGTCTCGACCCCACCTCGACGTCAAAGATCGAGCAGGCCACCGATCACGGGATTCGGGTGATCGTTGTCTGCGCCGAGGGCTACTCCTCCAGCCTCGCCGCCGCATCGCTTCACGACATCGGTCTGGTCAACGCCACCGACCTCATCGGCGGGTTCGAGGCTTGGAAGGCCGCCGGCCTCCCGGTCACCAAAGCCTAGGAGCCCGACTCCACCCTACCTACGTCCGTCAGGATTTCGGCTCTCCCTCGGATTTTGATTGCGGCTGTTAGTTCCGTGAACTGCGCCACCATCACTTCGCCCGCGTCCAGGCGCTCCGAGTGGTGCGAGCGCGTGTCCTTGCCTCGCGTCAGGCCCATGATCACCACCCCATCCTCCAGCGCCTTCACGACCACATACCGGCCGGTCGAGGCACCCTCGTCTTCGCTCATCTCCACTCTCCTCGGTCTCCTCTACGCCAGCTCAGCTCTTCCAGGCCGGCTTGCCCCGGCCGTTGCCGTTCGCCTGCGCCTTCGGCCTCACCGTCTCCAGTCGGGTCGACGCCGGGCCCACCAGCTCGTCCAGCTCGGCCGCCAGCGCCGCTCCGGCCTG
>DATINX010000313.1:0-23109 GCA_035473835.1 Candidatus Dormiibacterota bacterium | reverse complement strand
GCGGCGTCGACGTGGTGGTCGGAACGCCCGGCCGCATCCTCGACCTCGTCACCCAGGGCCGCCTATCGCTTTCCCGGGTCGAGTACCTGGTGCTCGACGAGGCGGACGAGATGCTCGATGCTGGTTTCGCGCCCGCCGTCGAAAAGCTGCTCGGGCTCACCTACGAACCACAGACCGTCCTCGCCTCGGCCACCATGCCGGCGTGGGTGACCCGGATGATCGAGAAGCACACACACAACCACGAGGATGTCCGCGTCGAGTCCGAGAAAGAGGCTGATCTCGAGCATGGCCTCCTGCGCGTCGCCCGCGAGAACAAGGTGCAGACGCTCAGCCGTGTCCTGCACCGCCACGGCGGTTCGGCCATCGTGTTCGGACGCACCAAGCACGGAGTATCGAAGCTCAATGGCCACCTGCGCCAGCTCGGCCATAACTCTGTGGAGCTGCAGGGCAACCTGTCACAGGCCATCCGCGACCGCGCGATGGCTTCGTTCCGAAGCGGCCGGAGCCAGGTCCTCGTCGCCACCAACGTGGCGGCGCGCGGCATCGATGTCGCGGACGTCGGCCTGGTCGTCAACTTCGAGCTCCCGGATTCCGCGCAGTGGCTGACGCACAGGGTCGGCCGCACCGCACGCATGGGCGTCGCGGGCCGCGCGCTGACGTTCGTGACCCCCGAGGACGAGCTGGCGTGGATCAAGCTCAGCCGCCAGGGCGCTCCCGACATCCGCGAGCTGGACGCCAAGCGGTTTCTGGACGAGGGCAGCTGGCAGTACCAGGAGCACCGTCCCGCGCATGTCGCGCGAACGGCGGCCGCGCCCCAGAACCGCAACCTGCAGCGCAACCGGCGCCGGCGCTGGCAGTCGGGCGGCAGCACGCCCGGCAGGAGCGCGACCAGACCCGTTCGCTAGCGTCGCTTTTGGCTGGGTTTGCGGAGGCGGCGATTGGTCCCGGCGCGGTTTCGCTTGCCGCCCTCTCCATCGAGGAGAGGGTGGGCGAGACGGGCTTAAGGGAAGGCCAATCGGGCTAGACTGCTTCAAGATCCCGACAGGCTGGCGTTTCCTCCCGTGAACCTGCCGATCCCTTGGCCGAGAAGGAGAAAGGAAGTTCAGCATGGAAAACCACACAGCGCTCCTCGTCGATGACGAAGCAGAGTCGCGCGCAGTTCACCAAACGCGTCTCGAAGCCGAGGGCCACGTCGTCTTCGTCGCCCTCAACCAGGCCGACGCCCTGAGCCGGGCCAAACAGACATTGCCGAAGATCATCTACGCCCATCTCGGCCCTTCCGGTCTCGGCAACCTGGCTCTGATCCAGGCGCTTCGTGCGGACGACGCCTGCCGTCACATTCCGGTGGTCATCATCAAAGACCCCACCTACGTCGCGAAGACCCGATCGAAGCTTCACTCCGTGCCCCACGACAGCTGGTAGGTAGGGCCGTAGGACGGCCCGGCGGCACGGCCTCGCCGGCCGGCTTGCGGGCGCTGGCGCACATGTGCATTGTTTGCGCATGACCCGAGCCGTGTCATGAAGTTCATCGACCTCACACAGGACTTCTCGCTGCACACTCCCGCGTTCGCCGGCTATGCGGGCCCGGCGATCCGGTGGATCAAGCGACTGGCCTTCGACAAGGCCGGCGGTCAGGAGATCACGATGACGCTGCATGTCAGCACCCACCTCGACGCGCCGGCGCATTTCCTGTCGGGCGGCAAGTTCATCGGCGACCTGCCGATCGAATTCCTCACCGGCCCCGCATGCGTCGTCGACCTGGAGCGCATGGGACTCGGCGACTTCGACCTGTACGGGCCCGAGCACTTCGAGCGCTGGGAGAAGGACACCGGCCACCGCATCGACCGGGGCGACATCCTCATCATCCATACCGGCTATCACCGCTACTACCCCGAGAACTGGGCGAACCGCTCACAGGTCGACGAGACGAAATACTTCATCCGCCATCCCGGACCGACACGAGCGTTCGCGGAGTGGGTGCTGAAGCGCGGGGTGCGCTGGATCGCGGTCGACGTGGGGAGCGCCGACCATCCCATGAACACCGTGATCCGGCGGATTCGGGCCGACGAAGCGGAGGATGCGGAGAAGAAGCTCGGCCGTAGGCTCGACGACATCTTCCCAAAGGCCGACTACCAGATCATGCATACCCTTCTCTTTCCGCACGACGTGATCCACATCGAGAACCTCGGCGGTGACATCGACCAGGTGCTCGATCAAAAGGTCACATTCGGCTGCTTCCCGTGGCGCTTCCAGGGTGGCGAGGCGGCGCTGTGCCGCGCCGTCGCTATCGTCGAGTGAAGCCGGCGCCGTTCGAGTACCACGCGCCCAGGTCCATTGAGCAGGCATGCGAGATGCTCGGATCCCTGGAAGATGCGAAGGTGCTTGCGGGCGGCCAGTCCCTGCTTCCGCTGCTGAACTTCAGGCTGGCCCGTCCGGCTCACCTGGTCGACATCAACCGGATCCCGAACCTCGATCTGATCTACGAGCGGGATGGTGGCGTTGCGGTGCAGGCACTTGTCCGCCAGGCCGAGGTTGAGGACTCGAACCTCGTCGCCCGTGTATGCCCTCTCCTCTCGTTGGGAGTTCGGTTGGTGGCGCACCGGGTCATTCGCAACCGCGGCACCGTATGCGGAACCCTCGCCCACGCCGACCCGGCATCTGAGCTGCCGGCGGTTCTGCTGGCCCTGCGCGGCCACGTCGTTGCTCGCTCGACACGCGGCTCTCGCATCATCCCCGCCTCTGGTTTCTTTACCAGCGTCATGCAGACCACGCTCGCGCCCGATGAGCTCATGGTCGAGGCCTGGTTCCCGGCGTCTACCGGCAGGTATGCGATCGCCGAGGAGTCGCGGCGCCACGGCGACTTCGCGCTCGCCGGTGCGGTGCGGTATGGCGACAGGTTGGTCTTGTTCGGCGTAGCCCCGACGCCGGTGCTGGCCGATCCGAAGGATCCGATCCGTGACCTTCGCCCAAGCGGGGACCTCGAGGCCACGCCGGAGTTTCGCCTTCACCTCGTGCAGGTGTTGACGGAGAGGCTCTTCGCGGCGTGAGGGTAAACGGCGTCGCGCATCCGCCAGTGGGGGATTCCCGCCGGCTGCTGTCCGATCACCTGCGCCACGACCTCGGCCTCACCGGGACGCACGTGGGCTGCGAGCACGGCGTGTGCGGCTGCTGCACCGTGCTGTTCGACGGCGCGCCGGTCAGGTCGTGCCTGATGCTGGCGGTGCAAGCAGAGGGCCATGAGGTGACGACCATCGAGGGGTTGGCCGCCCCAGGCGAGCCGCTGCATCCGGTGCAGCAGGCCTTCCACGAATGTCATGGGCTGCAGTGCGGGTTCTGCACGCCGGGATTCGTGATGTCAGTGGTCGGCCTGCTTCGCGAGCATCCGAATCCGACGCCCGAGCAGGTGAATGAAGGCATCTCAGGCAACCTGTGCCGCTGCACCGGCTACGCCTCGATCCGGAGAGCAGTCCTCCGTGCGGCGGAACTCTCTCAGAAATGACGACACGCTGGTTCGGCGCACCTGTCCAGCGCGTCGAGGACGACCGGCTGCTGCGCGGGCGAGGCCAGTTCACAGATGACATCGATGAAGGGGCGCTCGAGTCGTTCATCGTCCGCTCGCCCTTCGCCCACGCCCGCATCAAGTCGATCGACGTCACGGCGGCGCAGTCAGTGCCGGGGGTGGTCGCCCTGTATCTCGCCGCCGACCTGCCGTTTGGCAGCACCGACCTGCCAATCCTCATCCCGCATCCCAACCTCACCCACGGCCGCACGCAGCGATGCCTGGCGTCGGACGTGGTGCGCTATGTGGGCGAGGCGGTCGCCTTCGTCGTCGCCGACAACCGCTACATCGCCGAGGATGCGGCGGACCTGGTCGAGGTCGAGTACGAGCCGCTGCCGGTGGTGATCACGCCGGAGGCCGCGGCCGCGGCGGAGCACCTCGTCCACGACGACGTGCCGGGCAACGTTGCTGCCGAGATGCTCCAGGAGAGGGGCAACGTGCAGGAGGCGCTCGCACGGTCGTCCCATCGCAAGCGCCTGCGGTTGCGCTTCGAGCGCGGCGCCGCGAGCCCGATGGAGGCACGCGCGGTTTGGGCACGGTGGTCGGAGGCCGAGCACAGGCTCACCGTCTACGACTCCACGCAATCGCCGACCTCGATCCGCGGCGGCCTGGCGGTGCTGTTCGGGCTCCCGGAGTCGGATGTCGACGTGATCGCGCCGGACGTAGGCGGCGGCTTCGGGCCGAAGATCATGCTGTTCTACCCCGACGAGCTGCTGGTGCCGTTCGCCGCGATGCGGCTGGGCCGGCCGGTCAAGTGGACCGAGGACCGCCAGGAGCATTTCACGGCGGTGAACCAGGAGCGCGGTCAGGTCCACGAGGTGGAGGTCGGCTTCGACGGCGAGGGTCGCGTGCTGGCGCTCAACGACGACTTCGTCCATGACGCGGGCGCCTATACGCCTTACGGCATCATCCTGCCGATCATCACCGCGGCCCAGGTGCCGGGGCCGTACAGCGTGCCCAACTACCGGGTCCGCTTCCGCGACATGTACACGAACGCGACGCCGACGTCGCCGTATCGGGGCGCGGGGCGCCCACATGCGTGCTTCGTGATGGAACGGACGCTCGACGCAATCGCCGCCGAACTGGGACTCGACCGCGTCGAGGTCCGCCGGCGCAATCTCATCGCGGCCGACCAGTTTCCGTACGAGGTCGGCGTCGCATGGCAGGACGGCAACCGCGTCGTCTACGACAGCGGCAACTACCCGGCACTCGTCGATCGGGCGGTCGAGATGCTCGGACCGCGGCCCGCGGGCGACCACATAGGCATGGGCCTCAGCCCATATGTGGAGGGGACTGGGGTCGGGCCGTACGAAGGCGCGCACGTCCAGGTGCTGGTGTCGGGAAAAGTGGTCGCGGCCACCGGCATTCCGAGCCAGGGTCAAGCCCACGCGACTGTGTGGGCGCAGATCGTCGCCGACGCGCTGGGCGTCGACGTTGCGGACGTCGAGGTGACGAGCGGCGACACCCGCAAATTTCAGTGGGGGGTGGGCACGTTCGCTTCGCGGGGAGCTGTCATGGCGGGCAACGCAATGGCGGTGGCGGCGGGGATGGTGGCCGAGAAGGCGAAGCACATAGCGGCCGACCTGCTGGAGGCGAACCCCGCCGACCTCGAGCTGGCCGGCGGCCGTGTGCGCGTCAAAGGCTCGCCCGAGCGCGGCGTCCCACTCGCCGCGGTGGCGGTGCACGCGAACCCGATGCGGTATGCGTTCGGCGGCGGCACCGAGGCGGCGACGCAGTTCACTCCCAGGCCTCGACCGGGACCCCCGCTGGCGGTCGGCGAGCAGCCGGGGCTGGAGGCGACCGGCTACTACAGCACGACCGGATCGACCTGGGCCGCGGGCTGCCATGCAGCGTACGTGCGTGTCGACCCCAAGACGTTCCGTCTTGAGATCCTCAAGTACGTGGTCGTCCACGACTGCGGACGGTTGATCAACCCGCTCGTCGTTCAAGGCCAGATCGAAGGCGGAGTCGCGCAGGGAATCGGCGGCGCGTTCTACGAGCGCCTCGCCTACGACGCCGACGGTCAGCTGCGCAACGCGTCCTTCATGGAGTTCTTGATGCCGTACGCGACCGAGATCCCCGCGATCGAGATCGACCACATCGAGACGCCATCGCCGCTCAACCCGCTGGGCATCAAAGGAGCCGGCGAGGCGGGGGTGATCCCGGTCGGCGCCGTGATCGCGTCGGCGGTGGAGGAAGCGCTGGGGGTGCCGATCAACGAAATGCCGCTGTCACCCCTGAAGCTCTACGAGTTGGTCACGACTCGGTCCTGACCACTGCGGCGACGATGTTTCCTCCCGGCGGACCCTGGTGGGAGTTGCGCTCGCCGCCGCTCACGTAGTTCGTGGTGCGGCCTGTCACCGACGCGACCAGCATTCCACCGAGCGCCTTGCCGATCTGGTACGCGTCCGCGTCGTCGAGGAGGGTGATTCTCTGGCCGCGGATCTGGTCGCTGCCGGGTATCACCGACTTGGCGAACACGTGAACGAGGCGCGACAGGTCGGCCTCATCGGGCAGTCCACCCTGGAAGTGAAGGCCCGCCGAGCGGAGGGCGTTCCTCACTCCCTCGGCGTCGATGAAGTCGCGCGTCACAGCGTGGCCGATCCGCATGCTGCTCTGTGATTTGTCGGAGTTTCCGAACACGACGACCTCGCCGTGGCGCTTCTCTCCACCCGAGGAGGTCATCGCCACCTCCGAGTAGAGGTCCCAGTTCCGGCGCACCATGCCGTCCGAAAGCAGCGACTCCGGGACCTCGCCGAGGGCCAGGGCGACCCCGAGGGCGGCGGCGTCGTTTGCGTAGGCGCCCGCACCTTCCGGCCCAAACGTGAGGTCGTGCGACACGACCGACTTACCACGCGACTCTGCGTCCTTGATGGTCGCCGTCGTCAACCCGGGGACCTTGACCATCACGAGATGCACGTCTTTGGGATCGCTGAGCCCGGCGTCGGCCATCGCCAGGAGCGTGGCGGCGGCCACTTTGCGAATCTGACCCATGCGGCCGACTTCCTCGGGCGCCATGGGGTCGGACCCTGCGCGCCCGACCACCAACGCCTTCTCTCCGCCGGAACCGGCGCCCTCATCCGGAACCTCGACCCACTCGCGCGTGACCGCCACGATGTGCGGCGTGATCACGCCCGGGCAGCCGCCGGACAAAACGAAGATCACGTGCTTGGCGACCTCGTCCGCGGGGATGCCCAGAAGCCTGCCCGTCCATTCGCGCAGCGCGACGTCCGCCCACACGCGGCCCCAGTCGTCGTGAGCGCCGGTGCCTTCCGTTTTGCCGACCAGCGCGACGAGCGTGTCGGCCTTGATCTTTCCCGAGTCGGCAAGCGCTCGCAATCCGGACGTGTCGGCCGGAGAGGCCATGGGACAGACGATCATTTCGACCTTTTGCGCCTTCAAATCACCATCTCCCCACCAAATCAAGCCAAGCCCGGCGGGCGTTGGTATCCGAAACCCGGCATCGCCTCGAGCTGCTCCGCGAGCGCGAGCAGCTGCGATTCACGGCCAGACGGCGCGACGAGCTGCACGCCGACGGGCAGCCCGTCATGCAGTCCCGCGGGTACCGACACCGCGGGCGTGTGGGCGAAGCTGACCGGCAGGACGAACTGGATGTACCGGCTGTAAGGCTCGCTGAGAAACGGCGGTACGGCCTCGATCGGCATGGGCACGAGGCCGAGGGTGGGGGTGAGCAGGAAGTCGAAGTCGTTCAGCAGCGGCCTGACGACGACCTCGAAAGCAGCGGCTGCCGCGCTTTCGAACGCGCGGAAGTAATCGTTCGCGCTGAGCGCGCGGCCTTCCTCGACGAGCCTCCGGATTCCCGGAGCGAACTTGTGCGGGTCGGCCGGGAACGACGCCATGCTGGCCCGCCGCACAATCCCGTACCCGGCCGCCACGGCGTCCGAGAACCAGGCGATCCGCTCGACGCGATGGCCCGCCGACTCGAGCGCATCGGCTGCCCGCCGGCAGGCGTCGACGCAGGCGGCGTCCATGCCGAGGGCCGTGGTGTCGGCAACGCCGATGCGGAAGGCCTTCGCGATCGGCGGCGGATCGTCTGCCGACTGCGCCATCACCGAGAACAAGCGCCTCACGTCGGCGACGGTTCGTCCGAGCGGCGCGACGACCGAAAGGCCGGCCGGGTCGGCGATCTCGCACGACACGCGGTCCGGTGATGGGCGCAGCCCGACTACGCCGCAGCACGAAGCCGGGATCCGAATCGATCCGCCCATGTCGGTGCCCATCGCGACCGTGGCCATCCCCGCGGCCACGGCGGCGGCGCTGCCTCCGCTGGACCCGCCCGGCGTGATGCCATCCCGCCACGGGTTGTTGGTGGCGGGGAAGATGGCGTTGGTCGTCCCCACCGCCGCCGCCAGCTCCGGCAGGTTCGTCTTCCCCAGGATGGCGGTACCGGCCGCCCGCGCGCGTGCCACGGGAGCCGTGTCCGCATCCGGGATGCGGTCGCGCCACACGACGCTGCCCTCGGTCCACGGCATGCCCGCCACGGGCAGGTTGTCCTTGACCGCCAGCGTCACCCCCGACAGCGATCCGGGCAAGGCGCGCGTGTTGCGGTCCACGTGGATGTACGCGTGAATGCGCCCATCGAGGCGTTCGATGGTGGCCAGGTGAGCCTGTGCGACCGCCTGCTGGGCCAACTCACCGCGGCCCACCATGCCTACGATCTCAGCCGTGGACAACCAGGCCGCGTCGCTCTCTCTCGCCAAGGCACCGCCCATTTTCGTTCAAGGCGGCGCGGAGGGTCGTCAGCTCGGTGGGGCCGCCCTGGCCTCAGCGAGCTCACAGGAGTCCGCGATCACGCTCACGGCGTAGCCGAAATCCATCCGTTCGCCACCCCATTGAGACCATGGCGTTAGCGGGCCGATGCTCGGCTCGCGTTCAAGTACTACTGGATCCCGCGCCGGCGGTCTGATCGGCATGCCGTCGTTGGTTTCGAAGGCGAAGCCATCCGCCCTTTTTCCAATCAGATATGTGCCCTCGTGATGACGCCGATGATGGAAACCGCAAAGGAGCAAGAGGTTGGCGAGATTCGTCTCGCCGCCTGACGCCCAATGCTCGTGATGATGAACCTCCGTGCGATGCGCCGGCACGCCACAGCCAGGAAACAAGCAAAAGCGATCTCGGATACCCAGCGCCACTCGCTGCCGATCGGTCGCGAGACGCTGCTTGCGCCCGACATCGATCGGCAATCCGTCGCGCTCGAAAACACCAACCACCTCGGCATCGCAGGCAAGTCTGCGGGCGGCCCCTGTCGACAGCGGGGAACCGCCTTCGACATAGCAGCGTCCGTCACTCGACTCGCCAGTGAGGATGCCAACATCTACGTGCACCACCACCTGGGTCGCGGCGCCGGACTTGACGAGACCGTCGGCCCCGCCGGCCAGAACGTTTTCGCACATCGCCACCAGCGCGTCCGCCCGGCGCGCCGCCCAGCGGTCGTCCGCTGGGTCACTGGCGCCCTCCCCAATCGGCGGTGGGACAGGACGCGAGCCCGTGATCGACTCCAACGCTGCCTGCAATACCGCCGCGTCCTCAGGCGTGAGCTTTGCCTTCAGCTCGAGCATTCCGTCCTCATCCCAGCCAGTCCAGAGGCCTCGCAACCGAAGGTGGTAATCCGCTTGCTTCGGCGCTCTGGCCTTCTCGATCCGGCGAAGCGCACAGCAGATCCTCTCCAGCTGCGCGCCCGACGCGCCCAGCGCGATCTCGAGAAGGATCTGCTCGGTCGCGGGCGTCGCCACCCAGGTCACCTGCCGCACCTTGTCGAATGAGAGCCGCCCGGCGGAGAACGCCTCGGCGATCATGGGCAGCTTGGTCAGGGCCTGACCGACCCGCAGCAGCTGACCACCCGTGCGGTTGTCGAAGCCGGCATTGATCGCGAGCCAATGGGGAAAGGACCGGATGCCTCCGTCGCACCAGCCACCGATCTCGTCGAACCTGGCGCACGCCATCGCGACCTTCGCCATTGCTGCATGGGCATGCGCAGAGCTCTCGCAGATCTCGTCTTGCAGGGCTTTGGCCATGCCCTGGTTTTCGATGCTTACCCCGGCAAATTCCACGCTTCAATTTTACCAAACAAACGTTCGCTGAACAACCACTCTTAACGCTCCACTGCCGAGCGGAATGGATTTCACGCGGGCTGCGGTAGCGGCGCTTGTTGAAAGTCGAAGCAGTCGGCCATCCCGTCGTCGGCTGCGGTGCGCGCATTCAACGACGGCAACCCGAAGGCCTTCTCGCAAAACCGCAGCAGGCTCACGTGCGAATGCTGCGCGTGTGAGATGAAACCTGCCTTTGTGTAGGGGCTGAGCACGAGGCAAGGTACGCGGCCACCGTAGCGGAACTGCGTTCCATCAGTCCACTTCTCGACCTCGGGAGGATTGACGTGGTCGTACCATCCGCCCCAGTCGTCCCAGGTGACGAAGATGGCGACCTTTGGCCACAGACCGCCCTTGACGATGGCGGCGACCTGCGCGGCGGTCCACTCAGAACCCTTGGTGACGTTGCCGGCGCCCGCCTGTCGCTGGGCGGCAGTATCGGCGGGATGCTCTGAGAGCGTGTCGTCGGCGTAGACCCACGACACGGTGGGCAGCTTTCCGGCCGCGGCGTCGATGGCGAACTGATCGGAGGTGAACTTGTTCTTGCCGGCCGTGTACTTCAAGTAGTCGAACGCGTAGCCGCCGTAGTTGGCCCAGCTCAAGCCGACGTTGTCCAGCTGCGCCGGCAGCGTGGGCAGATCGAAGAGAGGCGCGGGGTGGGGGTTTTCGATGATCGGGGAGTCGGCCGCGATGACCATCAGGTGATTGGGGCTCGATGGACCGGCGACGTCGGTGAAGTACGAATCGCACAGCGTGAACGACCGGGCCCACCTCCAGTAGATGGGGATGTCCGATTCCAGGAACTGCACGCGCGGCGCGGTCGTCGCACGCGTCAGCCATGCAGGATGCCGGTGATCGGGGTCGCTCGGGGGCGGATTGGGGCTGTGCGCCATGGCCATCCCGTCGACCTCGGGGAACGTCCCGAAGTAGTTGTCGAGCCCGTGGTTCTCCTTGAAGACGATGACCACGTGCTCGATCGGCGTCGCGAATGCCATCTAGACGCACGCGCCCTTCTGGTTCGACCATTCGAGCTGCACCGTCCAGCGATCGATCTTCTTGGTCTGCCACGCGCAGATGTCGCCGATCTCCCCGTTGGTGTCGTCGTACCAACCCTGGCCGGGCACAGGGTCCGTGACGGCTTCGCAAAGCTCGTGCGAGCTCGTCGAGGTGAGCGCGTCGAGCTCGTGCATGCCGCCGACGCAGCCGGAGCAATTCGGATAGGGCATCACCGCGTAATAGATGTTGCCTCCGATGGCATCGTGGTAGCCGCAGAACGTCGAGCACGACTGCTGGCCGCCCATGTCGACGGTGACGCCGGGCGGGAGGTATACGAAGTACAGACTGTTGGCGGTTGGTTTGGGCAGGGTGTTCTTAGCGATTTCGGCCCGGATGACTGTGCGGATCTGGACATCGGTCACGAGGGCGGGCGGTTCCTGGTCGGTGATGACCGCGGTCCCAGACAGTGAACCGTGACCGATCGTCTGGTTCTGCACCGAATACTCGCCGAGCTGGCTCATGAGCGGGCTGTTCAGGATGTAGAGGAAGAAGTCGTTGATCTGCGTCAGCAGCGGTGCGTCACCGGCCAGCCAGTCCGCGCCCCAGAAGGCGGTGACCACCTCCACCGCCGTGAGCAATGGACCCCCTCGATATGTCAGTTGTGCTCGCGCTGGCGGTGCAGCGACCGGCCCCGGGTGAAGCGGAACGATCCTGATTGGTGTGTTGCTCATCGGACCAGTATTCCACCCCCACGAGCGCCGGCCAGGAGGGATAGGCTGTTTCCATGAGCTCCTCCCACAGGAGGCCGGTCGTGCTCGTCGTGGACGACAGCAGGGCCATCCGGACGGTCATCGAGGTGTGCTTGAACGGCATCGAGTGCGAGGTTCGCTTCGCGTCCACTGGACCGAGCGCGCTGGCGATGATCGAAGCCGATCCGCCCGACCTCGTTTTGCTCGACGTGCAGATGCCGGGGATGGACGGTTATGAGGTATTGCAGCGGATCAGGGCCATGCCCCGATTCCGGCTGCTGCCCGTGGTGATGATCACCGCGCGCAGTCAGACCAACGATCGAGCCAAGGCGCTCGAATGGGGTGCGGACGACTTCATGACCAAGCCCTTCGAACGCGCTGAGCTGGTCGCCCGCGTGCGTTCGTCGCTTCGACTCAAGTCGCTGTACGACACGCTCGACAGCGCGGAGCAGGTGATCTTCGCACTGGCGCTGGCGGTCGAGGCGAAGGACGCCGTGACCGAAAGGCACACGCGCCGCGTCGCCGAGTCGGCGCGTCACCTTGGCATGCGGCTCGGGCTCCCCGACTCCGCCCTCGATGCGCTCTATCGAGGCGGCATCATCCACGACATCGGGAAGATCGGAGTCTCCGAAGCGATCCTGCTGAAATGCGGTCCCCTCGACGTCGAGGAGCAGCACCGCATGCAGGAGCACCCTGAGATCGGGGCGAATATCGTGGCCCCGCTGCAGACGGGATCGAACCTGCAGCCGATCATCCGCCATCATCACGAGCGCTTCGATGGGCGCGGCTATCCGGACGGGCTGAGGGGTTCCGACATCCCGCTCCTGGCACGAATCATCTCCATCTGCGATGCCTTCGACGCCTTGATCAACGACCGGCCGTACCGGACCGGCGTTTCGGTCGACGAGGCGATCGCGACCTTGCGCGCCGGCGCGGGCACCCAGTGGGACCCGCAGCTGGTAGAGCTCTTTGTGGCGGAGATGCCCGTCATCGAAAGCCTGGGCGCGGCCTGACCTGCTTCTGGGCTAGGAGGCGTGCCGAGCTGCCCTGGCATTTGAGTCAGAGCGTTCTCCGGTAGAGACGATGTAGGCGCAGCCGTCGGGAGCGCGCTGGCCCATCGACTCGACCGCGGCGTGGTCCATGGATCGCTCTATCAGCCCCTCCAGCAAGCCCGCGTGAAAGCTGCAGATGATAGGCGCGCGCCGGCAGACTTCGGCGAACAGGCAGTTGCCGCACTCGAGGCTGCCGCCCGGTCCGACCTCATACTCGCCGCCCATCTCGGCCAGGGGTTCGATCGCCGTCGAGATCGAGCGAGCTCCGGGGTGTGCGATTCCCGCCCCGTAGACCCGGCCGGCCTCCCTGATCGCGAGCCTGCCGCCGTCGCCGAGCGCCTGGAAAGATCGAGCCAAGGCCTCCGCGAGGACGTCATACCGCCTCATCGGGTGGCTGATCTGGACCGGTCCAGCGGTCAGGCGGTAGATCTTGGCGGGCTTGCCGGGCAGGCCTCGGCGCCGCTCACTCTGCAGGTAGCCGAGCGACACCAGTCTCTCCAGATGCTCGAACGCCACCGAACGATGCACGTTCGCCGCTTTGGCCACCTCGTCGACGCTGCGGACCTTCCGATCGGCATAGAAACGGAGGAGGATGTCGCGTCGCGTGAAGTCTCTAAGCGCTCCCAGGGCTCGTTCCATGTCGGTCGCCATGGACGCCAGCATAGCCAATCTCAGCGAGTTTGTCGGGTCTATCGGGATATGACCCATGCAAGATTGAAATGATTCTTTCGTTAATCGATTGACTTGACAGGCGCCGTTTGAAACAGTAGGCGCCCCGCAAGAAGAGCACACGATGAATCGGATAGCGTTGCAGCGCGCCAGGGCGAAAGCCATCCATTCATCACCCGTGCGTATTGCGCTCGCCGGCCTGGGTGCCGCCGCAGCCTGCGCCCTCCTCGCAGCCCCCGCCTTGAGCGCGAGCTCCGCGTCGCGCTCCATGGCCGCCGATCTTCCGCTTCCATCTCCGACCGCTTTGCCCAGTCTTCCGGTCGCCACGCCGAAGTTGCCCCTTCCGTCGCCGAGCGTGCCTTCGATCCTGCCCTCCGCAAAACCTCCCCTTCCTTCGCCATCGCTGCCGATCCCATCACCGACCCTCCCGGTCACCCTCTCGCCGACTCCGTCGGTGCCGCCGATCGGTGGCTCCGCGTCGCCATCGCCTGCCCCGCCGGGTGCAGCTCGGGGCGGCGGCGGAGCGGGAGGCACGTCGGGCGCCGGTGGACCAAGCGGCGGACAGCCAGTCCGTGGGCTGCCGATCCCGTTCACCAATATCGTTCTCACCTCGCCGTTCGACGTGGCGCTCGTGGTGTCGCTCGCGGTGTTGCCGCTGCTGCTCGCGATCTGGGCGCTCGTATTCGGCAGAACGTGGGTCGAAGCGCGGAAAGCACGTGACGCGCAGGTCAGGCTGGCGCTGGCTGCCGACCTTGGCCTCAGCCCTCGCGAGCTCGGCTCGCTTACCACTGAAGGCCTGTTCAAGCTGCGCGAGCAAGCCGCTTTCGACGACCTCACCGGCGTGTTCCGGCGGGCGGCCGGCATCGCCGCCGCGGAACGTGAGATCGCCCGCGCACGGCGGCAGAAGAGCCCATTGACGGTGGCATTTGTTGACGTCGACGGGCTGAAGCGAGCCAACGACATGCGCGGCCACAGGGCCGGCGACGAGCTGCTCAAGGGCCTGGCCTCAGCCCTCAAAGCCGGGCTTCGCGGCCAGGACCTCGTGCTTCGGTACGGTGGCGACGAGTTCGTGTGCGTACTGCCCGACACGCCCATGGACGCGGGTGGCGAGAAGATGCGCCAGATCCAGGCAGAGGCGGCGAAGGCCGGCTTCAGTTTCTCTGTAGGCCTGGGGGAGCTGGCCCGCTCCGACGACGTTGTCAGCTTGCTCGGGCGCGCCGACCGCGAGCTGTATGACGCCAAGGCGCGACGTGAGGGGATGAGCAACCTTCACCCCGAGAGCCGCGGAGACCCGCGTCGCCGCCGAATTCCAGCCTGACCACAGGACACGTCCACCTCAGGACTTGACAAACTCGGTTCACTAGTGTTTAGTGGGTCATGACCCGACAAACCCTAGGTTGGAGATTATCAAGGTGGGAGGAGGTCCTGTGACATGGTGAGGTTGAAGCAAATCGCGGCAGTGGCGGCGATCGGGGCCCTGTTCGTCATCGCCGGTCCGGGAGTGAGCGCTGATTCGAACCCGGGCGTACCCGGATCGTCAGGGAGCACCCAGCCGATTTCAGCGTCCGGAAACGCAGCCGGCCAGCCGGCGACCCTGTCCGCCAAACGATCAGGGGCCTCCGCGCAAGGGCAAACCGCCAACGGCAGCACATGCGGCGGCCAGGCCGGCGCCGGCGGCCAGGGCTTCGGCGCCCAGCCCGCCCAGGTCGGCACGGCAGGCAGCTCCACCGCGACGGACTGCTCCGCAGCCGCCGGCTCAGGTTCAGGCAGCACGCAGGGGACCCTGGGAACATCGGCTTCCGGCGGCGCGCACGCGGCCGCCATGAGCGCTGGGAACAGCCTCGCCGGCAGCTCCACCATGCAGTCCGGGCGAGCGCTCAACTTGACGGGGCTGAGCTCTGGCAAGTCAGCCAGGGCCGGCTCGTGGATCGGCCTGTTGCCGTGGCTCTTTCTTGCAGTGCTGATCGCCCTGCTCTTTTTCCTGATCGGTTTCGCCGCGGCTCGGCGGCGCCGGCAGGCTGCATCGCCCGCATGAACATGCCTTCTACCCCTTCCCCGACCGCCCCGGCTTCCCCCGAGCCGGGGCACCCCTCCCTTCGCAGGCCTTCGCTCCTGGCGGAGCAGCCGACCGGACGCACGCCGGCCGTGCTGGTGGTCGACGACAGCCCGGCCAATCGCGACCTCCTCGAGGCGTACCTGGTGGGCGTCGACTGCGACGTGCTGTCGGCCCCAGACGGCCCGACCGCTCTGGCCATGATGGAAACGTTGCGGCCTGACGTGGTCCTCCTCGATGTCGAAATGCCGGGCATGGACGGCTACGAGGTCTGCCAGCGCATCAAGGCGAATCCCAAGCTCCGCCTCGTACCGGTGGTCATGATCACCGCCTGGGGACGGGCTGGAGATCGAGTCAAGGCGCTCGAATGGGGCGCCGACGATTTCATGGCCAAGCCGCTCGATCGGGCAGACGTTGTCGCGCGGGTCAGGGCGTGCCTGCGCGTGAATGCCCTCCACGACACGCTCGAGAGCGCCGAACAGGTGATCTTCGCCCTCGCGGCCGCCGTCGAGGCGAAGGACACCCTCACCGAAAGGCACACGCGCCGCGTGGCCGAGTCCGCTCGGCATCTTGGCGAACGGCTTGGACTCCCCGACGCGGCGCTCGAAGCCCTGTACCGCGGAGGGGTCATCCACGACATTGGCAAGATCGGAGTGTCGGAGGCGATCCTCCTCAAGAATGGTCCGCTCGACATCCACGAGCTGTCGCGGATGCAAGCCCATCCCGCCATAGGCGCGAACATCGTGGCGCCGTTGCGGTCAGGATCCAACCTCCTGCCGATCATCCGACACCACCACGAGCGATTCGACGGACAGGGCTACCCCGACGGGCTGTGCGGATCCGCGATTCCCCTTCTTGCTCGCATCATCTCGATTTGCGACGCGTTCGACGCGATGGTCAACGATCGACCATACCGGCCGGGCCTGCGAGTCGACGACGCCATCGGGATCCTTCGCGACGGTGCAGGCACGCAGTGGGATCCGCAGCTCGTGAGCCTGTTCATCGACGAATGGCCTCCAATGGTTGCCCAAGGCGCAGCCTGACCGAAGGGGATGGACGATTCCCGGTCTCCCGCCGGTTGATAGCTACGTGGCGGCGGCGACAGTCCTCTATCCGGATCGCGAAGCGCGGGTCGACGGCGCCGAGGTTGATGGCGATGCGCTCTGGCTGTCCCTTTCGGAGCTGACCGCCGCCAGCGGGTGGGAGCTCAAGGCCGAGGGCGTTTGCAAAGACGAGATTTGCGTTCCAGTGCCCGACGCACGCCTGCCTCAGCTCATCCGCAAAGAGCCATCCGGAACCCTCTTCAACCTGACCGAGTTCGCGCGGCTGATCGAGCAGCCCGTCGCCCATGACGACAACAACTCGGTCTGGTACTTCGGCCCGGCCGGCTGGGAGTGGAAGACAAGGCTGTCGTCGCGGATCGCTCCGGACTTCGCGCTGCCCGATCTCTCAGGGGAGGTCCACACGCTGGAAGAGCTTCGGGGCAAGAAGGTGTTCCTTCTCTTCTGGGCTTCGTGGTGAAGCTGCCGCTTTGACCTGCCGGTCTGGCAGGAGCTGCGAGAGGAGCTGAAGGACCGCAACTTCGAGGTGATCACGATCGCCTGCGATGCCAAAGGCAATGCGGCGGTCGAACCGTTCATGAAGGCCGCGCACCAGCAACACCCAAGCGTGGTGGATGAGAAATTCCTCGTGGCGGATCAATACGACGTACGCAATGTTCCTTCCGCGTTCTGGATCGATGAGAAGGGCCGGATGGTTCGCGCCGGCGACCCGATCTACGCCCAGCGCCGGAATCGCGAGACAGGCGAGACCACGATCAACCAGGACTATCTGAACGCGGTACGAGACTGGGTCGCAAAAGGCCCTGAGAGCGAATACGTGATGGATCAAAAGCGGCTCGATTCGCGCCTTCCCTCTCTGGACTCCGACGACATGCAGGCGGCCGCCCACTTCCAGCTCGCCAACCATCTTGCCCTGCACGGTCACCCGGAGGACGCGCTCGTCCACTTCAAACAAGCCCATGCCCTTCGCCCGGAGAACTGGACCTACAAGCGCCAGGCATGGAGTTTCGGTGACATCGAGCGCGACTACGGCACGACATTCCCGGAAGCGTTGAAGGATCCGAAGAGCGGCGCGTTCTATCCGCCGCTCGACCTGGTCGGTTAGGGCCGGACTCCGAACCTCTTCGCGAGGTCGGCCGGCAGGGTCAGGGCTGGATCCGCGTCCAGCAGCATGCCGCCCGCCTGCAGCGCGCGTACGACCAGCTCCGAGCAGATCTGATGGTTGCGGCGGATCAGCTCCACCGGCAGCCCGGTCAGCAGGTAAATCGACGCGCCCACCAGGGCGAGGTAGCCGAACGCGGCCCCTACTTGCGCGTTCGCATACTCGACGGCCTGCTGCCGGCCTTCGGGGGTGAATTCGGGCCCCAGCCGCACGAGGTGGTACTCCTTGGCCCGGTACTTGGAGATAGGGCTTTTCACCACCCCCATCGATTCCGCCTCCACGATCCTGCCGTCCTTCTCGACGATCAGGGCGCAGTGGCTCCAGTGCGCGTAGATGGCGTCGGGGCCGCGGAATCGCCGTTTCTGGCCGAGGCTGATCAGACCCGCGATCGGGCGGTTGCGGTGGGTGAGGATGAAGTCGCCTGGCTCGTACTCGGTCGCTTGCTCGCCAGGGCCGAACCGCTCGACTTTCGACACCTGCCCAACCCTAAGGCGTTCATCCATCAGGACCTTGGTTATTCGTACCTGAGCGCCTCCGCGGGCGCGATACGGGAGGCGGAGCGCGCCGGCAGGTAAGTCGTGAGCAGCGTGGCCAGGTAGGCGCCGGCGAGGATGAGGCCGATCTGCACCACAGGGACGTTGAACGAGATGGTCCCGAACGTCTTGTCGACCACGAAGAAGCGGTATGACTGCCACACGCCGACCAGCGCGCCGATGATCAGACCCAGGATCGCGATCAAGCTGGATTCCATCAGGAACGATTGCTGAACCAGAGACCGGCGATAGCCGAGAGCGCGCAGCATTCCGATCTGCTGGAACCGCTCTACGACGGCCCGCGTGCTGATGACGCCGAGGCCCGCGATTCCGACGACGAGGCCTAGCGCGAGGAACCCGGTGACCAGGTTCAGCAGCGTGAGGATGCCGCTGAGCTGCTGCGCCAGCTGGTCCGCAACGATGACAGGCTCGAGCTGGTCCTGGACCAGCTGCCGGCCGAGGTCGAGGCGCGCCTTGTTGACGTCGAATCCAGGCTTCACCGCGAAGAAAAAGCCGGTCGGAGTGAGGAGCGGGAGCTGGTTGGCGAGAGCCGCCGAGGACGAACCGCTCGATTGCCCTCCGCTTGCACCCGGCGCCGCGAAGTAGCCGCTCTGCATCGCCGTGTCGGTTGACGCATACACGCCACCCCACAGGGCGTTGGACTTCATGAAGCCGATCACAGTCACCGTCCATGGAGCCGCCTTCACACCGGGAGGCTGGCTCAGCGAGGGCAGACGGACCTGGAAAGGCCGGAATGTACCGTCAGTCGGTTTGATGCCGGCGATATCGGCGGGACCATTAGTCCTGGCATCGAGGCTCGACGCGTTGAGGATCACGTATCCCGGATGGTCGCGGACCGCGTCCCAAACCGTGCGGTCGGACGAATAACCGGCGGCACGAATCTGCAGCGCGTAGTTGGTCGCGGACAGGTAGCCGGCATCGACGACGCGGAGTGCGTAACCGCTGTCCGGCTGCAGCTTGGACAGGGTGCCGTCGGACTTGACCTGCTGCACCTGCACGCCTACCGATTGGTTCTCCCAGCCAACGCCTCTGATCTCGCCGGCCAGGGTGGGGTCGCCCTGGACCAGCGATGCGACGTTGGCCGGGAATTGGGTTTTGGTGGTCTGGTTGAAGTTGTTGTCGGGCGTGCCCGCCACGATCTGCCAGCCGCCCGAGACCGTGTCGACCTGGGCAAAGTTCTGGACCAGCACGTCCTTGAAAACGGACATGTAGACGATGATGAAAGTGACGATTGCGAACATCGCCACCGCCATCCCGGTGCGGAATTTCGTCGACATCGGGTAGGACATGCTGGTCCTGGTGACCGCCGCCAGCCCGCTGATGCGACCCGTGAAGAACATGACGCCGCGGATGAGCAGGTCGCTGTTGTACATCACGAGCCAGATCGCGCCGAGCAGGGTCATCAAGGCCGACAGCACGAACACCTCGGGTCCGCCCGCGAGCTGCTTTGTCTGCAGCGCGCTTTCGAGATGGAGCACCGTCTCCACGCGGCCGAACGGGCGGCCCCAGTACAAGAGCAAGCCCAGCGCCGCAAGCGTGAAGCCGGCCCGGCCCGCGACGAGCGGGCGCACATGTGCCATGGTCAGGATCCACTTGAGCAGCAGGCCGGTGCCGATGATCACAAGCGACACGCCGGCCGCGTAGACGATCTCGATGTGCGCGAACTGGGCGCCGTCGCCGAGTGTTATGGCAACCAGGGCGACACCCAACAGGATGGTGAGCGGGCCGCGGCGAAACAAGGCCCACCAGAAAGTGCGGATGGCTCCCAGCGTGCCAAGCGTGATCCGACCGAGGAAGACGAGCGGGTGGCCGCGGAACAGCTGCTTTAAGGCGACCCACATGACGCGAAACGGCGCGGTGAACATGCTGACCATGCCCGAGTCGCGCTGCTCGCTCTCGTCGAGGTCGCGGATCGCGGCGACGATGTTGAGCCGGCTGACCTTATAGGCGGAGAAGGCGACGACGAGGAAGGTGAGCAGGATGCCCAGGCAGACCGCGATCACCAGGCTGGTCGGCTCAGCGTGGAACGTCAGCGCTATGCCTTTGTAGAAACCGCTGAACACGGTCGACAGCACGTTGATCATCAACGCCGCCACGCCCACGCCGAGGACGACGCCGACCGCGCTCGCCGCGAGCGTGTACGCGGTGCCTTCGAACAGGAACATCTGCGTGAGGTGCCGGCGCTTGAGGCCGACGGCACGACTCATGCCCATCTCCGCGCGGCGCTCGGCCGCGAGCATTACGAAGATCAGGAAGATGAGCAGGACGCCGACCGAGATGGAGAAGAAGCTGACCCCGAGCAGCGCGCCCGTTATGAACACTCCACCTGTCTGGGCGAACGTGACGGCGTCGGCCTTGTACGCCGAGTACGCGTAGAGGTCCAGGCGGCCGGCGATGTCGTCATAGGCGGCCAGCTGCGACGGCGCGATGGCGACGATGGCCTGGCGCAGCTGCCCCTGGAAGTCCGGGCTGCTGACCATGACCTTGAACTTGGGAGTGAGCTCCGGTCGCTGAGACTCGACGAACAGGTCCGTGATCGCGGTCCTGACCGGGCTCCCTTCGGGAAGGGTGAGGGCGAGCGAGGTGATCGGTCCCTGGATGTCCGGTTGGTTCAGCAGGGTCTTCAGCTGGCCGGCCGCCGTGCTGTCGACCTGCAGCGCACCGACGAGCTCGAACAGGTTGCGCCGGGCCGTGTCCGCCGCCTGCGGCCCGCCGGACGCAGCGGCCTGCGTGGCGACGGCATCGGCCATGACCCGCTCGACAAACCTGTTGCCGGCCAGCGCCTTGAACTCGTCGCTGACCGTGGGCTGATTCAGCTCCACGAGGAGCCGGCGGCTCAACTCTTGGGCAGGGTCGAGAAAGTTGGCCTGCGCGTGGATCTTTTCGATCTGGGCCTTGATCGCGGGCGTGTTCAGGTAGGCCCACAGGGCCGTCGCTGCCTGCGGGTCCGTGAACTCGACCCGGAAGTGCCGGGTGACCTCGTCACCGGTGAGTCCTCCAGGTCCCAGGTCGTCGAAACCGCCGGTGCCGCGGTTGTGGACGAAGACGAGGTTGTAGCCGCTCGGGCGCTCCATGACAGCACGCATGGTTGCGATCGGGAGCAGCACGGAGTTGACGATCGGCCCGTGGTTGGCGATGCTCGGGTTGACCTCGGTGTCGAGCACGCCGCGGATGGTGAGCTGCGTCAGGTGGCCGTCAATGTAGAGCAGCAGGCGATCGCCCGCGTGCGCGTTGAGTGTGTCGCCGAGGGAGTTACCGACGTACACCTCATCCGGCGCCAGTTTGGCGACGTTCAGGTTGACGCCCGTACTGCTGTGCAGCTGGCCCCACACGGTGCCGAAGTCCGGCGGCACGCCGAACACCGCTACGTTTTCGGACGAAGACTGCCTCGTGCTGACGTCGATCATCGAGCCGGATGCGGCGATCGCGCCGACGGCGGCGGCAACGTTTGCATCCTTCTTGCTGCGCGCGATGACGTCCGCCGCCTGTGCGTCGGTGAAGAACTCGGTGTCGGCGGTTGACGCGCCCTGCACGAACTGCGTCGCGGAGTGACGGGTGAACGCCTCGTCGAGGCCGCCGATCTGCTTCAGCTGGATCGACTGCAGCGAGTAGTTCAATGTGTCGCCGACCGAAAGCGAAGCGGTGATGATGAGGGTCGCGAGCATCAGCCCGAAGAGGATGAGAACCGTCTGTGCGCGCCGGCGCGGGATGTTGCGCAGCGCCATCTTCAAGAGGACGCGGTTGACCGCGGCGAAGGCCAGCAGGCCGAGCAGAAGCAGGGCCACCGCGGCAGTCATCCACGTGGCCACCGTGGTCGCGGGGATGCCGAAATAGATGCTCAATCGACCCTCGCCGGGAGCGGTGCCGCGTGGTTGACGTCCTGGCCGTCGAGCTGAATTGAAGACTCGCGCTTGTCGGACACGATCTGTCCGTCGCGCATGCGAATCAGCCGCTGCGCCAGCGCGCCCACCTCTTCCGAGTGCGTGACCCAAACGAAGGTCTGGTCGTTCTGCCGGTTCAGTTGGACCATAAGGTCCATGATCCCAGCGCTCGTTTCGGTGTCGAGAGCGCCAGTGGGCTCATCGGCCCACACGATCGCCGGCTTGGTGGCGAGCGCGCGCGCGATCGTGAAACGCTGGCGCTGGCCGCCGCTCATCTCCGCCGGGCGGTGGCGGCCCCAATCGCCGACGCCGACCATTTCGATCGCTTCCTGCGCGCGCTTGCGCGCGACCGACGGCCTGACGCCGCCGACGAGCATCGGCAGCTCGACATTCTCGATTCCAGTCAGCACGGGTAACAGGTTGTAGGTCTGGAACACGAAGCCCATCTCGCGGGCGCGAAAGTCGGTGCGCTGATTGTCGGTCAGGTCTTTGAGGTCGCGGCCCGCGATCTTGATCGTGCCCTCGTCGATCACGTCGAGGCCGCTGAGGCAGTTGAGGAGAGTGGTCTTGCCGCAGCCGCTGGGGCCCATGATGGCGACCACCTCGCCGCGGCGCACCACGAGGTCGAGCCCGCGCAGCGCTTCGATCTTGTGCTTCCCGGCGTCGTATCTCTTCCAGACGCCCTTGGCATCGATGATGGTGTCGATCAATTTCGTTTCCTTCCTATCGGTTAATGCGGCTGAGCGCGACAAGTCGAAGGTGTTGGAGTCCACTGCATACGGCACCGGCCGATCGCGTTTTGTGACGGCTTCATGACAACGAGAAGCTATTCGGTTGTTGTGTCGAAACTATGTCTGGGAAATGTTGAGTTCTGGTCGGAATCGATAACCGATGCCCCACACGGTCTCGATGCAGGCGCCGACATCGCCCAGCTTCCGCCGCAATCGCACCATCTGCGTGTCGACTGCACGGTCGAGGCCATCGAAATCGGCGCCCCACAAGCGCTCGAGCAGGAACTCGCGCGAGAATGTGCGGCCCGGGTGCTGGAGCAGGAGCTCCAGCAGGTCCATCTCGCGCCGGCTGAGGTCGAGCTCGGCCCCGGCCAGCGTCGCGCGATGGGCGACTGCGTCGAGCACGAGCGGGCCGAACGCGATCGGCTGCGAGCCGTCCGATGTCGCCGTGGCGCTGTCTAGGGCCACCCGGCGCAGCAGCGAGCCCACCCTGGCCGCGAGCTCGACGATCGAGAAAGGCTTGCCGAGGTAGTCG
>DATINX010000312.1:0-5720 GCA_035473835.1 Candidatus Dormiibacterota bacterium | reverse complement strand
TCTCGATGAGCCGTCTCAACTCTGATTCCGCTCCCGCGGCAACCGTGAGGCGAAGGCCTCCCGGCACGAGGTCGCGCGAGAGGAGGGCGGTTTGGAAAAGTCGCCGCCACGCGGCTTCCACCTCAGCGTGCTGATCCTCCGTGAGTGTGCAGGCGATCGTCTCAGAGGTCGCTTTTTATGGTTTCCATGGCCGGCAGCTGCGCTGGAAATACTACGTCCGGCCAGCCGGATGAGCGCTTACCCTTCTGAGGCGATGCAAAGGAGGGCGATGAATCTCACAAACCCGGCGCGAGCCCTCATCTTCGTTCTTGCTGCCTACGTCGTGCTGGACATTCTTTTGACGCCGCCGGCAGGCATCGAAACGCGGCCGGTTTCGCATGTGACAGGCGTCGGCTTCGTCACCCTCGGCCTGCTCTTCGTCGGCCTGGCGTTAAGCATCGTGTCGCTCGTCCTACTGTTTCGTGGGTCGCCCCGAGCGCCGGCTGTGGCGATCGTCGCCGCCATCCTTTTCTACCCGGCGGTTTTCGCCGAGCTGACCGGCCACTTCTCCAGCGTCCCCCCGCCGACCCGGATCGCGTCGATCGAGCTGGTGCAATCGGTCGTTGCACTCATCGTGATTGCCATCAGCCTGTGGATGCTCCGGCCCGACACGACCAGGAGCGGTTAGCGGCCGTTTCGCTCATGCGAGCGGTGTGCCGAACTGTTCGGACGAAACCACCTCGGCCAGCGGCTTTCGGTTCTTCCTTCCTTTGCCTAGCTTGCGCTTCGGATAGCCGAAGGGCAGGACCGCGAGGACCTCGTACGTGTTCGGCAGGCCGACCTTCTTGCGGACGCCATCCATCCGGCCGAAGCCGGTCCAGTTGGAGCCAACTCCATCGGCCCAGGCCGCAAGGATCATCGACTGGATCGCGCGGCTCGCGTCGGAGACCCCAGTCGAGTTGTTCTTTTCATACGCCACGACGACCGCCGCGGCGGCGCCGGCGATGTAGGGTCCGGTCGCCACCATCGCGCCCAGGTCGCCGAGGGCGTCTTTGGACCGTACGACGACGAAGTGCCAGGGCTGAGCATTGCTCGCGCTGGCGGTGAGATGGCCGGCCTCCACGATGCGGCTCATGACTTCATCGGGTACCGGCTTGCCCTGGAACTCGCGGACCGCCAGGACCGTCCGGACGACCTCGAAAACCGGATTGGTCAACCTTCTAGATTCCCCTCAGCTTCCCTGCGCTCAGTAATACGCCGTTACGCCGACTTCTGCGAATTGAATCACTATGGGTGGGCCATGCTCCTGGACTCGGCCGAGGCTTTCGGGGACGAGGCGTCCGGCTATCGCCGCGAATTGCTGGTCCACTGCTACAGGATGCTGGGCTCGATCGACGAGGCTGAGGATGCCGTTCAGGACGCTTTTGCCCGGGCATGGCAGGGCCGGCAAACCTTCCGACGCTCGATCTCGTTGCGAGCCTGGCTCTATCGCATCGCCACCAACGTCTGTCTGAATGCGATCGAGGCGCGCAAGCGCCATCAGGTCGAACCAGACATCACGGTCAGCCCGTGTCCGGTTGATCTGCTGACCGGTGTAGCCGCGACCGAGACAGGACCTGAGGGCCGGTACGACTCTCACGAGTCGATCTCGCTCGCGTTCTTGAGGGTCCTCCAGGTGCTGCCGCCGCGTCAGCGGGCCGTTCTCATCCTGCGCGATGTCTTGACCTTTCGGGCCGCTGAGGTGGCTGCCCTGGTTGATATGAGCGTGCCGGCCGTGAACAGTGCGCTGCAGCGCGCGCGTGCCGTTCTCCGCAGCACCTACGGCCCGCAAAGTCAACCTGCCGGCACGGCTGGCGCCCGTCGAACGAACCCGACCGACCTGCTCGAGCGCTACGTACGAGCCTGGGAGTCCGCGGATCTGGTCGGACTCATGGCGCTGTTGCGCGAAGATGCCGTGCTCGCCATGCCCCCCAAACCGATGGTTGTCGGGGCGCGCCACATCGGGGACTTTCTCGCCGGCTCGATCTTCGCTATGGGGCCGATGCGATTGCTCGAGGTTGAGGCGAACGGCGACAGCGCGTTCGCCGCCTACCTGCAGCAACCGGCCGACAATCGACTTGTCCTCTTCTCGCTGCTTGTGCTTACCAGCGATTGGTGCCAGATAACGCGGATCGACGCTTTTACCGACCCGCGCGTGCTTGCGCGCTTCGAATTGCCACTCGAGTCAGCTACATGATCCTGGTAACAGGTGCCACCGGGCTGAATGGCGGTGAGCTGGTACGCCTTCTGTCGGCGAGGGGTATTCCGGTGCGCGCGCTGGTGCGCAACCCGACTCGAGCCGCGGCACTTTCGTCCTTGCCACATGTCGAGATCGTCGAAGGTGATATGCAGCGCCCTGAGACACTCTCGGAGCCACTGCGGGGGGTGCACCGGGCAATGCTCATCTCGTCTTCCGACCCGGCCATGCTCGAAGTTCAGTCGAACTTCATCGACGCCGCCCGAAGGGCCGGCGTCACGCATGTGGTCAAGCTTTCCGGAATCATGCCGGACACCGACTCGCCGTTTCGATTCGCCCGCATGCATGGCGAGGCCGAGCAGAAGCTGGAACGGTCGGGAATGGCATTCACACATCTGCGGGCAGGCGAGTTCATGCATGCGTACTTTCGCCAGGTGCCGGCGATCCTGGCCAGGGGCGCGTTCTTTCTCCCGATGGAAGACGCCAGGATCGCCTCCATTGACATCAGGGACATCGCAGAGGTCGCGGCTAAAACCCTCACCGAGCCGGGGCACGAGGGAAAGACTTATCCCCTTACCGGCCCCGAGGCACTGAGCATGGCTGAGGTTGCGGAGAAGCTCTCAACTGTCACAGGCAAGGCAATTCGCTACGTGAACGTCTCGCCGGAAGATGCAAAGAGTGCACAGCTTGCCGCCGGAGTACCCCAGTTCACCGCCGACGCGCTGTCCGAGCTCTTCGCAGAGCGACGAAAGGGTAAGGAGTCGCGGGTCTCGCCCGCTATCGAAGGGATCATCGGGCGGCGCGCGACCAGCTTCGACGAGTTTGCCAGGCGGAACGCGGCCATCTTCCGGGGAGAGCAACCGGCGCCCAAGGTCTAGGTCCGCTTGATCGCGGCCGCCGGTCTGCGCAGTTGGATGAAGATGAGAACGCTGCTCACCAGCAAGGCCGGCACGTAGATGGTCACGATCACCCAGTTCACGCCCAGCGCATGCGTAAACACGCTGTAACGCATGGATTGAATGATCGCGTTCACCGTGTCAAGCAGCCCGACCGCGAGGACAAGCCAGACCAACCCAATGGCAAAAGAGAGGCGGACGCGCAGGGCGATCAGAGCCAGCAATGCCAACCCCGCGGTGACCATGTCGCCGTACCCGATCATCGTGCGAAAGTCGAGCGGTACCGCGGCGTCGACGGCGCCCGGAGCCAGGATCGTCCCACCCACGACCCGAAATACATGGATCCACAGGAGCGGGACCAGGGCCAGCTCGCGTGGAAGCGTCGACAGCCGGGGCGCGCCGTACCACCGCGCCATGAGGGCGTAGGCGGCGAGGGCGAGCGTGAACTGAATTCCAAACAGCACGATCGGTGGCACGGTGTTCCTATAACAACCGGGGCCACCGAAACTAATCGGTGCCCGCGAAGCCATTTATATTTGTACTTGGCGTTGGGGGCGCCGGCAATTTGCGGGAATTGGCCGGGAAAAATGGATAGATGGGAGCCCTGATTCCCCTGGACGTCCTCGCCGCGGCCGCGCCGGCCGCGCTGCTCCCCAGCCGCATGCAGATGGCGTTCACGCTCGCTTACCACATCATCCTGGTGCCCTTTGGCGTGGCCTTCCCGCTTCTCACCGTCCTCATGGAAGGGATTGGGCTGCGCAAGAACGATCCCGTGGCGCTGAAGCTGGCCCGCCGTTGGTCTGTGGTGATGGCCGTGCAGTTCGCGGTCGGGGCGGTCACGGGCACAGTCCTCTCGTTCGAGTTCGGGATTCTGTGGCCGCGGATGATGGGCCGGTTCGGCGATGTGTTCGGGATCGGATTCTCGATCGAGGGCATCGCCTTCTTCCTGGAGGCGATCTTCATCGGCATCTATCTCTATGGCTGGACCAGGCTGCCCCCGAAGGTCCATTTCCGCCTGGGCTGGGTCCTGCCGCCTGCCGGCATCCTCGGCGCTTTCAGCGTGATCATCGCCAACTCCTGGATGAACACTCCAGGCGGTTTCCAGCTGGGCGCGGATGGGCGGCCGGTCAACGTCAACGTGCTCAACGCCATGTTCACACCCGCTCTGGGCTACCAGTTCTGGCACCTGATCATCGCTCTGTACATGACGGCTGCGTTCATGGTGGCCTCGGTCTACGCGGTGGGCTGGTTGCGGGGCCGTCGCGATCGCTATCACCGCCTTGGATTCACCGTTCCCTTCACGCTGGGCGCGATCCTGGCTCCGGTCCAGGTCGTAGTCGGCGATTTTGCCGCGCGCGGGGTCTATGAATCGCAGCCGGCCAAGTTCGCCGCGATGGAGCTGGCCTGGACGACCCAAAGCCACAATCCAGAGGTGATCGGGGGCCTGCTGCGCGGCGACGGCACGGTGGTGCTCGGGCTTTCCATCCCGTCACTGGATTCGCTGCTGGCCGGCTTTTCGCCGGATACAGTCGTCCGCGGCCTGTCGACCTTCGATGCCACCAATCGGCCCAGCGTGGTCGACGCCAACTTCGTTCACCTCGCGTTCGACCTCATGGTCGCCCTGGGCTCGGTCGCCTGCCTGCTCACGTTGTGGTATGTCCTGGCGTGGATCAGGTATCGGGACCTGCCAAGGTCGCGCTGGTTCTTCAGAGCGGCGGCCCTGGCCGGGGTCGGGTCGTACCTGGGGATCGAGGCCGGCTGGATCACGACCGAGGTCGGCCGTCAGCCATGGATCGTCTACAACCTGATGCGCGTGTCGGACGCTGTGAACCCGGTCAACCCCGTGTACATCTGGGTCATGTTCAGCACGCTTCTGGTGGTGTACGCCGTGATCGCATTTTTCTTCATTGCCGGACTGCTGCGGCTCTCGGCGCGCTGGCGCATGGAAGACGAAGGCCGCGGCCGGGTTGCGGAGGAGCCGCTCCCGGAGGAAGCAGCGCCGTATGGGCCGTATCGCCCGGCATGAACGCCCTCGTCGATGACGCCGTCGCGGCTGCCCTGCTGCTCGCGGTGACTGCCTACAGCACCGCGGGAGGGACCGACTACGGCGCCGGTATCTGGGATCTCCTGGCCGGGCGGTTCCGGCATACCGACGAGGTGCGCGCCCTTATCGACCGTGCCATGGCGCCGGTATGGGAGGCGAACAACGTGTGGCTCGTGCTGGCGGCCGTGATCTGCTGGACGGGCTTCCCGCTCCTTTTCGAGTCGGTGTTCCTGAGCCTTTACCCGTTGTTTGCGCTGGCCCTGCTGGGCCTGATTCTCCGCGGAGCGTTCTTCGCGTTCCGCAAGTACGCCGTCACCCCGCGTGCCAGGCTGATCGCCTCGCGCGTGTTCGGCGTCTCATCGCTGCTGGCGCCGTTCAGCTTTGCCGCGGCACTGGGCGCGATCGCTTCGGGCAACGTCGGAGTCGGCGGGCCCGTGGTGCCGGTGTGGCAGGCATGCCTCGATCCACTCGCCGTCGCGTTCGGCGTCGTGTCCGTGACCGCCACCGCGTTCAGCGGAGCATCTTTCCTGGTGGGAGACGCTCGTCGCTACCAGACACAGGACAC
>DATINX010000311.1:0-14503 GCA_035473835.1 Candidatus Dormiibacterota bacterium | reverse complement strand
CGGCGACGGGCTCGCCGAGCCGTTGCCGGCCTGCCCCGCCGCAGACGTTTGGGCGGGTGATGTTTCCGGCAGTGTGGCGGTCGGTTGCGGGGTCGTGGCCGCGATCGGCGTGGCGATCGTTCCGCAGGCGGTGAGCACAAGCACCGCAGGAAGGACAGCCAGCGCAATTCGCTTCATCACGTGAAATCCTGAACGGGCGTAGGTGATCGATCGTTACCAGCGACCGCGCGGGACTCCTTAGCATTACCTAGGCGCATGAAGCTGCTCGAGTACCAGGCGAAAGAGGTTCTGGCATCGCTTGGTATCGCGATCCCGCCGGGCAAGGTTGCGCGCACGCCCGACGAAGCGGCGGCGGCTTGCGCCGAGCTCGGCCCCATCGCGGTCAAGGCGCAGGTCCCCGTGGGCGGCCGCGGCAAGGCGGGGGGCATCAAGCTCGCGAAGACGCCGGAGGAGGCGCGCGCCGCAGCCGCGCAGATCATCGGCATGGACATCAAGGGTTTCAAAGTGCCGCTCGTATATTGCGAGTCGGCGCTCGATATCGAGCGCGAGATCTACGTCGGCTTCACCGTGGATCGCGACGCTCGCGCCAACATCCTTCTGCTCTCGTCCAAGGGTGGCATGGACATCGAGCAGGTGGCGGACGAGTCACCGGAATCGATCGCCCGGCTCTACCCGAACCCCTGGCGCGGCCCGCTCGACTTCGAGCTCAACCAGCTCGTCTACGAGGCCTCGCTCGGCGAGCTTGCCAGGCCGCTGACGGCCATCATCAAGAAGCTTTACCGCGCCATCCCCGAGCACGATGCCGTGACCGCCGAGATCAACCCGCTCGTGGTCACCAAGAAGGGCGAGGTCATCGCCGGCGACGCGAAGCTCGAAACGGATGAGAACGCAGCCTGGCGGCACAAAGAGCTCGAGGCTCGCTATGGCTCGGTGCTGGAAGGCGACCCGTACGAGGTCGAGGCCAAGAAGCGCGGGCTCACATACGTCTCGCTCGACGGTGACATCGGCATCGTCGGCAACGGCGCCGGCCTGTGCATGAGCACGCTCGACCTCGTGCAGCGCGCCGGCGGTAAGGCGGCCAACTTCTGCGACATCGGCGGCGGGGCAAAAGCAGAGGTGGTCGAGAACGCCCTCGCGGTGATCCTCATGAACCCGCGCGTGAGGGGTGTTCTGATCAACGTGTTTGGCGGCATCACGCGCGGCGACGAGGTCGCCAAGGGCATTGTCACCGCCCGCGACCGGTTGCAAATGAAGCTGCCGCTGGTCGTGCGGCTCAGCGGTACGCGCGAGGAAGAAGGGCGCGCGATCCTCACGGAGCATGGGATCGAGCCCGGCGTGAGTGCCTGGGAAGCCGCACAGAAGATCGTGGCTTTGACCTCCCCTCCCCGTGGGGAGGTACCGCGAAGCGGGGGTGGGGAGACCCACGCTCCCATCGGCCGATGAGCATCCTTCTCAACTCCGACACGCGCGTCATCGTCCAGGGCATCACGGGCCGCGAAGGCACGTTTCATGCCGAGCAGATGCTGGAGATGGGGACGAGGTTGGTGGGCGGCACCAGCCCGGGCAAGGGCGGCACGACCCACCTCGGCGTCCCGGTGTTCAACACGGTTGCCGAGGCGGTCCGGGCCACGGGCGCGAACGCGTCAGGCATCTTCGTGCCGCCGCCATTTGCGCCCGACGCGATCATGGAGGCGACCGCCAACGGGATCGAGCTCATCGTGTGCATCACGGAGGGGATCCCGATCCAGGACATGATCAAGGTCAAGGACTTCCTGCGCGGCTATCCAAGGGCGCGCCTGCTGGGTCCGAACTGTCCGGGCCTGATCACGCCTGGCGCGGCGAAGATCGGCATCATCCCGCAGCGCATCACCAGCCCAGGGCACGTGGGCCTCGTTTCGCGCAGCGGCACCCTGACCTATGAGGTTGGTTCGGCGCTGACCGCCGCGGGTATGGGGCAATCGACGATCGTCGGCATCGGTGGCGACCCGGTGCTCGGCCTGACCTTCTGGGACGTGATCGCGCTGTTCGAGCAAGACCCGCAGACGACCCACCTGGTCGTCATCGGCGAGATCGGCGGCAGCGACGAAGAGCGGGGGGCAGAGCTGCTCGGCAAGGGCAGCCGCTTGAAGACGGTGGCGTTCATCTCGGGGCGCACCGCCCCTGAGGGCAAGCGGATGGGCCACGCCGGCGCGATCATCTCCGGCAACCGCGGCACGGCCAAGAGCAAGGAGGAGGCGTTCAGGGCCGCCGGGGTCCAGGTCGCCGAGACGACCGACGACATCGTCGGCCTGCTGCGCTGACCATGACCTTCCCGATCTCCATCACCAGGTCGCTTCCAGAGCAGCGGCTTCGCGATCTGGGGATGTTCGGCGGCCTGGCCCTGTGGCTCGTGTACACACGGGTGTTTTGGGCCATGCATGTCGTTCACCTCACCCTGCCGCCGTGTCCCTTCTATTACCTGACCGGGCACCCGTGCCCCTTCTGCGGCGGCACGCGGTCGTTCGCCTATATGTGGCAAGGCGACATGGCCGACGCGGTTCGCCTGTACCCGCTGGGGCCGGCGCTCTTTGCCGGGACGGTTCTCGGCACCGGCGGCCTTGGGTTCGGGCTGGTCACGGGCCGCACGTGGACACCAAACATCACGTCGTTCCAATGGCGCCTGTTGACGATCCTTGCCGTCAGCCTGGTTGCGATCAGCTGGGCGTTGAAGGTGTTCGTCCTCGGAAACTGAAATCCGGCATCTGGGCCCTGACGAGTGGACCATCTTCCGCGACGTACGCCTGGCCGCGTTGGCGGATGCGCCTTACGCGTTTGGATCGACTTGGGAGCACGAGAAAGACCGAACCGAGCAGGAGTGGCGGAGAGCGGTTGTGTCTCGGACCCGGTACGTGGCCGAAGCAGACGGCCAGGCTGTCGGCATGGCGGCCGTCGGGCCGTCAACCTACACCGGAGCCGCCGATGTCACATCGGTGTGGGTCGCTCCCGCAGCGCGCGGCAAAGGGGTCGGCGACTCGCTGGTGATGGCGCTGATCGGGTGGGCTCGCGAGCGCGGCTTCACTCAGCTCCTTCTGTGGGTTGCCGACGGCAACGCGCATGCGGAGAAGCTCTATGAGCGCCACGGATTCAGCAGGACTGGAGATACCAAGCCGGTGCGGCCCGGTGAGGACCGGCTCGAGTTCCAGATGTCGGCGAGGTTCGCCTAGGTGTCGCCGAGGATCGACTTGATCACGACCGGGTAGACCAGCTCGGTGTTCTCCGCCGCGTTGGCGGGGTCGATCATGTCGTGGGGCAGCCGATCCGACGCGGGAAACTCATAGGCGCTCACCGTCGCTCCGCGCTGCCTCCAGCGGTCGGCGAGCTGCTTGGTGAAGCGATTGTCGAGCCCTGGCTCGGAGGCATTGGTGATGACCGCGATTGAGCGGGTCTTTGGCGCCGCCGTAGTGGCGGCTTTGAGAACACGCGTCGCCGTCTGGAGCAGCGCGGCGTAGGCGTGAGTCGAGAATCGCGGATAGCCGTAATCGGGCTCGATCTTTTCCTTCAGCCCCTGGTCCCACCAGATGTAGAAGTTAGGCAGCGAGGCGGCGAGCCACGTGAGCGTCGGGTGCGCAAGACCGGGCACACGCTGCAAGCCGAACATCGGAGCGATCAGAACGGCCCTTTCGATGCCTTCATGTTCCTGGGCGAGCAGGCCGGTCAGCGCGCCGCCCAGTGACAGGCCAGCGACAGTGAGCCGCTCGCCCAGCCCGGCGCCGGCGGCCGCGGCACGGTTCGCCAGCGCGGCCAGATGCTCCGCGCGCAGCTCCGCGAGCGATTCCGTCAGGCGGTCTGAGTAGCCATGGCGTGGATAGCGGGGGATGAAGACGTTCCAGCCGAGCTCGAAGAAGTGCTCGCCAAGCGCATCGAACTGCTGCGGGCAGTTGGTAAAGCCGTGGAGCAGCACGAGCGCGCGTTCCGTCCTGTGGCCGTGGGTGTAGAGCCGCGTGTGACATTTGGGATTGACGTTGGGACCGTCCAGGCTCGCGATGCTCGTGGCGAGCCGCATTCCGGCGCTGTATTCGTCATCGACTCTTGTCGCCGGCTCGCCACCCACTCGCCGCATCCTATCTGCAACGATTTCATCCGTGGACTTCGAGCTGACCTCAGAACAGCGCGCCGTGCGTGAGCTCTGTCGGGATTTCGCCCGAGAGGTGGTGGCGCCCGCGGCCGAGGCGCTCGACCGAGAGCAAAGCTTCGGTTACGACGTCGTCTGCCGCATGGGCGAGCTCGGCCTGTTCGGGCTGCCTTTCTCCGAGGAGTACGGCGGCGCCGGAGGGGACTTCCTGTCGCTGTGCCTGGCGATCGAGGAGATCTCGCGTGCGGACGCGGGCGTCGGGATCACCCTGGAGGCCGCCGTCTGTCTGGGTGCCGCGCCGATCCACCAGTTCGGGAGCGCGCAACAGAAGCAGAGATGGCTGCCGGAACTTTTGGCCGGCAAGAAGCTCTGGGCCTTCGGCCTGACTGAGCCCGAAGCGGGCTCCGACGCGGGCGCGACCAAGACCCGTGCCGACCTCGAGGAGGGACAGTGGGTGGTCAACGGCGCCAAGCAGTTCATCACCAACTGCGGTACTGATATCTCGGCGGGCGTGACGGTGACGGCTGTGACGGGCAAGACCAAACGCGGCAGTCCGGAGATCAGCGCGATCATGGTCCCGACCGGCACGCCCGGTTACCACGTCCACGAGTCATATCGAAAGCTGGGCTGGCACTCTTCGGACACGCACCCGCTCACCTTCGAAGGCTGCCAGGTGCCCGAGGAGAACCTTCTCGGTGTGCGCGGCGGCGGCTACAGGCAGTTCCTGAACACGCTCATGAGCGGCCGCATCGCGATCGCCGCTTTGTCGGTGGGCCTCGCGCAGGCATGCCTCGATGCTTCGCTTGCATACGCCAAGGAGCGCCGTACGTTCGGCGTCCCGATTTCGAAGCACCAGGCGATCCAGTTCAAGCTCGCGGACATGGCGATGGAGACCGAGCTGGCGCGGACTATGGTCTACCGCGCGGCGACGGCATACGCGCACGGCGGAGCGAAAACGACCGATGAGGTGCGCATGCTGGCGGCGATGTGCAAGCTCTACGCCTCGGAAACGTCGAAGCGCGCCGCTGACCAGGCTGTACAGATCCACGGCGGCTACGGGTTCATGGAGGACTACCCTGTCGCGCGCTACTGGAGGGACGTCAAGGTCAACGAGATCGGCGAGGGCACCTCAGAGGTGCAGCGAATGCTGATCGCCCGCCTGCTCGGAATCTAGGGCTGGCCGGGGTCCGGGACGTCGCGATCGGCGGAACCCGCGAGTTCGCTCCATGATCGCCCCGGAAGCAGCATCACGCTGGAGCTCGCGATCGCGATCACCTTGCCTTCCGTATTCGAGAGCTCCGCGGTGGCGACCGCCATCGATCGCCCACGATGCACTAGCGTGGCCCGCGCCGACAAGAGGCCTCCATCGGGCAAGACCGGTCGCAAGTAGTTGACCTTCAAGTCGAGCGGCGCGAACGAGCTGCCCGCGGGATTGATGGTCATCACAGCGCATGACAGGGCAGTGTCGGCCAGCAGCGCGATCGCTCCGCCATAGAGGACCGGGGACGGTGACGCGAGCCAGGGGCTCGCCGGCAGCGCGAACGTACACGTGCCCTCTTCGGCCTGGGTCGGGTGCAGTCCTGTCAGGCGATAGATCGGTGGAGCGTAGGTCCTGTCGTCGATACACAGCCGAAGGACCTCCAGGCCTGTCATCCGGCTCCAGTCGTCCAGTGAGACCGGAGAGCCGGCGACCGACCGTAGATATGGATCCGGAGTCGCGTAGTCGGGTTCGCGGGGGGCTTCCGAGGGCGCGGGTGGAGCGCCCGGAGCGGTGAGGAGGAATCCTCGTGAGGTGCCATGGGCCAGGTGGCGGCCGAGGCTGTCTTCGATTGTGACCTCGGATAACGCCACCGAGCGGCCGCTGTGGATGAGGCGGGCCCGCCCAACGAGTGTTCCGCTCTCGAGCGTGGCCGGCTGCAGGAAGCTGAGCGAAAGGTCCGACGTGGTCATGTAGGCAAGCGGCGGGAGCACGGTCATCATCGCAGTGCCCAGCGGGCCGTCCGAAAGAAATGCGATGACTCCGCCGGTCACCAATCCTGGCACCGTGGTCTGGAGCCAGGGCGTTACTGGCATCCTGAAAGTTGAGAACCCATAGCCGGACTCGACAGGTGTGAGGCCGGTGAGGTGGTGGATCGGCGGCCGCGCGCGGTCGCCGCGGGAGTTTTCCCGCATGCGCTCGAGGCCGGGAAGTCGAAGGGTCGAGAGGTCTCCGAACGTACCGCGCACGGGTTCTTCCCACACCCGCACACCGGTGTCGTTACCGATAGACACCGTTATGGCCCAGGCTGTGCAGGCCGACGTTCGGGAAATAGGTGAGGCCGTGGTCCTCCGAACCGACGCGGATCCGAGCCAGCAACTGGCCCGAGATCGTGTTCATCACGTATACGGTCGAGTTGTAGCGCCCCGACGCCCACAGCTGGGTGCCATCAGGGTTCAGCTGGAGCATGTCTGGGCTGCCGCCGCCGGGGATGTGCCATTTGGCGACCACCTGGCGGGTCGCGAAGTCGATCACGGAGAACGACCCTTCGAGGCGGTTGGACACGTAGAGCAGTTTCGTGTCACGCGAAACCTGCAGCCCGTGCGCCCCGCGCCCGGTGGGAATGAACTGAATCACCTTCATGGCGGCGGGATCGATCACGGACACTCCATTCAGGCCCTGGTTGGTCACGTAGAAAAGAGTTCCGTCGGGTGAGAGCTTGACGTCGATCGGCAGGCCGCCTGTGCGGACGAAGCCGACCAGTCGCATGTTCACCGTGTCGACCTTCGCGACGACTCCCGAGTACTCGGTCGAGATCATTAGGTAGCTGCCGTCAGGACTGAAATCCATGTGGTCGGCGCCCGGCCAAGGGATGGCAACCGACTTGAGAAGCTTCCATCCGTTGTGCGGATCGCGGAACTCGATGCGCTGGAGACGCTCGACCACGTCGATCGCCTTCGTGCCGTCTGGCGTGAAGTAGAGGTTGTACGGGAACGGGATGTTGATCTTCTGTCCGCTCGGTCGGCCGGTGTGGATGTCGATGACGGTGAGGCTGCTCGAGCCCTCGTTGTCGACGTACAGCGCGCTCATGTCCCAGGCCGGCGCGATGTGGTGGGGGATGGATCCCACCGCGTAGTGGTCGATGACCTTGAACGTGAGGGGATCGATGACGTCCACCGTGCCCGCGGTGCTGTTGGGCACGTAGACGCGCGGCGGAAGCTCACACAGCGGACAAGGCACCACGCCCGATAGCGTGTTCGCGTAGATGTTGGTGGACACCGGCAGCGGGACTTGTTGGACATCGGGCGCTGGGAGGAGGCGAGCCGGTTCGGTATCGACCGGAATCGAAGGCGGCTGGGTGACCGCCGGCGGTGTGATCCAGACGACCGCAAACACGACCGCGGCGGGGCTGATGATGGTCACAACCAGGACGAGGGCCGATGCGATCCGCACCGGCCGCGACCGGAAAAACGCTCCGACGGACTTACTCGTCAGGAAGGTCTTCAAGCTTGGGGGCGAGCTCACATACCCACCGGCCGTCGTCGAGCCGGCGGATGAACCGACCGTAACCCTGGTTGCGTGCGACGTTCAAGAACTGCTCCTGCGTGATCAACGTCCTGAGCCGGGCCAAGTCCGCATATGTGCTGTCGCGCATGATCCCACCAACCACCCCGGCCAGCTCCCTCCACTGCCCTTCGGAGAGAGGTTCGCCGTAGCCGGCGATCGTCACGAGCAGCGCCGCTGTGGCCCCGGTGATCGTATCGGGAAGGAGCTTTTCCGACTTCGCGCGGGCGATGATCTCCCGCCCGGTGCTGATAATGTCGGCGATCCGATCCCTGCGCACCCCAATGATGTCGCGACCGCTGCCAACTGTTGTGCCTTCGAGGTATCTGGGTCCTGCTTCCATGCCTGAACCGAATATTGTAGTTGCGCGTCCGAATGGACTTTGATCTGCCTCCCCAGCACGCGAGCTTTCGGGACGGCGTGCGCGAGCTGGCACAGGCTGTCGCGCTGCCTCTCGCGGCCGAGGTCGACCGCCGGCACAGGTTCCCGGATGAGGCAGTAAAGGCCGCGGCGGAAGCGGGGCTGCTCGGCATTCTCATCCCTCGCGAGTACGGCGGCGCAGGGCTCGACGCGCTTGCCTTCACCCTGTGTATCGACGAGCTGGCCCGTGCATGTGCGTCGACCTCCGTGATCGTTGATGTACATACAAGCGTTGGCAGCGAACCAATCCTGCTCTTCGGCACCCAAGAGCAGAAGCGGCGGTGGCTGCCGCGACTCGCGTCGGGCGAGCTGCTCGGAGCTTTTGCGCTGACCGAAACCGCTTCGGGATCCGACGCCGCATCGTTGAAGACGAGCGCACGCCGCACTGGGGATGCCTACGTGCTCAACGGCACGAAGGTCTTCATCACCAACATCGGGCGCGCGGGCCTGTACGTCGTGTTCGCACGCACAGGGTCTGAGCAAAGGGCCGCGGGCGTGACCGCGTTCCTGGTGCCCGCGGACACTCCCGGCGTTCGAGTCGGCCAGGTGTTCAAAAAGATGGGCTTGAACGGATCGCCGACCGGCGAGCTCGTGCTCGAAGACGTCGTGGTGCCTGCAGCCAACCGGCTCGCCGCGGAGGGCCAGGGCTTCACGGTCGCGATGCGCGCGCTGGACTCCGGCCGCATCGGCATCTCCGGCCAGGCCCTGGGGATCGCCCACGCCGCGGTCGACGAAGCCGTGACCCTGCTCAAAGGGCGCACACGCGAGCAGGGCGACGAGTTCGCCCTGGCCGACATGGCCACAAGGGTCGAGTCCGCGCGCCTGCTCGCGTACCACGCTGCTTGGCTCTGCAGCCGCGGGCGCCCGTTCACCCGCCAGGCTTCGATGGCCAAGCTGCACTGCACCGACACGACCATGCAGGTCGCGCTCGACGCGCTCCAGCTCGCGGGGGAGGAGGGCGCCGTCTCGGGCAGCCCCTTCGAGCGTCACGTCCGCGACGCGAAGGCGCTCCAGATCTACGAAGGCTCCAATCAGGTGCAACGAATAGTTATCGCACGAGAAGTGCTGCAGGGATGAGAGAAAACCTGCCGGTTTTCTCTCATCGCGGGGCGGCGCACGGCACCGCGCCGCTGCTCATTTTTCCGCGGTTCGGATTTTCGAATATCTACTCCTCGCAACGTTTGGAGACGCAACGCGGGGCTTGATGCGGCCGGGGCAACCCCGGCCGCCCATGCTACGTGCCATAAGCCATTCGACTTGCGGTTAATCTCACCCTGATGGACTTCGAGCTTTCCGAGGAGCAGGTCGCGATCCGGGACACGATCCGCGAGCTCGTGCAAGACCGCGTCGCTCCGCGCGCGGCCGAGATCGACGAGAAGGCCGAGTATCCGAAGGACATCGAGCGGCTCTTCGCCGAGAACGGAATCCTCGGCATCCCGTTCCCTGAGGAGTACGGAGGCATCTCCGGCTCCAGCGTCACGATCTGCATGGGCATCGAGGAGATCGCCAAAGCTTGCGCGACGTCGTCGCTCATCCTCGCCGTTCAGGCGCTTGGTTCGTACCCGATCCTCGTCGCGGGCTCGGAGGAGCAGAAGAAGCGGCTCTGCCCGCCACTCGCGTCAGGCGAAAAGGTGGCGGCTTACGCCCTTTCCGAGACCGGCAGCGGGTCCGACGCGGCCGCGATGAAGAGTCGAGCGAAGCGATACGGCAACGAGTACGTGCTCAACGGCACCAAGCAGTTCATCACCGGCGGCAGCGTGGCGGGCACGCTGGTCGTCTTCGCGCAGACCGACCCCGAGGCCGACCACAAGGGCATCTCGGCATTCGTCCTGGAAAGAGAGACCAGCCCGTGGCAGGCATCGAAGCTCGAGCACAAGCTCGGCATTCGCGGCTCGCCGACCGCACAGCTGGTGTTCGAAGACGTCAAGGTGCCGGCCGCCAACCGGCTCGGCGAGGAAGGGGCGGGTTTCAAGATCGCGCTTGCGGTGCTCGACCGTTCACGCCCGGGAATCGGCGCGCAGGCGCTCGGCATCGCCGAAGGCGCGTTCGACTACGCGCTGGCCTACGCCAAGGACCGCAACCAGTTCGGCCAGCCGATCGCCAGCTTTCAAGGCATCCAGTTCATGCTCGCCGACATGGCGACGCAAATCGAGGCCGCGCGATATCTCGTCTACCTCGCCGCGACCAAGGTCGACAAGAAGGCGGCCGACCTCACCAAGATCGCGGCGATGGCCAAGCTGTTCGCTTCCGACATGGCGATGAAGGTGACCACCGACTGCGTGCAGATACTCGGCGGCTACGGATATATCGCCGACTATCCGGTCGAACGGATGATGAGAGACGCGAAGATCACGCAGATCTATGAAGGCACGAATCAGATCCAGCGCGTCGTCATCGCACGATCGCTGCTGAGGTGAGCGTGCAGCAACCAGTTCAGCCCGCGCCGCCGGCGATCGCGCCGTACCATCCGCCGCCTCCGTACCCGCCTCCGCGGCCGGCGGGGACGCAGGCGGTGGACAGCCGTGCGGTGGTGGCCCTCGTGATCGCCTTGGTGGGCCTGGTGCTCGGCCTGCCCCTGGGTATCCCCGGCCTCGTTTGCGGGCCGATCGCCTACTTCATGGGGAAATCCTCGGCCAACCGGATCCAGGCATCGAACGGCGCGCTCGGCGGCCGCAGCCTCGCGCTCACAGCCTGGGTCTTCGGCATCGTTGCCACTGCGGTCGGTGCGCTGGTCACACTGATCTGGCTGGTCGTTTTCCTCGTCATGGTTTCCAGCCCTCCCGCATAGCGTCGGCTGGCCCTTGGATCGCATCAGCGACGCCTTCGTCTGGCCGGTCCGGGATCCTGAATGGGCCAAGAAGCTGATCATCGTCGCGCTGATCTACCTGATCCCGATCGTCGGCGCGATCAACGGCATCGGCTGGATGCTGGCCACGATGGATCGGCTGCGCGCGGGAGACGAGAGGCTGGCTCCGGCCAACCTGACCTATCTGGGGCGAGGCGCGCGAGTATTCCTGGTCGAGCTCATTTACGCCCTGGTCCTCATCGCCATCGGGTTGGTGATATACCTCCCAGGCTTGCTCCTCGCCGTCCACCAGGGCCACGGCAACGGCAACGCCGCGTTGATCGCGCTTGCGATCCTCCTCAACGTGGTCGCGTTCAGCATCATCACGCTGGGCACCCTCGTCCTCAACTTCATGCTCCCCGCGATCGTCCTCGCGACGGATCGCGGCGGTATCGCCGCCGGGCTGCGGATCGGCGACGTGATCAAGCGGTGTCGAGCCAATCCGATCGATACCTTGATCGCGGGCCTTATGCTGATCGCCGCGAACTTTGTCGGCTCGCTGGGCGCGGTCGCGTGCGGCATCGGAATCTTCTTCACCGCCGCATATGCGCTGGCGATGCAGGCGTGGATCATCCGCAGCTTCGCAGTGGGTTCAGCCGCCGTAACGCACGAGGAATAGGAGGAACAGATGTCGGACTTGCCACCGCCGCCTCCACCAGGTGGCAGCGCTCCGCCGCCTCCTCCACCGCCGCCCGGCGGGTTCGGCCCGCCCCCGCCGCCGCCTCCGCCTCCTGGTGGCGGGTTCGTGCCGCCGGCGCCGCCCCCACCCCCTGGTGGAGGCTTCGGGCCGCCGCTTCCGCCGCCTCCCCCTCCAGGAGGCGGATTCGTTCCGCCTCCGCCGCCGCCTGGTGGTGGCTACGTGCCGCCGGCGCCGATGGGATATGCCCCGGGGATGGCCTACGCCTCGCCCCGGAACGACGGCCTGGCGATCGCATCGCTGATATGCGGCATCGTGGGTCTCGTCTGTTTCTTCCTGTGCCTGGGCGTGATCCTCGGCCCGACAGCGGCGATCATGGGCTTCGTCTCCCGGCAGCGCATCGCAGCGAGCAATGGCACGCTCGGGGGCGGCAGCCTGGCGCTGGCGGGATTGATCCTCGGCATCGTCGGGTTTGTCGCGAGCGTGCTCTGGGTCCTGTTCTTCGTGATTGGGAACCGCACGACGAGTACCGGCTGAGAGCCCAGCCGGAGCGGCACGCGTAACCCGGCCCCCGCGAGCAGCGTTCCAAAAGCGTTTGCGTGATTCGTCCGGGAAACACTCGCCAATTCATCGGCCTAGTCGGCCGGGCTTCGCCGATGCCTGCGTCGCCTCCTGCGCGCGCTCGGTCACGCATCGACGGATGCGCTCCCTCGCGTGCTCGTCGGCTCCTTGGCACCGGCCGCCAAGGCCGCGACTTGGCGAGCTAATCCCAGACGAATCACTTGCAGGGTAGAATCCCGGTGCGCATGCAGAGGGCCAGGCCAAGGGCCAGGCGATCCCGCTACAACGTCTCCTACCGCCTGACCCGGTCGGTTCCGGCGGTCGTTGCCGCCGTCGTGCTCCTGGTGGTCGTCGTCACCGCAACGCTCACCTACAAGCGTATCGACGATTTCGTGACGACCACCACGGGGCGGCATTTCAACCCGATCGGTGAGGTCGTGCAGGCGGTTGAGCCGTCGCCGGGGACCATCGCTTACAAGCTGAAGCACGGACAGCAGGTCAACATTCTTCTGCTCGGTCGCGGCGGGTATGAAAACGATGCGCCATACCTGACGGACTCGATCATGGCCGTCACGATCGATCCGGCCAGCAACCGCGTCTCGATGGTTTCCATCCCCCGCGACCTGGTCGTGCGGATGAACCTCCAGAACCCTTCGAGCCGGACATGGGTCAACAAGATCAACGCGGCCTACGAGGTGCCCTACGTCAACATCATCTGTTGCGTCGCACCCGCGTACCAGGGTCGTGACGGAGGTGGCCTGGCCGCCGAGCACGAGGTCGGCAAGGTGACCGGCCTAACGTTCGACCGCTACATCGCGGTGGACTTCGTAGCGTTCCGCGACATGGTCGACGCGCTGGGCGGCGTCGACGTCTGCCTCACCACGAACCTCGACGACATCTCCTACCCGGACTACTCGGGTGGATACCATCCGATCCACTTCAAGGCCGGCTGCCAGCACCTCAGCGGCGAGCAGGCGCTCGAGATCGCCCGCTCGCGGCACGCCATCGAGCCGCAGCAGGCATCCGACTTCGGCCGAGCGCGGCGCCAGCAGGACATCATGCAGGCGATCAAGAAGAAGGCCACGACCATCAACGGCTTCTCAAAAGCGCCACAGCTGCTCAACGCGCTGCAGAAGAACATCAACACCGACATGTCGCTGTCCGACATGCGCGCGATCTACGACTGGGGCAAGAACCTGCCCGACTCGTCGATCATCCGCGTCGCCCTCACCGCGCCATCAGGTGCGGCGGATGGAAACCTTCTGGATTCGTACAACTGCGGCATGGGTGCCTACGTATCGCAGCTTTGTGCCGATGACCAGAGCTTCGCGATGATCCACCGTTATATCTCATCGGTCCTCGTCGACCCGGCTGTGCTGGCGGAGAAGGCGCCTGTGCAGATCGCCAACGGGTCCAACAATTTCGCCGGGCTCGAAACCCGCGTCACTTCGATGTTCGACCCGACGGGGCTGCAGCTCGCCGACCCGGTAGCCCACCGCCCGATCGCACAGACCCAGATCCTCGACTATTCGAATGGTCAGTTCCCGCTTACCGCCAGATGGCTCTCGAGCTTCTTCGGCGCCACCGTCGTGGCGGCCACGCCGACGAGCCCGGCGCCCGCCGGCGGCCAGCAGACGTATGGCCTGGTGGTCGTGATCGGGCACGACTTCGCGCGGCGCTGGCTGGGCCAGTGAGCTGAGCGAGTCCGACCTGGCCGAGCGCTTCCGCTCCGGGGACGTCCGCGCCCTCGCCCGAGCGATCAGCCTGGTCGAGAAGCGCGATCCAGCGGTCAGGACGCTCGAGCAAGGGCTGAAGGACCGGCCCAAGGCCTATGTGGTGGGCGTCACGGGGGCTCCCGGGACCGGCAAATCGACCCTTGTCGACGCGCTGGTCACGTACCTGCGAGAGCAAGATCGGTCCGTGGCCGTTGTCGCCACCGACCCCAACTCGCCGTTCAGCGGGGGCGCCATCCTCGGCGACCGCATCCGCATGCAGCGCCATGCGCTCGACCCCAAGGTGTTCATCCGCAGCATGGGCGCGCGGGGCCACCTCGGCGGCCTATCGCTGGCCGCCCGTGAGGCCATCCGCCTGCTCGGGGCTTTCGGCTTCGACCCGGTCATCCTGGAGACGGTCGGCGTCGGGCAGTCGGAGCTCGAGGTGGCCGCAGTCGCGGACTCGACCGTCGTCGTGCTGACGCCAAACCTGGGCGACGGCGTGCAGATGATCAAGGCGGGAATCCTCGAGATAGCGGACATCTTTGTCGTCAACAAAGCGGACCTCGAAGGCCACAACCGCGCTGTCACCGAGCTGCGGGCGATGTTGAGCCTCTCCAACGTTCCGGGCGCGCCGAGGGCCTGGAAGCCGCCGATCATCGCGACGTCCGCCACT
>DATINX010000310.1:0-1777 GCA_035473835.1 Candidatus Dormiibacterota bacterium | reverse complement strand
CGAACGAGGACGTGCTTGAGCTTGGGGTGATTCGGCAGCTGCTGGTAGATGGGCAGGTTGGCGCCGCCGGGGTAGCCGAATATCAACTCGACTCCCTCGCGCTCCAGCGCCTCCAGCACCATGTCCGCTCCGGTCACTTTCTTCTCCCTTTGCTCTTTACAAACAAGAAGCCCCCGCCTTTCGGTCGGGGGCTTTGCGATCTCTTTGCGACTTGGGTTAGGTCGCGCGAGCCCCCGACTGACCAAGGCCAATAAGGCCCAGGAGAGCAAGAAGGAGGCCTACGAGCACGCGCGACTGACGGTCCATTGCTGCGGATGTTAGGCCATGCCGACCCCGCGTATTTGTGCTTGACCCACAAACCGGACGCCCGGCCTTTGAAAAGCTGGGCTCCCGCCCGCGCCTGAAGGTCGCATGCGGTGTGGGGAAGACCGAGAAGCATCGGGTGCCGGTACAGTTCGTTTCCGATGCCGACCCTGGGTCAGAAGCTGTGGGATTCGCACGTTGTCAGGACGGCGCCGGGCGAGCCCGACCTCCTGTACGTCGACCTGCACCTGGTCCACGAAGTCACGTCGCCGCAGGCGTTCGAGGGCTTGAGGCTGGCCGGCAGGCACGTCCGCCGGCCGGATTTGACCCTGGCCACGATGGACCACAACGTCCCCACCCGCGGTGGCGCCCGCGCGGCCGACGACCTCTCGCGCAAGCAGATGGACGTGCTCGCCGAGAACTGCCGGCGGGAGGGAATCCCGCTCCACCAGATCGGCAGCCGGCGCCAGGGCATCGTTCACGTGATCGGCCCGGAGCTCGGACTGACGCAGCCCGGGATGGTCATCGTCTGCGGCGATTCCCACACCTCCACCCATGGCGCGTTCGGCGCGCTGGCCTTCGGCATCGGGACCTCGGAGGTGGAGATCGTGCTGGCCACGCAGTGCCTGCCTCAGACGCGCGCCCGCGACCTGGCCGTGAACATCGAGGGCGAGCTCCCCATCGGGGTGACCGCCAAGGACGTGGTCCTCGGCCTGATCGGCCGCACCGGCATCTCGTCCGGCCAGGGCCACCTCGTCGAGTACCGCGGCTCGACCGTCCGCGGTCTGAGCATGGAAGGCCGGATGACGATCTGCAACCTGAGCATCGAGTGGGGCGCCAAAGCCGGCATGGTCGCTCCGGACGACACTACGTTCGCCTATCTGCAGCGCCGCCCGCACGCCCCGAAGGGCTCGGCCTGGGAGGCTGCCCTCGACGCGTGGCGGTCGCTGGCCTCGGATTCCGATTCGACGTTCGACCACCAGATCGACCTCGACGCGAGCCGGTTGGAGCCACACGTGACGTGGGGCACGAACCCTGGTCAGGTCGCTCCGGTCACCGGCCGCGTGCCGGATCCGCGCTCCGACACCGACACCGACGCTCGGGCGCTGCGCTACATGGACCTCGTGCCCGGGACCGCGCTCGCCGACATCGCCATCGACCGAGTCTTCATCGGCTCGTGCACGAACGCCCGCATCGAGGACCTGCGCGCCGCGGCGAGCGTGATCGCCGGCAAGCACGTGCATCCGAAGGTGCGCGCAATGGTGGTGCCGGGCTCGACGACCGTCAAGCGCGTGGCGGAGGAGGAAGGCCTCGACGCCATCTTCAAGGCCGCGGGTTTCGAGTGGCGCAACGCGGGCTGCTCCATGTGCCTGGGCATGAACCCCGACATCCTCGCGCCGGGGGAACGATGTGCCTCGACGAGCAACCGCAACTTCGAAGTCGCGCCCACCAGTTACGGCGTGTCGCGCTGACG
>DATINX010000309.1:0-6641 GCA_035473835.1 Candidatus Dormiibacterota bacterium | reverse complement strand
GAACACGGCGCCGAACAGGCCCTGCACGCGTCCGCGGTTCTCGGGCGGGAACAGGTCGCCGATGACGGTGAACACGGTGGCGAACAGGACTCCGCCGAAGATGCCCTGGATGCCGCGGAACACGATCAGCTGCGTCATGTCCTGCGACAGCCCGCACAGGGCTGAGGCGGCAACGAATCCGATCATGCCCGCGAGCAGGAACGGCTTGCGGCCGAACAGGTCGCCGAGCTTGCCGGCGATGGGGGTCATGGTGGTCGACGTGACCAGGTAGGCGGTCGTGACCCACGCCAGGCGGTCGAGGCCGTTGAGGTCCGCCACGATCCGCGGGATCGCGGTGCCGACTATGGTCTGGTCGAGCGCGGCCAGGAGCAGGGCCAGCATCGTGCCGGCGGTGGCGAGAATGACGCGGCGCCGAGACAGTCCGTCTGTGATCACTTCCCGTGCTCCTTCCTGGCGCTTTCCACAAACTTCAGGCACAGGTGGCGAAGCTGTGCCAGGTCGTCCTTGCCAAATCCCTCGACGATCTCGTGCTGATGCTCGACGCCTTCTTGCCAGATGGCTTCGATGCGAACGCGGCCCGCTTCCGTCAACCGGGCGCGGACCGAGCGGCGGTCGTCGGGGTCGGGTATGCGCTCGACCAGCCCGTCGCGCTCGAGGTGGTCGACAAGCCCCGTGATGTTGCGCGGGGTGGACTCGAGGTCGTCCGCCAGCTCGCCAAGCGGCGTGTCACCCGAGCGGTACAGGCGGAACAGCACGCCCAGCCGGCCTTCCGTGAGGCCGTGTTTCTCCGCCCAGCGTTCCTGCAGGAGGCGAAGGAACCGGCCGGCGATCCGGAGCGCCGCCAGTGCCTCCACCGCGCTCATGTCGACGCGCATGGGCCCGAACAGCTCGCGCATCCGGACGCTGAAGAGCCGGCCATCCTCGTCGAGGGCGAGCTCGTGGACGCCACCGATGTCTCGCGGTACGGCCGCTTTGCTGGAGTAGTTCATGGTGTCCTGATTCATAGTGAAGCGCTTCATTATCCCTACATACAGGGTTTGGAGTCAAGCTATCCTCCACCCGATGTTCGCCACGTTCGGGTCGGAGGCCGGTTTCGCGGAGTGGGTCGGCCGGCTCGGCGGCCACAGCACTCCAGCCGCCCCAACGAAGCGAGGCGGGTGGGCGGGAGCTGAGCTGGTCTACCTCCAGGCGGCGCTGCTCCTCGAATCGCCCCGAAAGGCCGAGTTCCGCACCTCTGTGGAGGCTGCCCGGCGTGCCGGCGCCGTGGTGGCGCTGGAGCTCGGCGAGGCTGCCTGGATCCGCACCCGGGGTGGTCCCCAGACCGCCTATGAGCTCGCCGCCTTACACCCGGACATACTCTTCGTTTCCGATCGGGCGGCCTCCGAGCTGGGGGTGCCGCTGGAGGGCATCGCCTCGGTGCCGGTCATCCGCCTCGAAGGTGGCGGCTGTACGGTCCACGGCCGGCGGCTGGCGGGCGCGGCGACCGGTCAGGACCATGCGGCGCTGGCGGCGACCTTCTGCGTAGCGTTCATCGAAGGAGCGGCCCCCGTTGAGGCGGCTGGGCTAGCCGTCCTGGTGGCGGCGCTATGATCGTCGACTCCCACCTCGACATCGGCTGGAATGCGATCGCCGAGGGGCGCGGATTCCTGGCGCCGCCGGCCCCCGGATACGTGATCAGCCGGCCGGCGCTCACGTCGGCGGGCGTCGGCCTCATCTGCCCGACGCTGTATACGGCTCCCGCCCGGGCGGGGCGCGCGATGCGCACACGGTTCGTGTACGAAAACGCGCACGAGGCCCACATCATGGCCGTCGCTCAGGTCAACTACTACAAGTCAGGCGGCCTGCACCTGATCCGTGACTCGCGCGAGCTGCAGACGTTCGCACGTACCTGGAAGAAGGGACGAATCGCAGGCGTCCTTTTGATGGAAGGCGCCGATCCGATCGAGACGCCGTCCCAGCTCGGCGCGTGGACCGACATGGGCGTGCGCATCGTCGGGCCGGCGTGGAGCCGCACCCGCTACAGCGGCGGCACGGGCGCGCCGGGTGGGCTGACGGACCTCGGCGTCCAGCTGCTGAAGGCCATGATGCGAAAGTGTGTGATCCTCGACCTCAGCCATATGGCCGACCAGGCGGTGGCGGACTCATTCGCGATGTGGCGCGGGCCCGTCATCTGCTCGCACAGCAACGCGCGCGCCATCGTCCCGGGTGATCGCCAGATCACAGACGAGACGGCTGCTGAGGTCGCACGGCGGGGCGGCATCCTCGGCATCAGCTTCTATCCCTCGCACCTGCGCAAGAAGGGCATGACCACCCTCGACGATGTCGTTCGACACGCCGTGCACCTGGCGCGGGCGGCGGGCGGCCCTGAGCACGTGGGACTGGGCACGGACCTGGATGGAGGCAGCGACTCGAGATACGGCCCCATCCACAGCCTGGGCGAGCTCAGGCAGCTGCCCGCCAGGCTGCGGCGGCACTTCAGCGCGTCCCAGGCCGAGGGCATCATGGGCGCCAACTGGATCGAGTTCCTGGGGCGCGCCCTACCGGCGCCTAGATAGACGCGACCACCTGCTTCGCAGTGATGAAGGCGAAGCCCATCCCGTGCCCGTTGAATCCGGCGCAGAGGTAGACGTTCGGCATTCCGTCGAGCGGCCCGGCCAGCGGCAGCCCTGATTCGGTGAAGCCCATCGTCCCCGCCCAGCGGTTCGTAACGCCACCCTCGCCGCCCATTCGCTTCAGCTGCTCGTCGAGATGGGACTGGATGCGCTCGGTCGGACGCTCGTCGTAGCCGACCTCCTCGTCGTAAGCGGTGTCGCGCCAGCCGCCGATGAGGACCTCACCGGTCGGTAGCTGTCTCCAGTACCGGTAGCCGAAATGCGAGTAGGTGGGAAGGTCGCAGAGACGGTCGGCGTCGGGTGTGCTGGCGAGCATCTGGGCGCGGCGCGGCTTGATAGGGACCTCGGGGAGCAGCTGCGGTGTGTATGCGTTGGTGGCGAGGATCACGCAGCCGGCGCGGCATTCGGACGCTGCGCCCGCATGCACGAACACCTCGGATGCGCCGGCTTCGATGGCGGTGACGTTCACGCCTTCACGAATCGCGCCGCTCGGCGCCATACGCGCGAGCGCCCCCACCATAGCGGTCGGGTCGACCTCGCCATCGTGGGGATTGACCAGGCGGCGCCCATCCCAGCCGGCCTGGAAGCCATCGTCCTTCAACATCTGGGCGGACTCCTCCAGCTGGGCCGCCTCCTTTTCGCCCGACGCCAGGGTCGCGCTCCCGAGGCGGCGATAACCGACGGCCTGGCCCTTCACGGCCTCGGTCATCGTGGCGTGGTTCTCAAGCGTCATCTGCCAGATTTCACGCGTCCGCGCGCGGCCGTACGTCCTCACGGCCTCCGCGTAGTTGTCGGCCACACCGGCAAGCAGGAACCCGGCATTCCGCCCGCTCGCGCCCGCTGCGATGTGCGCCCGCTCGACGAGCACGCCGTCGATCCCACGCGCGTGCAGGTGGTGAAGGAGGCTGACGCCGGCGATTCCGCCCCCGATCACGAGCGCGTCCACGCGCTCCGGCAGCTCGCCCGCGTAGCGCTCGGCCGGCCGCGGCCAGAAGGGCGTGCTCGTCAAGGTCGAGTCTGGGGACCGAATAACATGGACATCCTGTATGGATTTTGAGAGCTACGACGTCCTGGTGGTCGGCGGTGGGCTGGCCGGCATCAGGGCGGCGATAGCTGCGGTCGACGCCAACCCTCACCTCAGGATCGGGATGGTCTCGAAGGTCTATCCGATGCGCAGCCACACCGTCTCCGCCGAAGGGGGCGCTGCGGCCGTGCTCCGTCCCGAGGACAGCTACGAGAACCACGCGTTCGACACCATCAAGGGTTCCGACTACCTCGCCGACCAGGACGTGGTCGAAGCGTTCGTCCGCGAGGCTCCGATCGAGCTGATCCAGATGGAGCATTGGGGCTGCCCGTGGAGCCGCGATCCGGACGGCAAGATATCAGCGCGCCCGTTTGGCGGCATGACGACATGGCGCACCTGCTTCGCGGCCGACAAGACCGGATTCCACATGCTCCACACGGTCTTCCAGACCTCGCTCCAGTTCCAACAGATTCACCGCCACGACGAGGCTTTCGCCACCAAGCTGCTGGTTGAGGATTCCCGCTGTGTCGGAGTGGTCGCGATCGACATGCGCAGCGGCCGGGTGGAGGCCATCACCGCCAAGGCGGTGATTCTCGCGACCGGCGGGCTCGGCCGCGTCTACGCGTTCACGACGAACGGCAACATCTGCACCGGGGACGGCATGACGCTCGCGTATCGCGCAGGCGTCGGCTTGAAGGACATGGAGATGGTCCAGTTCCATCCCACCGGCCTGCCCTTCACAGGCATCCTGATCACGGAGGCCGTACGCGGAGAAGGCGGATATCTCATCAACAAGGACGGTGAGCGGTTCCTCAAGCGCTACGTCCCCAACAAGATGGAGTTGGGGCCGCGCGACATCATCTCCCGGGCGATGACGACCGAGTTCGAGGAGGGGCGCGGATTCGAAGGCCCGCATGGCAAGTACATGCACCTCGACGTGCGTCACCTGGGCGAAGACGTGATCGACCGCAAGCTGCCCTTCATGCGCGAGCTTGGTCGCGAGTTCGTCGGCATCGACATCGTCAAAGACCCGATCCCGGTGCGGCCGGTCCAGCACTACATGATGGGCGGGGTCGACGCCGACATCTCCGGCGCCACGCCGATCCTGGGCCTCTACGCGGCCGGCGAGTGCGCGAACGTCGGCCTCAACGGCGGCAACCGGCTCGGCTCCAACTCGCTGTCCGAGTGCCTGGTGTTCGGCGCCGCCTCAGGTCGCGCCGCTGCGGAATATGCGAGCTCGGCGGTGGCGGTTGGCGCCAACCCGGTGGACGCACTGCTCGCTGATGAGACCATGCGCATCGAGTCGTCCTACCTCAACAAGAAGGGAGGCGAGGAGCGAATCGGGACGATCCGGGAGGAGCTCCAACACGACATGGACGCCGGCGCCGGTGTGTTCCGGACACGCGAGGGTCTCGAGAAGCTGACGAGGCAGATCGGCTCGCTGCGTGATCGGTTCGAGAAGATCAAGATCGAGGACTCGAGCCGCACCTTCAACACGGAGCTGACCGCTGCGTTGGAGCTGGATTTCATGCTCGAGGTCTCCGAGACGATCGCCTACTCGGCGTTGGCGCGCGAAGAGTCGCGCGGTGCTCACGCCCGCCGCGATTTTCCGGAGCGCGACGACGCGAAATGGTTGAAGCACACGAACGCGTTCCGCAACGAGTCAGGCCCACCGAGACTGGAGTACAGCGACGTGCACATCACGAATTTCAAACCCCAGGCGAGGACTTATTGATGGCCGAGAAGAGGATCACGATCAGGGCCACGCGCTTCGATCCTGACAAGGACAAGGCGCCGCGGCTGCAGTCGTACGACATCCCGTTCGCCGACGAGAGCATGGTCGTCCTCGACGCGCTCAACCACATCAAGGCGCATGTCGACGGGAGCCTCAGCTATCGATGGTCATGCCGTATGGGGATCTGCGGCAGCTGCGGGATGATGGTCAATGGCACCCCGAAGCTGACCTGCAACGCATTCCTGCGCGACTACTGGCCGCGCTCGATCACGATCGAGCCGTTGAACAACTTCCCTATCGTCCGCGACCTGGTCATCGACATGGAGGACTTCATGCACAAGCTGAAGTCCGTCAAGCCATGGATCATCCGCAAGCAGGAGTACCCGCTCGGGGCGGGTGAGCATCGGCAAACCATGGAGCAGATCGATGAGTTCCGCCAGTTCAGCGAATGCATCAACTGCATGCTCTGCTACGCGGCCTGCCCGGTCTACGGCCTGAACAACGAGTTCCTCGGCCCGGCCGCAACCGCGATCGGCCGCCGCTACAACCTCGACTCGCGCGACCAGGGCCTCAAGGATCGCCTGCCGATGCTGGCGAACTCCGAGGGCGTCTGGGAGTGCAGCTTTGTCGGCGAGTGCTCGGTCGTCTGTCCCAAGGGCGTCGATCCGGCCAAGGCGATCCAGCAGACCAAGCTCGACACCACGATGCGTTTCGTGCTGCCTTACGGAAATCGCGAGGAATGATCTGGTGAAAGCGCCGCCGGCGGGCGACGAGGCGGCCGCTTCAACAACCTCGGGCACCGCGCCCACTCGCGTCTACAGGCCGGCGATGCCCCGCGGCTGGTGGCTGCGCCAGCGTCACTATTTCCTGTACATCGTTCGCGAGTTCACGGCGCTGCCGCTGGCTCTGTGGTTGTTGTGGTTGCTGGTCGAGATCCAGCGCGCATCGAACGGACCCAAGGGTTATGCGGCCCATGGCTCGGCGGCGTTCGTGGTCTTCAGCGTGATCGTCCTCGGGTTTGCCCTCTACCACAGCATTACGTTCCTGAGCCTCGCCGGGGTGATCATCAACGTCAAGCTGATGGGCAAGCCGATCCCGTCGCGCGTCATCGTGCTGTCGCAGTTCGGGCTGTGGTTCGTGGCCTCTGTCGTGGTCGCGGCGGTGCTCATCGGGTTTGCGCGATGAACGACGAAGCGGCGCACCAACAGAAGCCGGCGTTCTCGCACCTCGTGTGGTGGTTTCTGTTCGCACAGGGCGGGGTGCTCGCCGC
>DATINX010000308.1:0-5141 GCA_035473835.1 Candidatus Dormiibacterota bacterium | reverse complement strand
CACCGCGGCTGGCAGAAGCGGATCCCGTCAGGAGGAGCCGCCAAGTGAGAACCAAAATCCTGGACGCTCGTAAAGATCCCGGGAGACGCTGCATCGGACGCGGGTTCAACTCCCGCCGCCTCCGCCAAGCCGAACTCGGTTCCGGCCCCAGGCGATCCTCGCTCCACCGACGGTCGCCCATTGGTGGCGCCGGCGGACCGAGGTGGGGGTAAGGGGCCCTCCGCTTGCGTTCGCGCGCGCCGGGCGATCGCTCAAGGCCTTCGGATGTATAGCCAATTTGTATAGCCAAGCCGGGACTGTCGCAGGAGCCGCTAGGAGGCGTGAGGAGAAGAATCGAATACGGCAGGAGCCCTGGGGAGCCGTCATGCGGAGGTCGAGACGGACTTTTAAACCGAGTGGTCCGGGGTTCGAGTCCCCGCGCCGGCACCAGAGAATTCTCTCGGCTGGACAGGAGTTCGGCCCGAATCAGCACCCAACAGCTGCGGAGCCGCTGCGCGGAGGGGCAGTTCGCGCCTCGCGAGCCACGGCTCGAGGCCCAACCAGCCGATCCAGCCCGCCTCCCACACAAGCATCGGGATGGGCAGACCGAGCGCGATGAACTGCGCTGCGGCGATCCCGAGCAGCAGCCACACGCGCTGCGGCACGCTCGGCCTCGAGCCCAGCACGATCCACGCCGGCAGGATGAGCACCGCGGGTTCGTACTCGTGGAAATAGAAGGCTGACGCCGTGGTGCCGACGATGCCGAGGGCAAAGACCAGGTCGAGGCGATCACGCCGGTACCAGGCCAGAGCCAACGCGATGGCCGCCAGGGCCACCTCGACTGCGGTCGCGACCGGCCCCCGACCAAACAGGTAGGCAAAGGTCACCGCCGTATGGATTGGACTTGGGGCCGTGTACGCGATGCTTCGAGACCAGGCATCGATGCCGTAGAGGCCCAGGGAAACGACCGTGATCACAGCCAGCACTGCGCCCACCAGCGCGCAACACAGCACCGGCTTCCAGCGTCCCGTGATCAGCAACGCGACCGGCAGCAGCAAAAGAACTTGTGGCTTGAGAAACATCGTCACCGCCAATACCGCCCCGGCGGCCCCCCACCGTTCGCGCATCAAAAACCACCACGTCAGGGCGAGCCCCGCAATGCTCAACGTTCCGCTCTGACCTAGCCAGAACGTGTAGTGCATCGGATAAAGCGCGATTGCGATCAGCAACAGCGTGACGCGGGCCAGGCCCTTTCCGGGACACACCAGCCACCATGCGGCGACGAGCGCGGCCAGGCTGACGAGCGTCCAGATGAGATATCCGGTCTGCAGCGGGAAAAGGGTGAGCGGCGCCATCAACCACGCAAGGATCGGCGGGGTGACGTTGTTGTGGTCGGGAGTGATCACTGCCACGGGACCAAATCCGGCTGCAAGCTGACGCTGGAGATCAAGGTCGTAGATGTGAGACCAGCCGCGGCTCAGGCCGATCTCCGCCGCTACGTAGCCAAGGCGGAAGTCCTCGGCATAGGGCGCATTGACGAAGTGATCGATCCAGCGCTGGATCCCGAATCCGGCCGTGATCGCGGCCGTCAAAGCAGCGCAAGACAGCCACAGCGGAGGCAGCTGATGCCCCGACGACCCGGATCCCATCAATCGTCGACGTATGGTCCCGGTCGACACGGCGGCCAGTATATGGTCGTAATTTCCGGCCAGAGCCACGTTATCGCGTGAGCAAAGCCGACCTGACCCGGCCGTCATTCGACCGACCTCGTCCGGCTAGGCATGTCAGTCGAAAAACAGTCAGCCGGGTTCGGACTAGGATCGTCAATAGTGAAGGCGGGTCATGACCGCATTTAGCTGGCTGGAGGTCGTCGCCGGGGTCGCCATCGTCCTGGCGACCTTCTACGACCTCTTTCGCTCGGTGGTGCTCCCGCGCCCGGCGATCAACAGATTCATCATCGTCCGCCTACTGTTTTCCAGGTTCTGGGCCCTGTGGCGTTGGGTTAGCAGGCGAATACAACAACCGGCTCGAAGAGAAACCTGGCTCGCCACCTTCGGACCGACGGCCGTGATCGTGATCTTCGTGGTCTGGGCGCTGGCCTTCATGCTCGGCTACTCGCTCCTCCTGGATGGCTTTCACAGCCAGGTCCGTCCCCCGCTCGTGAACTTTGGCGAGTCCCTCTATTTCTCGGCCACCACCATCGTTCCGCTGAGCTACGGCGACTACGTCCCGGACGGGCTGGGCGCCCGACTGGTGGTCCTTCTGGAGAGCGCCACCGGCGTGGGTATCGCGGCATTGGTGATCACCCTGCTCTTCTCGCTCTACTCGTCGTTTCAGGACCGCGAGGAGATGGTCATCCAGCTCGACGCGGTTGCCGGCGCTCCACCCTCGGGCGTGCAGCTGCTGGAGACCACAGCCGAGCGCGGCCAGCGAACAGAGCTTGCCCGGACCTTCATCGACTGGCGGGCGTGGGCGGCGAAGGTGCTCGAAAGCCATCTCGCTTACCCGATCCTCGTGTACTTCCGATCCAGCCACGACAACGAGGCCTGGATCAACTCGTTTGGGGCGGTCATGGATGCCGCGACGTTGGTCCTCAGCATTCTTGACGAGGATGAAGTAGGTCCGGCAAAGATGATGTTCACGGTCGGCAATCACCTCGTCGAAGACCTTGCCTGGAACCTCCGCTTCGTAAATACATCCGAGGTGCTCGTCGAGCGCGAAGAGTTCGAAGAGGCTGTTGCCCGGCTGAGGGCGGCGGGCTACAGGTGCAAGCCTGCGGACTCCGCTTACCCGCTTTTCGTGAAACTTCGCTCCAGGTACGCTTCGCCGCTCGAAGGGTTGGTCGAGCGTTTGGCGATCACTCCGGCCCACTGGATGGGGGACCGTTCGTACGTACCTCACGCTGACGGTAGAGGTCGCGTCAGGCGCCACCCCGCCAAGGTGGCCCCGCCGAAGTAGCCCCGGCGTCCGTTTTGCGCCAGACAAAACACCGGAGAACCACTAAGAACAACGCTCCGCGAAGCGTTTCCGCTCGCCAAAAACCAAGCTTGATCGCGCGCAGGGAATGGACCCTCTGTGCGTCGTCAATGTTATGTACGTCTGGGGTCGGGCGGCCCATGGATTCTTCCGCAACGGTGCGGCGCGGCGCGCGCTGACGCTGGCGCTGTGCGCCGGCATGTGCCTGACCCTCCCGGCGCCGGCCGCGGCGCTCGCCGACACCCTCGACCAGAGCCAGACGGTCGCCAACAGCAGCGTGACCGTCCCCAACACCCAGATGCTGGCGCAGACCTTCACCGCCGGCATGTCCGGTCAGCTGGACAAGCTGTCGCTCTTCATCGGCCAGCAATTCGCCTCTGGGGGCGAGTCCATCCAGGTCCAGTCGGTCGCGGGCGGCAAGCCCAGCGGCGTGGTCCTGGGCGGTACTTCGACCTCAGGCGTCCTCAACCCCGCATGGAAGGATTTCCCGCTGAGCCCGGCGGCGTCGGTCACCGCCGGCACGCAGTACGCGATCGTCTTGATCCCGACGGCCACCAGCGGCAATACCAGCTGGACCTCGAGCAAGACGGTCACCTATGCGGGCGGCCAGGAATGGACCGGGGTCCAGGCCACCAACGCATGGACCGCCGGCACGATGAGCTTCGCCTTCAAGACATGGGTTTTGAGTGGTACCAACCAGGCGCCTTCGGTGGCCGCCGCCAACGGCTCCGTCTCGGTGAACGAGGGCGGTACGTTGACCAACTCCGGCACCTATTCCGACCCTGACGGAGACACCGTGGCGGTCACCGCCTCAGCCGGCAACGTGATCCAGACGGGCACCAGCAGCGGGACCTGGTCGTGGACCCTGGCCGCCGCCGACGAGGTCCCCGGCCAGACCATCTCGATCACAGCCAACGATGGCAATGGCAACACCGCCGTCATGACCTTCACCACCACAGTCAACCCAGTCGGGCCGACGGCACAGATCAATGGCGCGCCGGCGACGGCTGCGGAAGGATCGACCGTTGCCCTGACCGGTTCGGCTACGAGCCCCAGCGCCGCTGACACGGTGGCAGGGTTCACCTACAGCTGGACCGTGACCAAGAACGGCCAGGCGTACGTCACCGCGAGCGGCGCCGCCTTCAGCTTCCAGCCGAATGACGAAGGCGTTTACCTGGTCAACCTGCTCGCCACCGACGACGGCGCTTTCAGCGGCACCGCTTCAGCCACGATCAACGGCACCAACGCGGCACCATCCGCGACGATCCCGAGCGTCAGCCCGTCGGACGTCGTCCTGCCCAAGGAGCCGGTGACGTTCAACGGTCACTTCAGTGACCCGGGCCCGATGGACTCGCACGTCGTGACATGGACCTTCGGCGATGGTGCGACCTACACCACAACCTTCGGCGCAGGCGCCACCGCCGACTTCAGTGTCTCGCATGCCTTCGCCAAGGCAGGCACCTACAACGTCGGACTCCAGGTCGTCGACGATGACGGCGCCTCCGCGACCACCTCGACCAAGACCGTCGTGGGGACAACCGCCCAAGCGCTGGCGGGCGTGACCTCCCTGGTGGAGAGCCTCCCCGACCTCAAGCGCAGCCAGAGGAACAGCTTCCTGCGACAGCTTGCGTCGATCGGCCGCTCGCTTCAGCACAACAACACCGAGTCCGCTTGCGACCAGGTCGAGAACTTCCTGGAGCGGCTGAACGCCCGCCACGACGAGCGGTACCTGTCCGCTGCTGACCGTGTCGCGCTGACGAAGGCGATGACCTCGCTCCAGACCGCGCTCGCCTGCCCTCCGACCAACCAGAACTTCGAGGAGTAATAGGCAGGTTCTTCCGCGGCTGCGTAGACTCCGGCCAGCACCGTGGCCGAGACCGCTCTCCCGCCGGCCGACCTCCTTCCAGTGCGGCGTGAGGCAACGCTCGCGTATCGCCTCGTCAGGCTCGTCGGCGTGCCGCTGCTGCGTCTCGTGTTCCGCTTCGACGTAAAAGGGGCCGAGAACATCCCACGGTCGGGCAATTACATCGTGATCGCCAACCACCTGAACTGGCTGGACGAGTTCGCCATCCTCCTGCTGTTTCCGGTCGAGCCGCGCATCCACTTCCTCGCCAACCCGACCCTCCTGGTCAGGCGCAAGGTGCAATGGTTCATCGTCCGCCGCACGGGCGGCTTCGTACCTGTCG
>DATINX010000307.1:0-18942 GCA_035473835.1 Candidatus Dormiibacterota bacterium | reverse complement strand
GTCGGGCGGGCGTCTATGACCCCGAGCTGCCGCCCGCCGGCGCGCTGAGCCTATCCACCTCCCCCGCGACGTCGGCGGGGGCGTAGAGCGGAATGTCGTGCGGAGTGTCGAACCACCGCACTGCGACGCCCGGCGCAAGGGCCGCAAGCTGGGCTGCGCCCCTTTCCTTCCAACCGGACACCTGACTCGGGCCCTCGCGAGCCAGAAGGGCAGCCGCCGGCACGTTCACGCGAGGCCACAGCACCTCGGGCTGCGAGTCGAAGAGACCGCGCAGCAGTTCGAGTCGCACGGGGGCAGTCAGCGTGAGCGCGAGACCGTCCTCATGTGGGACAACCCGCTCTCGCACGAAGGGCTCAAGATCGTCGCCCCAAGCGCCGGCGAAGTCACGCTTCGATGCAGCGACCGCATCGGCAAATGTCGCGAAGTGCGGTAGCGGCGGCTGCATGAATCGCTGCGCGTCCTCCCAGCTGAACATGTTGGCGGCGCTCTGGACCGGCCCGTCGATGAAGACAAGCGCGGACGCAAGGCCGGGCCGGGTGCCGACGAGCTCCAGCGCCACCGTCGCCCCCCACGAGTGTCCGACGACCGTCGGCCCTTCAAGACCTAGCTCACTGATCAGGCAGGCGGCATCCTCGAGCAGCTGGTCCATCGAGTAGCCGACCAAAGGATCGGGTGACTGCGGGGGCCTGCCGGTCAATCCATGGCCGCGCTGGTCGAGCGCTACCAGGTGGCGGCCATCGAGATGGCGGGCCATACGGTCCCAGTAGCGTGCGTTGGAGCTGAGCCCGTGCAGAAGGAGCACCGGCGGCCCGGCGCGCGCGGCGTCGTCAGGGCGCCACTCGACGTAGTGCAGCCTGACGCCGTCGCGCTCCAGCCACCCGTCAGCCGGTTCAACCACCGGCCACCAGCCTAGCTCGCGGCGGCGACTACTTTCTCTTGTTCCTCCGCCGGCTCGCCCCGCGTTGCCGCCGGCCGTTGGCGGCGCTTGATGAGCAGGGTGGTCAGCGCCGTGAACGCGAGGAATGCGATTGGCACGACCAGGGTCGCCTTCATGGCGTCGATAAAGGCGCTCACGAACACGTCATGGGCGAGCACCGCCAGCTGATGCGCGACTGTCGGCGGTAGGCCCGACGGCAGCGTGGCCCCGTTCTGCCCGGTGCCGATCTCGAATCCGTTGCTGGAAACGGAGCTGAACGCGGCGATGAACTTGTCACGGAAGCTTGGAGGTAGAGCGCTTGCATGGCTCACAGCCTGGTTGTGCAGCGTCGTGGCGAGCTGGTTCTGCAGGATGGCGCCGACCGTTGCGCTGCCAATGGCGGCGCCCAGCTGTCGCGTTGTGTTGAGGATGCCCGAGGCGGCGCCAGACATCTGCGGGGAGATGTTGCGCATCGCCACTGTGGTCATGGGGGCAAAGGTCATGCCCATACCAGCGCCGGCGATGATCGCAGGGACGAGGAAGGTGAGCCATGTCGAATCGGGTCCCGCCACGTAAGTGATCGTGGCGAAGCCGATCGTGAACAGCGTGATTCCGGCGGTCAGGATGTACTTTCCGCCGACCTTGTCGGCAAACCGGCCCGCGAACGGAGCGACGAACATCGACGTCAGCGACATGGGCGCCAGGGTCAGCCCTGCCGTCAGCGCGGAGAAGCCGCGCACCGACTGGAGGTAGATGACGATCGGAAGGAAAAGGCTCAGCATGCCGAAGCTGATCGCCGCCGCGATCCAGTTGGCGACCGCGAAGTTCCTGTCCCGGAACAGCGAAAGCGGCACCAGCGGCTCGGTCTGAAAGCGCTCCCAGACGAGGAACACGGCGATGAGCACGACGCCGCCGATGATCAATTCGGGGATCGTCACGCCGGAGGAGCCGATCTCGCCCCAGTTGTAGCGCTGGCCTTCGATGAGTCCGAAGACGATTGCAAACAGGCCGGCTGTGGACAGTATGAGTCCCACAATGTCCCATCCGTGCCGGCGGCCGGGGCGGATGTCCGGAATGATCGCGAACGTCGCGATCAGCGCCGCGATCCCGATCGGGACGTTGACAAAGAAGATCCACTGCCAGCTGATGTAGGTGACGATGGCGCCGCCGAGCGTGGGCCCTGCGATGGTCGCGAGTCCCGCGACCCCGCCCCAGATTCCAAAGGCAGCGCCGCGCCGCTCGGGTGGAAAGAGCGTCGTGATGATCGCCAACGTCTGTGGTGTGAGGGTGGCGGCGCCGATGCCCTGCAGGATGCGGGCTGCGATCAGCTGGTTGGCGTTCTGCGAGAAGCCGCACAGGGCCGATGCCACGGTGAAGACGAACAGGCCGATCGCAAACAGGTTGCGCTGGCCATATAGGTCTCCGAGCCGCCCGGAGGTGATCAGAAGGACCGTGTAGGTCAGGATGTAGGCGTTCAAGACCCACAGGACCTGATCGAGCGTGGTGTGCAACGAGGCGCTCATCGCGGGGATGGCCACGTTGACGATCGTCGTGTCCAGCAGGATCATGAAAAACCCGCTCGTCAGGACAACCAGAACCAACCAGGGATTAGTGCGTGCTTGCGCCATGTCTCCTCCTTAACGTCTCGTGGCCGGCATCGATTCCGACCTTCCACTCCAGCCTGCCGTCTTTGATCTCACCCTCTAACTTACGAACCCATTTGCGCTCTGCGTCGAGCATCGCGATCTTGTGCTCCATCTCGATGAGCGCGAGACGGCTCAATCCCTGCCTGTGCAGCTCGGCCAGCACGTGCTCGAACTTCGCGATTTGGGCGTCGAGCAGCGACGCGCGCTCGTTCAGGTGACTCGCCGCCATCCTCGAGTCGAGGTGGTGCATGAACATCAGCCCGGCGACGAATTGGGGATACTCCCGGCTGGGCTTGCGGAGCAGCTCGCCGAGCGTTCTGGTCAGAACCTCTCGCCCGGCGTCGGTCAGCTTGTAGACCGTCCGCTCGGGGCGGCGACCTTCTTTTTCGCGCTCGCCCGGCAGGATCCAGCCCCTGCGCTCGAGCACGTCGACGGTGTGGTAGAGCGTCCCGAAGTTGAGCCGGATGAACTCGTCGTGGTGGCGGGCGCGCATCGTCGAAGCCATCTCGTACGGATGCATCGGCCGCTCGTCGAGAAGCTCGAGGATCGAAAGAGCGAGCGGGGACGAGACTTCCGGTTCTTGCTCAGCCATATGCTTCATGTGGAGTATATGGATGCCAGATATACGGTGTCAAGTACTCCGCGCAAAGCGTATTAACAGGCAGGGTTGAAGCGCCCGCGGCGGGTTCGCTAGGCTGCCGAGCAAGGTGTGCCGGCTCGGGGGAGGGGAGCCAATCGATAGGGAGGGCCCGCTAGAGGTATGTCCAAATTCGCCAGGCGCAACCGGCAAACCGCACAGGGGGTAGTTACCGTTGATGCATGCGCAGGCAGCGGCCGACGCCATTCCCATGACCGCAGCGCCTGAAGCACGGGCCCAGGCGGCCGTTCAGCTGATCAAGCAGGCGACAGGCGGGGACCTGCAGGCCTTCGAAGAGCTCGTCCGGCGGATGCAGCGGCGCGTCTACGGCTTCGCTTACCAGCACCTCCGAGACCTCGATGAGGCGTACGACCTCACCCAGGAGATCTTCGTCAAGCTCTTTCGCAACCTCGGGCGCTACGACTCGGAGCGCCCCTTCGAACCCTGGTTCTGGAAGCTGGCCGCGAACACGACCATCAACTACCGCCGCAAGCGCGTGCCCTTACCCACGGACCAGTCGGCTGAGCAGGGTGCGGGCGGCCCCGACTCGCCAGGTTCCGGCCACGACCCCGCGCTCGTCGACGCCCTGGCACAGCTCGACCCGGCTTACCGTTTGCCGATCCTTCTTCACTATTACGCCGACCTCCCTCTGCAGCAGGTCGCCCAAAGCCTCAACCTGACGGTCCCGGCGATCAAGTCGCGCCTCCACCGCGCTCGGGCGCTGCTCCGCAACTCGCTGGCCGAGTCTGAGGAGGCGGGCGAATGAGCGTCCTCGCGTGCGCACGCGTGCGCGTCCTCTTGGAGGCGTACGTAGACGGCGACCTGGCGATCACCGATCCAGCGAGCGCTCACGCGGTCCGAGAGCACCTCGGCACGTGTGCCGATTGCCGCCGCCAGCACGAGCAGGCGGTGTCGCTTCCGTTCCGCATGAAGGCCCTTCGCGCGCCTGCCCCGCCCGACGCGTTGATCGCCGGCATCATGAGCTCGATCACTCCCACTCCCCAGACCTCTCGCCGAGCATGGGGCCTTCTCATCCCTGAAGCTCTCCTTGGCGCGTTCATCCTCTGGTATCTCTCGGGCCTCGATGGCCTGGGCGCGCTTGCGTCCGGAGCGTGGAGCGACCTGCAGGGCCTCGCGTTCTGGGGCTCCGGCGGGGCACCGCTGCCGAGCATCCCGGTTGTCGACGTGCTGCTGCTGGGCGCGTTCATCGCGCTCACCGCCGTCGCTGCATATCACCTTTCGGTGCTGGCCCGGCTCGACCAGGGCACCCAGCAAGACCACCTCCGAGAGCACCGCCGGGCGTGAGCGAGGAGAACGATCGGGAAGGCGCGTCGCCGGATGACGCGCCCCAGTCTGCTGCCACTCCCGACATCGCCCCGGTGGGTCCCGAAGCCGGTAGTGGCGCTCCCTCCGGTCCGCCGGCGGCAGCGCGTCGCTGGGCGTGGCCGCTGCTGATCGCGGCGCTCGCCGGTCTTGGCGTGCTCCTGGCCATAGCCGACACCGCCTTCTACGGTCCATCGTTCGGTTCGTACGCAACGTTTGTGATCGGGCCGGCGCAGGTCCGGGCGCTCCCTGCCCAGACCCCCAATCCGGCGCGGTTCATGCGCACCCGATTTCCAGAGCGGGTCAACTTCGCGCCCTTCGGTAATTTCGGAACGGCCAGCCCGCTGCAGGCGCTGCGGGCTTTTCTGAGCAACGGTGCCAGCCTCGTCCTTCTCGCCCTGGCGGTCCTTCTGCTCTTTCCCAACCGCGCTCGGGTGGCGGTGCAGCGGCTCGAGGGCCGGCACGGGCTCGAGATCGCGTTGGCGGCGGGAGTCGCCACGTTTCTGCTCGCGCTGGGCTTCCTCGCCCTTCTGCGCTTCACGCTGCTCTTCCTGGCCGTCATCCCGGCGGTGCTCGTCCTTGCCCTGGCGACCGCGCTTTTCGGAATCGCTTGCATCGGGTTTGCGCTCGGCAGGTTTCTGCAGCGGCGCTTTCATCTCGGACCCGTGCATCCATTCGTCGCGGCGCTGGCCGGCACGCTCGTCGTGTTCGACCTCGCCGTCATCCCGTTCCTCGGCGCCATCGCGCTCGCGGCGGTGGCCGTCTGCGGCCTCGGACTTGCGGTGGTTACTCGCTTCGGATCCGAAAACCCATGGTCGTTCAACGACCTGAACTGGTGATTCGCGAAAACACGGAGGTGAGAGTCGGTTGTTGAAGAACACGAGACTGGTGGTCGCTGCCCTGGCCGCCATCGCTTTGGTGCTGGGCGGGCTTATCTATCGCGACGTTTTCGTCGGCACCAAGGGCACGGCCAACACTCTCAACCTCTACGCGGTCGCGCGGCGGACCGTGACCGCGAGTGTGACCGGCACCGGCAACCTCGTGCCGATGCAGCAGGCGAACGTCAGCTTCAAGGTCAGCGGAACCCTGACGGAGATCGCGGTCAAGGTCGGTGATCACGTCACCGCCGGCCAGGTACTGGCCCGGATCGACCCGACTCAGGAGCAGAACGCGCTCGCGAGCGCGCAGGCCAACCTGGCGATCGCGCAGGCCAACCTGCAGACAGCCCAGACTCCGCTGACGTCCGCGCAGATCACCCAGCTCCGAAACAATCTCACTACGGCGCAGCAGCAGTACAACGACGCCGTCGCGCAGGTGAACCTCACCAACAGCCAGGACTCCAATCAGGTCGCGGCGGACCAGTCGCAGCTGACCAACGACCAGGCGGCCCTTGCCGCCAGCTTTGCCTTTCAACAGGACAAATCGAATCTCGCCGCGGCGCAGGCCCAAGCGACCACCGACACAGGCAAGTTCACAGCCGACGGCTGCGTGCTCGCCAACGCACCCTTTGCAACCGATCCGTGCAAGACCGATTTCACCAACGTCATCGCCGACCAGACGGCCGTCTCCACAGATCAGACCAAGGTCAATCTCGACCAGGCCCAGGTCAGCACAGACCAGACCAAACTGACCGCTGACACGGCGAAGCAGCAGGCCGACAAGACCACTGGACAGCGCAGCGTCAACCAGGCTTCGGCTTCGGTTACGAGCGCGCAAGACAACCTCACCACCCAGACCGAGAGCAAGCCCAATCAGATTCTGTCCGCCCAGGCGCAGCTCGCGAGCGCCCAGGTGGCTGTGACGACGGCGCAGCAGAACCTGAACAACACCACGCTGGTCGCCCCGATGGACGGCGTGGTCAACAGCATCAACGGAGTGGTCGGCGAGACCGCGATCACCGGTTCCGGCACCACGCCCGAAGCACCCGGTACGCAGGCTCCGCTGCCGACGACCTCGGCTTCTGGCGCGTTCATGGTCATCGGTGACGTCAGCGGGATGGAGGTGGTGATTCCATTCGCTGAGTCGGACGCATCCAAGCTGGCGTTCAACCAGGACACGCAGATCACCTTCGACGCCGTCCCCAACCTCACCATCAGCGGCCACGTGGTCGCCGTCGCGAGCGCGGCCACAGTACAGAGCGGCGTCGTCAACTACTACGCCACCGTCTCGCTCAACCAGACCAACCCGGCACTCAAGCAGGGCATGACATCGAATGCATCCGTCACCGTGAGCAAGGCCACCAACGCCATCGTGGTGCCGAACCTCGCGATCACCCGGCTCGGTGGCCAGGCCTACGTCAACATCTACGTCGGCGGCAAAGAAATCCAGACGATGATCCAGACCGGCGTCGTCGGTGACCAGTTCACCGAAGTCACAGGCGGCCTCAATGAAGGTGCCCAGGTCGTCATCCCGACCCTGAGGGTGTCCGGCAGCACAGGGGGTGGCAGAGGCCTCGGCACCGGCGCCGGCGGTGGCGTGCGCATCGGCGCCGGCGGATGATCGCACTCGAGGCAGTGGTCAAGACCTACCGCATGGGCAAGCTCGAGGTCAACGCCCTGCGCGGCGTCGATCTCGCGGTCGAGAGTGGCGACTTCGTCGCCATCATGGGCGCCAGCGGCTCGGGCAAGTCAACCCTCATGAACATCATCGGATGCCTTGACGTGCCGACGAGCGGCCGCTATTTGCTCGACGGCACCGACGTCGCCAAGCTCGACGACGACCAGCTCGCGATCATCCGCAATCGGAAGATCGGCTTCGTCTTCCAGAGTTACAACCTGATCCCGAGGACGACCGCGCTGCATAACGTCGAGATGCCCCTCATCTATGCGGGTGCGCCAAATCGCCGCCCGCGAGCGCTGGAAGCGCTCGAAGCGGTCGGGCTCGCCAACCGTGCGGGACACCAGCCCACCGAGCTGTCGGGCGGCCAGCAGCAGCGCGCCGCGATCGCTCGGGCGCTTGTCACCAACCCGGCCATCCTGCTCGCCGACGAGCCGACCGGCAACCTCGACACCGCGTCGAGCGTCGAGATCATGAAACTGCTCACGCAGCTCAACCAGGAACAGGCCCGGACCATCGTCCTGATCACCCACGAGCGCGACATCGCAGCGTTCGCCAAGCGGGTCGTCGAGCTGCGAGATGGCCTGATCCTCAGCGACGAACGCCACGCGGCATGAACATATTCGAGGCGCTGCGCGTCGCTGTCGCCGGCCTGGTGGCGAACCGTTTGCGCAGCTCGTTGACCATGCTCGGGATCCTGATCGGCGTCGCCGCGGTGATCCTGCTGGTGGCCGTGGGCAACGGCGCCAGCGTCCAGATCAACAACCAGATCCAATCGCTGGGCGCGAACGTGATCTTCGTTTACCCCTCGAACGCCAGAAGCACTGGCGGCGTCTCGCAAGGCTTCGGCACCAGCCAGACACTGACCATGGCGGACGTCGATGCCATCAACCTGCGGCAGCAGGACCCCGACGTCGTAGCCGCGATTCCGGTTGCGCAGAGCGGGGGCCAGATCACCTACCAGAACCAGAATTACTTCGCCCCCACCACCGGTACCAGCGTCGACTTTCCACAGGTCCGCGACTATCAGATCGCCGAGGGTTCGTTCTTCACCCAGGATGACGTCGCCGCGCAGCATCGGGTGGCGGTCATCGGCCAGACGGTGGTCACCAGCCTCTTTGGTTCTACCGATCCGGTCGGCCAGACCATCAAGATCAACCGACAGAGCTTTCGTGTGATCGGAGTCTTTGCCGCCAAGGGCGGCTCGGGGCTGGGGTCACAGGACAACATCGTCGTGGCGCCGATCAGTGCAGTCTGGGCGTACCTGAGCGGTGGGCGCGGCAAGAACATCAGCCAGATCGTCGCTTCAGCTTCGTCGGCGAGTGCTGTGACCCAGGCTGAAACGGAGATCACGACCATCCTGCTGCAGCGCCACCAGATCTCCGATCCGAGCCAGGCCGACTTCCAGATGCAGAGCCAGCAGGACATCCTGAACCAGGCCAACTCGATCGCGGGCGCGCTCACGCTGGTGCTGGGTGCGATCGCGGGCATATCGCTCGTCGTGGGCGGGATCGGAATCATGAACATCATGCTGGTCACTGTTACCGAGAGGACGCGCGAGATCGGCATCCGCAAGGCGATCGGCGCGCGCTGGCGTGACGTGCTCACTCAGTTCTTGATCGAGGCCATGTTCCTGAGCGGCCTGGGCGGCGCGCTGGGAATCGCCTTGGGTGCCGCTCTGGCTGTGCAGGCGCCTCACATACCTGCGATTGCGAGTTCCAGCTTTCCGCCTCCGGTGGTTTCGATTCCGTCGGTGCTGCTCGCGTTCGGCGTTTCCGTCGGCATCGGCCTGTTCTTCGGCATCTACCCCGCCAATCGTGCAGCCCGTCTGCACCCCATCGAAGCCCTGAGACATGAGTAGAGGAGTCAATAAATGAAGGTGTATGTACTCGCGTTGGCCGTCCTGGTCGGTGTTCTCGGAGGCTTCTATGGTGGCTACAAGGTCGGGCAGAACAACGTGAGCGCCAGTGCTAGCGCCTCGACTGGCGGCACGCGCACCGGCGGCGGCACCGCGGCGGGCAACTTCGGGGGAGGAAGGGGACTGGCGGCGGTTTGTCCTTCTCCCGGCGCCACGCCCGCCGCGGGGACCCAAGGCTTTGCCCGGGGCACGGTAACCAACCTCGCGGGCACTTCGATGACGGTGACCAACACCAGCTGCGATGTGAAGGTGACATTCGGCCCGACAGTGACGATTCAGAAGCAGGCGCTCGGCTCGACGTCTGACCTGATGGACAACCAGACCGTCACCATCACCGGCACACGCCAGCCTGATGGCACGATCCTGGCTACGACCATCCAGATCGGACCGGCAGGTGGCGGGATCCGGATCGGCACCGGCAGCGGCGCCGCAGGCTCCGGCACCACCGGCGGCGGTTAACGCCGGCCCGTGCCCACCCGCCTGGTCTGGGCGCTCGTAGCGCTGATCCTCGGCCTGGCCGGCTGGCTGATGCTCCTCGATGAAGTGCTCGGCTTCGCCGGGTACGCCGTCGTCGGGGTGGGCGTAGGCATCGGGTGCGCGGTGATCGGTAGCCTTGCGCACGACGCGCTGGCCGGCCCGCGCGAGAGGCTGTGAGCGTGGATGGGGGATTCTTAACAGGCAGGGTTGGCGGCCGACCCCCGAGTCAGTAAGTTCGTTGCAGGTGTTGTTCGGCTCGGGGGAGGGGGCCAAATCGAAAGGGAGGGCCCGCCAAAAGTGCGCCTTCCTGACTAGGCCGGCCCCAGGGGCTTTTCGTACCAGCCCACGTCCCAATAGCGGTCGAACTTCCGGCCCTGCTCGGTGAAGTGGGCCACACGCTTGAACCCGAATCGCTCGTGCAGCGCAATCGACGCCTGGTTCGGCAGCGCGATCCCCGCGTAGGCCCGATGCAGATCCTCACCCTGGAGCTGCTTGAAGAGCTCGTCGTAGAGGCGGGTTCCGATGCCGCGTCCGACCGCGTCCGGGGCAAGGTAGACGCTCGTCTCCACCGACGTTTCATAACCTGGTTTGGGCCGAAAACGGCTGCTGGTTGCGTATCCGATCAAGGCCCCGTCGGAGATCCCGACAACGATGCGGTATCGGCCCGTGTGGTCGTAGTGTCCGAACCACTCCTGGCGGTGCTCCATCGACATCGGCTCGACGTCGAACGTGAAGTGCGTCTCGACGACGTACCGGTTGTAGATGTCATTGATCGCCCCGAGATCCTGCTCTGTCGCGGGCCGCACCGCGACCTTTCCGTTGGTCATCTACGTATTCGATTCCTCCGATTCACGTTCGCAAGTCTATTTGGGACGCTCTCTCGCGTGGCGAAGGCGTCGACCGAGCGAGAATTGCCACGTGGACACGATCGAGCTTGTCGGCATGTCGTTCGATGGTCGACACGGGGTGGGCCCGGCCGAGCGTGAGAACGCCCAGGAATTCAGGGTTGACGTCGAGCTGGAAGCCGACCTTGCGGAAGCGGGACGGACCGACAGCCTGGACGACACCGTCGACTACCGGCAGGTGCGGGCGATCGCCAAGCAAACGATCGAGGGCGAATCGGTGAAGCTGCTGGAAACGCTCGCGGCGCGGATCGCCGAGGGCATTCTGAAATTGCCTCGAATCGAGGCCGTGACCGTGCGGGTTGCCAAGAGCCCCGCGAGCATGGTTCCAATCGAGGCGGCGGCTGTGCACATAAAGAGGTCGCGCGCATGACGATCGCGTACTTCGATTGTTTCGCCGGGATCTCCGGCGACATGACACTTGGCGCCCTGCTCGACGCGGGCGCGGACCGCGCGGTCCTCGATGCCACGATCGAGGCTCTGCGGCTGGGCAACGAGGTCACTGTCGAAGTGCGCCATGAGCAGCGCGGCCACGTTGGCGGCACCAGGGTCATCGTTCAGACCCATGACCGAATCGAACGCACGTTGCCGGCCCTGCAAGATGCCGTCGCGGGCGCCGACATACCCGATCAGGTCAAGCGGCCGGCGCTCGGAGCGATCAGGCGCCTCGGCGCGGCGGAAGCCAGGCTGCACGGGCTGCCGCAGTCCGAGGTCCACCTTCACGAGCTCGGCGGCGCAGACACCCTGGTTGACGTCGTCGGTGCTTTCTGGCTCCTGCACAGGCTGAACGTTGTGCAGGTGTACGCATCGGTCCTCCCAACGCCCAGCGGTCGAGTTGGTGAGATGCCCCTGCCGGCGCCCGCGAGCATGCGCGTGCTGGAGGCGACGGGTGCGACGTTCCAGGCGAGCGATGAAACGCGCGAGCTCGTGACCCCTACGGGAGCGGCGATACTGGCAATCGCCGCGAAATTCATGCGACCGGCGATGTCGTTGCATTCGATTGGGTACGGGATCGGCACTCGCGAGTCTCCTGGCAACGCGTTGGCGGTATGGATCGGAGAAGAGGTTCCCACCGAGAACGCGGTAACTCTGCTCGAAACCAACATCGACGACATGGCACCCAACGTCATCGCCGCCTTGTGCGAAGACCTGATGACATCCGGCGCGCTCGACGTGAGCGTTTTGCCTGCTGTGATGAAGAAGGGTCGTCCGGGTCATTTGATCACGGTCATGGCGACACCGGAGTCGGTCGCGCAGCTCACCGATCAGTTGCTTCGCCAGAGCACGACGCTTGGTGTTCGATTGAGCAAGGCGGATCGGGTCATCGCTCAGCGGCGCCTGATCGAAGTTCGAACCCCGTATGGTGTTGCCCGCGCAAAGGTGAAGGAGCTTGGCGGCAAGCCGATCGAGGTGTCGGCGGAATACGAGGACTGCCGCCGCCTAGCCCGCGAATCGGGGCGCGATCTACGGGTTGTGATGCGCGCTGTGACCGAGGCCGCCAGGATCGAATTGGGGCTGGAATAGCGGCAGTTCGGTCGATCGGGCCCGGTCCAGGCGTTTGCCTCTTATGGGCATGTTTTTGGCCACGCTTGTGGTATTCCTGCTGTTTGTTGTCGTGAGTCAGTCCATGGGCTATTTGCGCTCTCGCTGGCGGGTCGCCGGCACGGAGGGTGAGGCCGGGACTTCAGTTCGAACCTCGGCGGCCGTCGGCATCGCGAGTGGTCTGGCCGTGTTGACGCTGCTGTTCCTGCTCTTCCTCGGGTTCACCCGCTGGCAGTGGTTTGGGCCGCCGCCGTCGCATCAGAACACGCCGGTCTTGTCCCCGGCCGTTCCCGGCAACCAGGGAGCGCCGCCGATCGGTGTGAACGTGTCACCGCCTCCAACCACAAAGTCTTCGCCGGCTCCCACGCCCACTCCGTCGCACTAGACACGGCCGCCTGCAAGCACCCGCGACAATAGCCGCGTGACCGCACGAGTGCTCGATGGCAAGGCTGTGGCCAAGCAGATTCTCGACGACATCGCCACCAAGGTCGGCGCACGTGTCGCCACGGGGAAGCCGCGGCCGAAGCTGGCCACGGTCATCGTTGGTGACAATCCCGCCTCGGCGATTTACGTGCGCACCAAGCAGCAGAACGCCCGGCAGGTCGGCATCGATTCAGAAGATCACCGACTGCCCACCGAGACATCAACCGAGCAGCTGGTCGAGCTCATAGGCATGCTCAACCGGGATGAATCGGTGAGCGGCATACTGGTCCAGCAGCCGCTTCCGATGCAGATCGATCTGCTCTCGGTGGTGATTGCAATTGATCCGATCAAAGATGTCGATGGCTTCCATCCCTTTAACGCCGGCCTGGTCGCGGAGGGGCTGCCCGGAGGGGTGCAGCCCTGCACCCCGACAGGGATCGTGGAGCTGCTCGAGCGCGGCGGCGTGCGGATCGAAGGCGCCAATGCGGTGGTGGTTGGCCGTAGCAACATCGTTGGCAAACCGACCGCGTTGCTCCTGATCAAGCGCAACGCGACCGTGACCGTGTGCCACACCAAGACCAAGAACCTCGCGGCGTACACCAGGGAGGCGGACATCCTGGTCGCGGCGGCGGGCAAACCGAACCTCATCACCAAGGACATGGTCAAGTCCGGGGCAGCCGTGGTGGACGTGAGCGCAAACCGAGGCGAGGGGCGCCAGGTGGGCGACCTGGGGCCCGGGGTGGAAGAGGTAGCCGGGTGGCTGACGCCCAATCCAGGCGGGGTAGGCCCGATGACTCGGGCGATTCTCGTGCGCAACACGTATGAGGCCGAGATCCGCCGCCGACCGTGATCGCGGCTCGTACGATGCTTTCGACTGGTGCGGTGCGGTTGAGTTCGATGCGTGCGTCGCTGGCCGGCTTGACCTTTCACGTTCTCGACGTGGAGAGGTCGCGGGAGTTCTACGCCCGGATTCCGGGCGCGGTGCTCGAGGCTCACAGGCCGGGTGAGTTCGCGCTCTTTCGCATCGGCAAGGCCCACCTCGGCCTGCTCCAGTCGAAGAGGACGGGATTGCATCTCGAGGTCGATACAACAGACCTGGATGAGTTCTACAAGCGATTGGTCGCAGCGGGCGTTGAGCCCGAAGGAGCTCCGCTAAACCGCCCGTGGGGCGAGCGCACGTTCAACGTTCGCGACCCCGACGGCAACCTTATCGAGTTCCAGTAGCGTCGCGGCCCAGCCTCTTAACAGCCTGGGTAGGCATCTCCCGGAGCCCGTGGTTGAATCGACAGGTCAGGCGTGTCGGGCTCTGGGGGAGGGGAGGGCCCTCGGCGAGGGACCTCGGAACGGCGCGGGTTCGGCCGCCGCGAGAATTAGGCGGTGACCTACGAGGAGGCGCTCGCTCACATCTCCCAGCTCGGGCGCTTCGGGATGAAGCTCGGTACCGAACGCACCCGGGCCATTCTCGATCGCCTCGGTAACCCTGAGCGCGGGCTCAAGGGCGCATTGATCGCCGGCACGAACGGCAAGGGCTCCACCGCCGTGTGCATGGCCTCCATCCTTCGGGCGGCCGGCCACAAAGTCGGTTTCATGCCCAAGCCACACCTGGTCTCATATACCGAGCGCATCCAGGTCGATGGCATGCCGATCAGCGAAAGCGACTTTGTCAAAGTGCTCAAAGACTTGACACCTACGCTCGACTCGATCGCCGCCGATATGGGTCAAGCGACCGAGTTCGAGATTCTGACCGCGATGGCGCTTGCATACCTGGCGCCCAGAGTCGACCGCCTCGTCTGCGAGGTTGGCCTAGGCGGCAGGCTCGACGCCACCAACGCGCTCGACCTCGGCGTCGCGGTCATCACCAATGTCGACCTCGACCATCAGAAATACCTCGGCAACACGATCGAGCTGATCGCCGAGGAGAAGGCCGCGATCATCAAGCTGGGCAACGTGGTGGTCACCGGCTGCGAAGGCGCGGCGCTGGCGATCGTCGAGCAGCATGCTCGATTGGCGGGCTCGACCATTTGGCGACTCGGGCAAGAGATCGAGGTCGAATCGACGTCGCTCGGTTGGGACGGTCACGTGATGTCGGTCACCGGTCCAGGTTTCGAGCACAGACGGTTGACGCTGCCGCTGGTAGGCGACTATCAACCAACCAACGCCGCCCTGGCGGTGGCGGCGGCGCACCCGCTCGACGCGATCTCCGACGATGCGGTGCGCTCTGGGCTTGCGAACACGTCGTGGCCGGGCAGGCTCCAGGTGATCGCGAGCCGGCCTCGGGTCGTGCTCGATGGCGGTCACAACCCGGCGGCGATGACCAAGTCGGGAACTACCCTGCGCAGGCTCATCGGATCCGAAAGGCTGGTCACGGTCTTTGCGATGCTGAGCGAGCGTGATCCCGCGCTCCTGCTGGCGGCATTGCGCACGCTGAGGCCCGATCACGCTGTGTTTACTGAGCCCTCCAGCGCCGGCGGCCACGCGGTTTCCGCGCATGAGCTGGCGGCGAAATTCGGCGATGACAGCGACGCTGTCCTGCCTCCTGAAGCGGCGCTCGATCGCGCTCGGCAGCTGGCAGGGCCGGACGGAAACGTCCTCGTCTGCGGGTCGCTGTATCTGGTCGGTGAGATCCTGGCCATTGGTGGCTGAGGGCCGCGCGGTTGTCAATTGGACTCGAAGCGACGAATATGCAGCAGGTGAACGACCAGCGCTTCTATCGAAGCAACAACCGGATCCTCGGAGGCATCTGCGCCGGTCTGGCCGAAGGATTCGGAGTCGATCCCCTTTGGGTTCGCGTCGCTTTCGTGATCCTGCTCTTCTTGCAGGGAGTCGGACTGTTCATCTACGTGGTGCTCTGGCTCGTGATGCCCGAGCGCCTGGAGGACGGCAGCCAGCGAAGCGGATTCGACGCCATGACGTCCGATCTCAGGCGCATCTCGCTGGAGATCCGGCATCAACTCGGAGGCGGCGCGCCAACGCCGGCCCCCCCGCCCCCGTCCGTACCGGGAGGTCCATCGCCTACCGATCCTCCATCTACCGCCGATCCAAGAGCCGTGGTCCCTGGTCCGCAGCCGTATGGCGTCTGGCAGAACCAGGCGCTTGTGCTCGGCGTGATCCTGGTCATTCTCGGCCTCGTTCTGCTTGGCGCCAACATCGGGATCATCAACTGGACCGTGGTCTGGCCGGCGGCCTTGATCACCCTCGGCATCGTGCTTTTGGTGCGGAACCTCGAGAGGCATCCATGATCGCCTCGACCGGGAGATCCATCCGCTAGAAACTCAGCGGCTTCCTCTCAATTTCTGTAGATCGATCTTCCAATCGCGCCGCGGCGCCCGAGCGAAGGCGACGCAGAGGTATCCGCAGCCCGCGATCATCGGGAGCAGGAGGACCGCGCCCAACAGCGCCCAAAACAGTCCCTCCGTGGCCGCAATTCCACCCACCAGCACGGCTGCGACCGCCAGGCCTACGGCCCCAACCAGCAGTTCGCCCGCGTTGTGCACTCTCTCCACGGCGGAAGTCGAAGTCGATACCTCAACGACGACAGGACGAGGACGGCCCAATGTCGCCACCAGCCCATAGAGCAGAAGGCCCACACCCGCCAGGCCCGCCAGCAGCGTGATCACCTCGTAGATCAGGCCTTCGCGTGTATCGGCGACATGCGTGGCGGCGGCGAATGCGGCCACCACGAGGAGCGCGCCCGCGCCCAGCGACGGCCAGCGCACGCTACTTAGACGCGGCGAGGAGGTTGGTGCGCAACCTGCGCATGCCTCTGAGCCAGCGGTCATAGTCTTGCGCCTTCCGGCCGAAGTACTCGGCAACCTCAGGGTGCGGAAGGATCAGGAATTTCTCTGTTCTGAGGCCGTCGAGCACAACATCGGCCACCTGGTCCGGTTCGAGGGCGCCGGCGGTCAAGAAATCAAACCCGAGCCGCCGCTCGGCGGCCAGCATGTCCGTCTTCACCCCCTGCGGGCAGAGGCAGGACACCCTGATCCCGTCGTCACCATGGGCGATCGCCAGCCATTCGAAAAGCGAAAGCGCGGCAGCTTTGGTCACACCATAGGGAGCGGCAAACACGTGATTCAGAAGTCCCGCCGCGGACACGGTGCCGAGGAGATAGCCCTCTTTTCGGTCGATCATGCCGGGCAGAGCATGTCGCGCCACGAAGACATGAGACATCAGGTTCACGTCCCAGATGCGCTGCCATTCCGACGTGGGCGCTTCGGGTCCGCCTCCAACTCCGATCCCAGCGTTGGAGCAGAAGATGTCGATGCGGCCATGCGCGGACAGCACGTCGCTTACTAGGTCGGCGACCTGATCTTCTCGCGAGACGTCGCATTTGACGGCCGTCCCGCCGATCTCCTTGGCGACGATCCCCGCACCGTCCGCGTCGACATCCGCAACGACCACGGCCTCAGCGCCCGACCTGGCGAACCGCCGCGCGAGGGCTCGGCCGATGCCACGTGCGGCGCCCGTGACCACCACGACTCGGTCGGCTACTTCCATCCCGACGTCCCCCAAGCCCGCCCGACAGCACTCATTGCCCGTTGCGAGTCTATCCCTCGAGGCCGCGGCGACGGGCAGGGCGCGATCCTCGGGCGAGCACCCGCGAATTTTTTCTGCGAAATTGGGAGGGCGGGTGGTTTCCGAGACGACCGATAGCGAATAGAATCTCTCCCCATGGTCGGTGGGGGCCTCGACTACAGCGCACCGTTTCAACGCGCTATCGAGCTGATCGGAAAGCGTTGGACCGGGGCGGTCGTCAAAGGCTTGCTCCCAGGACCAGCACGCTTCAATCAGCTGCTCGCCGGCATACCCGGTATCAGCGACCGTGTTCTGACGGAGAGGTTGCGAGAGCTGGAGACAGAGGGCATCGTCGAGCGGCTCGTGGACCCCGGCCCGCCCGTGCGCGTGAGCTATCGCCTCACCTCGCGCGGCCGGGCGCTCCAGCCGGTGCTCGCCGCCGTCGCGGACTGGGCGGAGAGCTGGCTTCCCACCATCGCGGCCGCCGTCGGCTGACCGGCATACCTCTCGCGGGCCCTCCCTTCCCGTTGGGCTCCCTCCCCCAAGCCCGACTCACCGGACTCCGACTCTATCGATCGAAAGTCGCGCTCACAACCCAGCCTGTAAAGGCTGTCGTGCCGGCCTGAGCGCCCCTCCGAGCGATTCGGACCCTGGCTGATAGGCTTTACCGGATGCCGATTGGGGACTTCCTACGGCGCCGGCCGGACACTCTGACATGCCAGGCATGCGGTTCCCCTCTTCCAGCGGGTGCGATCTTCTGCCCGTCGTGCGGGGTGAGGGCTGACGACCCGCAGGCGGAACCTCTGCACATCGTCGATCGCACGACGGGCCTGTTCAACGATCGCTTCGTGCGTCCGGTGCTCGAAGACGAGCTTGCTCGCGCGCACCGCTACCAGCGCAACCTCGGCGTCCTCCTCATCGAGGCCAACGGCGTCGGCACCGCCGACGAGGCCCTGAAGACCATGGCCGCCGCCCTGGCGGGCACCGTCCGCGACGTCGACACGCCCGGCGTCCTCGGCCGCACGCCGCCACAGCTCCTGGCCATCCTGCCCGACACCGACGTCGCCGGTACGGCGCACGCCGCCAACCGCGTCCTCTCCGCCGTCAACGAGGCGCTGAAGTCGACCGGCGGTCACGCCGCCGTCGGCCTCGTGTGCGTTCGGCCCGGTCAGCGCGTGCGCGCGGGCGCCGTGATCGAGAGCGCGAGCCGCTCGCTCCGCTCCGGCCGGCCCGAGATGATGGGCAAGCCCGCCTGACGCTCGACATCTATCTCGCCCGCCACGGCGAGACCGAGTGGAGTCGCAACGGCCGCCACACCGGCCGCACCGACCTCCCGCTGACGCCGGAAGGCGAAGAGGAGGCCAGGGCGCTTCGCGAACGGCTCAGCGGCCTGGTGTTTGACGCGGTCTTCTCCAGCCCGCTGCAGCGCGCGACACGCACGGCCGAGCTTGCGGGCTTCCCGGGCCCACGGGTGACGCCGCTCTTGAGCGAATTCGATTACGGCGACTACGAAGGCCTCACGACTAAAGAGATTTGGGAGAAACACCCCGCCTGGGAGCTCTACAGGGACGGCTGCCCGGGCGGAGAGACCCCGGCGCAGGTCTACGCGCGCGCGGGCGAGTTCTTGAGACTCTGCGAGGCCGTCGACGGCCGCGTGCTCGCGTTTGCGCACGGCCACATCCTCCGCGCCGTCGCGGTGGCCTGGCTCCGCCTGGACATAGTTGCCGCCGCCGGACTCCAGCTCGACGTCGCCACCCTGGGCCGGCTTCGCGACGACCCGGACCACGGCCGCGTGCTCGCGATGTGGAACGCCCCTTAAGGCCCAGAGAGGACCTCAGCGCTTCCGGCGCAGGCTCCATGTGCGGCTCCGGACCCCGGGGAGCCCGGCGAAAACCAGATAGGCAGAGGTGATGGTGTCGGCGCGATACGTGTGGCGCTCGCCCGGATTGATCAGAAGCATCTCGCCGGCATCCACCGCCCCCTCCCTCACGCCGTCGTCGAAATGCAGGCGGCCGACGGTGACGATGAGCGCGACCGGGATCGCGTTGCGATGCTCCGGGACCTTCTGTCCGGGTTCGAGGCGCAGC
>DATINX010000306.1:0-4673 GCA_035473835.1 Candidatus Dormiibacterota bacterium | reverse complement strand
TCGGTCGGGTTCGGGGCCCTCGATCCGCGGACGACGATGCGCGAGATCATCCCCGCCGCAGTGCTTCTCACGCTGGGCGTGCAGACGATTTTCGCGAGCTTCTTCCTCAGCATTCTTGGGATCGACAACGAATCTGATCCCGGCTGACGCATTGGCAGCGATGCGGCGACATCCAATGCTGCTCGCCTATTTCGCCGCCCTGATACCAGCCCTGGTCATGGCTTTCACGCAGCCTGTGTGGTCACTAGTCGATGAGGCGCAGCACTTCGACTTCATCGTCCAGCTGAGCCATGGCATATATCCGGCCGCGGACACGACGCTCATCGACTCCCAAACAGTCCGTGTATCCGAGCAGACCGGGGTGTTCCGAGCTTTCTATCCGTCCGGCACATATCCCGTTCCGGACCTGACCGACGTCGGCGTGCCTCCCCCTGGGATGGGAGACAGGGTCAACGCCGCCTGGATGCTGAGGCACATGTGGCAGCTTTCGCACGAATCGGTGCAGACGCCGGTGTACTACGTCGCGATGGTGCCGGTGTGGCTGATCGCCAATGCGCTGGGCGGTCCCTTCGCGGCGATCTTCGCGCTGCGCCTCATCAACGCGCTCGTCGTGGCGACGCTGGCGCCGATGGCGGTCGCGGTGGCGCGGCTATTGGTTCCCTCACGACCCGAGATCGCGGTGTTCGCTGCCGTGTTTGCGATCCTGCTGCCTGGACTCGACCTCAACGGAACCCGGATCAGCAACGATGCGTTTGCGACAGCCATCGGAGGGCTCGTGGTCCTGCTCGCGGTGCGGTGGGCGGGCAGCCGGTGGTCGTGGCGGCGTGCCCTTCTGGCCGGCGTCGTCATGGGCGCGGCCCTGATGATCAAGATCACGCTTGCCGGCCTCTTTCCGGCGCTTGCCCTGTCGGCCTTCTGGCCGGCGCCAGGAACGACCTGGCAAGGCAGGCTCGCCAAAGTCCTGGTGTCGGGGGCGATCGCCGTCGCCTGCCTCGCGCCGTGGTTCCTGGTCAACCTCCATAGCTACGGCGCGCTGACACCCGGTGCGCTCGCCTCCCGCGTCTCGGACGCGCTGCCGGGGCCGTTGACAGCCTCCTTCGTCGTGCTCGACCTCGCCGTTTTCGAGCTGACCTTTTGGACAGGCGAACCCTGGGGTGTTCTGCCGCTGGCCGCGCCTCTTGCCGTCTTAGGCGGATTGCTGGCGCTCATGGCGCCGGTGGGGATCGCGAAGATGCTTCGGGCCCGGGCGACGGCCGCCGTGCGCGGCCCGCTGGCCGTGGCCACCGCGGCCGTGCTCGGCATGATCGCAGTCTCGCTGGTGCTGCCGGTGACCGCCCATTACGAGTTCGTGGGACCCGGGCGTTACGTGTACCCCGCCCTGCCGGCCGTCGCCGCCCTGTGCGCGATCGGAATCCACACCGTTTTGCGAGGCGGCTTTGCGCAGCGCGCGGCAGTCGGCGCTTACTCCGCGCTGGCGGTCATCGTGCTGGGTGCGGGGGCTTTAGGATTGCCCGCCCCGCCTAAACCCGGAATTGGAACGCCCCCGCCCAGCGCACGGGTCGTCAGTGTCGCGGCTTCGGGTGCGCTGCAGGGCATGTCCATCCGCGTCGATCGAGTTGCCTTTGACACGAGCGCAGGTGCCACCTGGCTCCAGGTGACGGTGAGCAACTCCGGTCCGGACGAGGCCGAGTGGACGGTCCCGCCGGTCGTCTCCTGCTGCGGCGTCTTCGCTAAGGGCAGCTACCTCGAGTCCACTCACCTGCCGGGGGACATCGATGCGGGCCAGACCCTGACGGGCTGGCTGTTCGTCCCGCTCGACCCGGCCGGCCTGCGTGCGAACCAGTCCCTTCACGTGGGGTTTCCAGACGTCTCGGCGGACGGCTATCGGAACCTGGGCGAGATTGACCTGGAAATCCCGTTGTCAGGCCTGACGGCATGAGCAATTCCAAGACCCAGCAGACCGACCTCGTCACAGGTGGCGCCGGCTTCATCGGCCGCACGCTCGTCCATGAGCTGACGGCGCGCGGGCACCGCGTGGTGGTCTTGGACAACCTGTCCCTCCTCTCGGGCCGAGAGACCCCGAGCCTGCCGCCGGGAGCGGAGCTGGCGATGGGAGACATAAGGGACGGCGCCGTCGTGCAGTCCGTCCTCGAACGCGAACGACCGGAGACTGTTTACCACCTGGCCGCGATCCACTACATACCTCTCTGCGACGCGGACCCGGCCGCGTGCGTGTCCGTGAACACTGCCGGAGCTGCCTCCGTCCTGCAAGCATGCGCAAGGCTGGACGCGCCACCCGTCTGCGTGATGGCCTCGACGGGAGCGGTTTACGCGCCCGCGGAGACTGCGCTCCGCGAAGACGATCGCCTGGAACCGGTCGACATCTACGGCCTCAGCAAGCTCTGGCTCGAACACCTGAGCGAGCTCTACGCGAAACGAGATGGCCTCCGCATCTCGGTGGCGCGACTCTTTAACGTTTACGGTCCCGGGGAGACCAATCCCCACCTCATTCCCTCTCTGGTCGACCAGGCGCTGGCTGGTTCGGTCATCCAGGTCGGCAACCTGATCACGAGGCGCGACTACGTCCACGTCCGTGACGTTGCCAACGCGCTCGTCGCGATGGCCGATGCGTCCCGCGACAGCGGCCTGAAGCCCATCAATGTCGGCAGTGGTAGGGCCGTAAGTGGTCGGGAGGTCGTCGATACTATCGCCCTCTGCATGGAAACCAAGCTCAGGACGGCTACAGATTCCACGCGGCTCCGCGCGGTTGACCGCCCGCTGCTGCTCAGCGACACGCGCCGGGCCGCTGACTTACTCGGATGGCGGGCCCAGGTCTCGTTCGAAGACGGCATTCGAGACCTGATGCGAGCGTCCATCGCCGCGGGGACAAGGGTTTGAGTGCGATGGGCAAGGACGAACAGCTGCGCGTGGCCGTGTTCACGGATCACTTTTCGCCGCAATCGTCCGGCGGGGTCGAGCACGTCGTCTGGGAGGTGTACCGGCGGCTCGCGGCGCGCGACGTGCGCGTCCTCGTCATCAGCGCGCTGGAGCGGGGTTGGAGGTCCTTCGGCGCCGTCGAGGGCATGAACACTCACGCCGTGCGCATATGGGACCTGTCGCGGGTGGTCGGGGCACAGGTCGGTGTGGCGCCGCGGCTCTTTCGATCCGTGCCGCACGTCGTCGAAGAGTTCGATCCGCACGTGCTGCACGCCAATGGACTCCACTTCCAGTCAACCCTGGCCGCCGCGCTCGCAAATCGGGATCGGGGGCGCCCCATGGTCCTGACGAGCCATGTCGGCAAGCTCGATTCTCTGCAACAGCCCACCCGAATGCTGACCAAAGCCTATGAGCGGTCCCTGGGCCGTTTCGTCCTGGGTCGCTGCACACGCTTCATCGCCATCAGCCGGTCTGTTCGTGAGCACCTCGAGACTTTTGGCATCGCGCCTGGTCTGATCGATGACGTCCCAAACGGTGTTGATCACGAGCGTTTCCGCGCCGGGCAAGACAACGAAGCCCGGCTTTCCGGGTCACCGCTCTTGATGTTCGTCGGCAGGCACATGCCCAACAAGGGCCCGCAGGTCTTCATCGAAGCGCTAGGTACGCTGCGGGATCAGGGGGTCGACTTTCGCGCCGAGCTCTTGAGCTCGGGCCCGTTGCGCCAGCGCCTCGAGCGGAGAACCAAGGAGTTGGTGCTCGACAGTCGTGTGACATTCCGTGGGCACGTGCCCGACGTCGCCGCCGAGATGCGGCGCGCCGACCTGATCGTGCGCCCATCTTTCAGCGAAGGCATGCCGCTCAGCCTTCTCGAGGCGATGGCCACGCGCGTCTGCCTCGTGGTGAGCGACGTGTCGGGCAACTACGACCTGATCCGCGACGGAGAGAACGGGCTCATGTTTCCAGCCGGCCGGGCCGACCTTCTCGCCGCCGCCTTGAAGCGAGCGATCGAGAGTCCCGAGCTGCGCGACACGCTGGCGTCCGCGGCATGGAAGGACTCTCTTGCGTACAGCTGGGATCGGTGCGCGACGGAGACCCTCGAGGCGCTCAAGCGAGCAATCGCCGAACACGGCTCAGCTCGTGCATTGCGCGCTGCCGCGGGCAGCAACGCGTGACGGCCGTGCAGCCTTCATACGACGCGTTGTGGCGGGGCTACTGGGGGGACATGCAGCGCCTGGGCCCGGTCCACCGCCATGTCCGCGAGGACATCGTGCGGCGCGTCAGCGCGCTGGACGTTCACAGCGTCCTTGACGTCGGCTGCGGCTCAGGCGAGAACCTCGCCGCGTTGGCCGCATCGGGGCGCTACAAGGTTTCTGGCGTCGACATCTCCGAGGAAGGGATCGAGCTGGCTCGCAAGCATGTTCCCTCGGCGCACATGATGTCGGTCCTCAACGTCGAGGAGCGAGCCCTTCAAGAGCGATTCGACCTGGTCATGTCGATCCAGGTTGTCGAGCATATCGTCGACGATGTGGCAGCCCTCCGCAACATGGCTGTAATGGCGAACAAGTACGTCTTCATTTCCACGCTCGCTGGGCGCATGCGGGCGTCCGAGGTGCTGACCGGCCACGTCCGCAACTACTCGCCGGTCGAGCTGCGTCGAAAGCTCGAGGTCGCAGGCCTGCGCGTGATCGACGTGCATGGCTGGGGCTTCCCCTTCTACTCGCCCATCTACCGCTCGC
>DATINX010000305.1:0-2528 GCA_035473835.1 Candidatus Dormiibacterota bacterium | reverse complement strand
ATCGGCCAGCGGCATCAGCTCGAGGTGATCAACGGCATGCACCCCGACGGGCGGATGAATGTTCCCGGTACTCCTTACGACGGCGCCCCCTCGCTGGAGGCGAGGAAGCTCGTCGTGCGCGACTTGAAGGCGCAGGGTTTTCTGGTCAGAGAGGAGCCGTACACGCACGAGGTCGGCCACTGCGACCGCTGCGATGCGGTCATCGAGCCCTTGATCAGCGAGCAGTGGTGGCTCCGCATGGACAAGATGCGCGACAAGGCGCTCGCCGCGAGCGCAGCGGACAAGGTGCGCTGGCACCCGGAGCGTTATGAGCGGATGTACCTCGACTGGATGCGTGGACTGCGCGACTGGAACATCAGCCGCCAGCTGTGGCTCGGTCATCGCATCCCGGTGTACACGTGCGAGAACGGGCACGTGACGGCAGCCGTCGACCCACCGGCCGAATGTCCTGAATGTGGCAACACGCATCTGCGGCAGGACCCCGACGTGCTCGACACGTGGTTCTCCTCGGCGCTGTGGCCCTTCGCCACTTTGGGCTGGCCGGACGAGACGGAGGACCTGCGCGCCTTCTATCCGAACGACATGAACTGCACGGGCCGCGAGATCATCTTTCTCTGGGTCAGCCGCATGATCATGACGGGCCTCGAGTTCATGGGCGAGGTGCCGTTTCACGACGTCGCCATCCACTGCCAGGTGCAGGCGACCGATGGGCGCCGCATGTCGAAATCGCTCGGCACCGGTGTCGACCCGCGCGGCCTGATCGACAAGTACGGCGCCGACTCTCTGCGTGCATGGGCCGCCTCGGTCGCGATGTCGAGCCAGGATGTGCGCTACGACGAGTCGCGCATCGAGGGCTACCGTCGGTTCTGCAACAAGCTCTGGAACGCGACGCGGCTTGTGCTCTCGAATGTCGGCGACAAGCCTGCGGTCGAGCCGCAGCCTGAGGCGGTGGAGCTTATCGAGGACCGCTGGATCCTCTCCCGGCTCGCGGCCGCCTCAACCGCTGCCACGCGTGGCATCGAAGAGTTCAGCTTCCAGGACTCGATCGCCGCGGGCTACGCGTTTGCGTGGAACGAATACTGCGATTGGTGGCTCGAGGCCGCGAAGGATCGGCTGCGCGAGGGAGAGCCGGCGGCCCTCGGCATCGCGGTGTTCTGCCTCGACAACCTGTTCCGCCTCCTGCACCCGATCATGCCGTTCGTGACGGAGGAGCTGTGGAGCCGCATGCCAGGACATCGCGACTTCGTGATGCGAGCGCAGTGGCCGGAGGACCTGGCGATATTCAGCGACGGGCAGGCGGAGGTCGAGTTCCAGCGCCTCATGCAAACGGTCGAGGAAATCCGCTCATATCGCAAGACTGTGACTGGCGCGCCCGCGAAGGGCGGGGCTGTGAAGCTCTCCGAGGCGGCGGAGCCGGACTGGGTGCGCGTCCTTTCCGTGATGGCCAAGGTCGAAGTGATGGATGAACTCCCGCCAGGCAAGGCCTTCGGTGTCGGCGCGGGCAGCATAGTCTTCCCGGCGGTGGCTGCCGCGGATCCCGCTGTGATCGACAAGAAAAGGGCGGACCTGCAGAAGGACCTCGATCGCGTGCGGGCCAAGCTCGACAACCCGGAGTTCCGGGCGAAAGCGCCCGAGCAGGTGATCACGGAACAAGAGGCGCGAGCCGAGGAGCTGCGAGCGGCGATCGAGCGTCTCGAATAACGCTCATACCGGCGCTTTAGTCTTACGGGCGCATGCCCTCCATCGCCCTTCTTGCGCCCATAGTCTTGCCGATAGCGACGGCAGGCGCCGTGGCCCTGTGCGGCATCGCCGGGCGGAAGATCGATCGCGCGGTCCTGGCGGCCGGCGCGTGGGGGACGATCCTTGCGGTGGTGGCGATCTGGGTGCCGGTTCGTTCCACGCAGGAGCTGAGCCTCGGCCAGCTCGGCTTTGGCAGCCCCCTCGACCTCAGGCTCGATGCTGTCGGGTTTGCCTTCGCGGTGATGATTCTGGTCCCGGCCGCGATCTTGCTCACGCTGCAGCCGCGGCCGTGGCAGGAGGCCACGGTCGCCATCCTCGGTCTGGCGGCCGCGGTGTTCGCTGTGGAAGCCGGCGGAGTTCTGCTGACCGCCTTGGCGGGCGGCGCCGTCGCCACGCTGGTGATCATCCAACTCGACGTGGAGGACCCTCGGGCTCCTCGTCCACCGTGGGGCATGCTCCTGGCCGCGTGGCTCGCACTCAGCTGGGTGGGGGCGATCCTGCAGGTGCGAAGCGGCACGGCGATCTATGCGGCGGTGCCCGTGGCCGCGTTCACGGGCCCCGTGTTTGCCCTTCTCGCCGTGGCCGCGTTGATCGCCTCGGGACTGTTCCCCTGGCGTGGCTGGCCTTCGCAGCTGTGGGGCCGTCCTGCGCTGCGCTCTGCCGGGATGGCCGTCGCCACCCTGTACCCGCTGGGCTTCTACCTACTCGTACGCGCCTACGAGTTGGGCGACGGCCACTATCCCCAGCTCTTCATGAACGCCGTGCTCGCGGCGATCGGAGTCCTGATC
>DATINX010000304.1:0-2792 GCA_035473835.1 Candidatus Dormiibacterota bacterium | reverse complement strand
AGCTCACGGGCGTTGGCGGTCATCCGCCAAGGAGGAAGACCGATGTCCGTGCCATTCATCTTCATTGCCACCAACCGACTCAAGGAAGGCAAGCTCGAGGCGGAGAGAGCGCGAGTCCCAGGGTTGGTCGAGTCATCGCGGCGAACGAGCCGCGCCTTCTCGCATTCAACGAATACGCGAACGCAGAAGGCACCGAGGTAGCGGTCGTGCAGGTGCATCCCGACGCGATCCTGACGATGTTGAGGCGTTCCGCCGGAGCGGGCGTCGAATACAGCGTGAAGCCCCACCACGTAGGAGGCTTCACGCGACTCCACCGGAGCTAATGGGCGTTGCGTTGAAACCGGCCCGATTTGGGAGCTTCGCTGTAAACAGGGTGCTGGCTTGGCTTTGGCATTCCGTCAGACTCCAGCGATGATCGACAGGTCGGAGCGTGTGCTCCGCGAGGTCTTCGGACTGGACGCCTTCCGCCCCGGCCAGGCCGACGTGGTGGCGGCGATGCTCGCGGGACGCGACGTGCTCTCGGTCGCGCCCACCGGGTCCGGCAAGAGCATCAGCTACTGGGTGCCGGCTCTCGTTGATGGCGGCTTGACGCTGGTGGTGTCACCTCTGATCGCTCTCATGAAAGATCAGGTCGACCGACTCACCGAGCGCGGCGTCGCCGCTACGTTCATCAACTCATCAGTCGAGCGCCCCGAACAGGTCGACCGGCTCCGCAGGGCGATCGCCGGCGAGTACCGGCTGCTGTTCCTCGCGCCCGAGCGACTCGGGCGTCCGGGGTTCATGGCGCGGCTGGCTGAGCTGCGAGTCCGCCGGGTCGTCGTCGATGAGGCGCACTGCATCTCCACCTGGGGACATGACTTCCGGCCCGACTATCGGCTGCTCGCGGCGGCAGTCGGCGCCTGCGGGCGGCCTCCCGTGGCCGGATTCACGGCGACGGCGACGCCCCAGGTTCGCGCGGACATCGCAAGGTCGCTCGACCTGAAGGACCCGTTCATCTCGGTGACCGGGTTCAACCGGCCGGCGCTGACACTCAGCGTGGTCCGCTGCCGGGGCGAGCAAGCGAAGCGCGAGCAGCTGCACCATCTGCTCGCAAAGGCAGGAATTCGCGCGCTCGTTTACGTGGGCACCGTTGCCGCGGCCGAGGAGGTGGCCGCCGAGCTGGGCGCCGTTTGCTATCACGGACGCCAGGACTCGGCACTGCGCCGCCACATTCAGGAGGACTTCACGCAAGGGCGCACGAAGGTTGTCGTCGCGACCTCGGCGTTCGGCATGGGCGTGGACATCGCCGACATCCGGCGTGTCATCCATTACCACATGCCGGGCAGCCTGGAGGCTTACTACCAGGAGGCGGGGCGCGCTGGGCGTGACGGGCTGCCTGCTGAATGCACCCTCCTCTACAGCCCGGCGGATCGTGACCTCCAGGCGTTCTTCATCGAGCAGTCCGGCCTGGAGGACGGCTCGCAGCTGAAGGACCATGCCTATGCCCGACTGGCGCAGATGATGGCCTACGCCGAGATGCGTGAGTGCCGGCATGCACGTATCGCGGATTATTTCGGCGAGCAGGGCGTGCCGCGCCGGTGCGACGCCTGCGACAACTGCCTTGCCGAGCGGCCTCCGGAAGTGGCCGTGCCGGTCGAGGCCGTCAGCGCCGGGCTCGCGGCAGTGGCTCGATTCAGCGGCCGGGTCGGAGCGGCCAATGTGGCCGCGGTGCTGGGCGGCCGGAGGTCGCGATGGTCGGCCGCGCAGCCATGGGTCCAGGAACTGCCGTTCTACGGCGCGCTGAAGAAATGGAGTGATGAGCGGGTCAGGCTGCTCCTGGCGGAGCTGATGAGGGCCGGCCTATCCCGTCAGAGCTCTGGCGAATACCCTGTCGTCGAGCTCACCGCAGCGGGCCGCGAGGCGGTGACACGGAGAACGCCGCCTGTGGTGCTGCTGCCGGCGGAGGCACCTAGCCGGGGCATCCCGTCGCCGGCGGACGCCTCCATCGAGACAGTCGACCGCCTGAGAAGGTGGCGTCTCGAAACCGCGCGCGCCGCCGGCGTTCCCGCGTACGTCGTTTTCCACGACTCCACGCTCATCGCGATCGCGGCGGCCCGACCCGCGAGCCTGGCGGACCTGCTGCGCGTGGCCGGGGTAGGAGATTCGAAGCTGCGCAAGTACGGCGAAGAGGTGCTCGAGGTGCTGCGAACCGAGTAGTCATGTGCCACGGGCTCATACGGACTCAACCGCGTAGAGGCGCAGGCGGTCCGGCAATCCCTTTAGAACGTGTTCGCCGCGTTCAGCGAAGGTGATCCCCGAGCCGGCGACCAGGTCGCGGACGATCGTCGAAACCAGCACCTCGCCGGGGGACGCCGTGGCCGCCACCCGCGCCGCGGTGTGAACCGCGATCCCGGTCAACTTGTCGCCCAATAGCTCGCACTCACCGGTGTGCAGCCCGGCGCGCACCGCCAGACCCAGGTCTGCGGTCTCCGCAACAACGGCCTTGGCGCATCGAATCGCCCGCGCCGGCCCGTCAAACGAGGCGAAGAATCCATCGCCTGCAGTGTCGATCTCGCGACCGCGGTGGCGCTGAAGTTCACGACGGACCAGGGTGTGGTGACGCTCGAGGAGGTCGCGCCAGCCCCGATCGCCAAGACGCGTAACCAGCTCGGTGGATCCGGCGATGTCTGTGCTGAGGATGGTGGCGAGGACCCGATCGCTGATGTCAGCCTGCCGCGAGCCGGTGAGGAACTCCTCGATCTCTCCGAGGATGTCGTCCGTGCGCCCGACCCAGGGCACATGATCGGCGCCCG
>DATINX010000303.1:0-8699 GCA_035473835.1 Candidatus Dormiibacterota bacterium | reverse complement strand
GGCGCGCGTCGGCGACCTCGAGCTCGGGCGGGCGCACGTCATAGCTCCGGCGCCAGATCTTCACCTTCTCCTCGCCAAAACGCTCCGCGGTCTGCTTCTTGTTGAGCCCCTGGAGCGCGCCGTAGTGCCGCTCGTTGAGTCGCCAGCAGCGCCGGACAGGGATCCAGGTGCGGCTCATCTCGGCAAGGGCAAGATCCGCGGTCTGGATGGCGCGGATCAAGAGAGAGGTGTGGACGACGGTCGGAGCGAGGCCGGCCGCTTGCATCTGCCGCCCTGCCTCCTTCGCCTCCTTGATCCCCAGCTCGCTGAGCGACACATCGTGCCAGCCTGTGAAGAGGTTCTCGAGGTTCCACGTGCTCTGGCCATGTCGGAGGAGGACCAGGGTGCCGAGGTGGCGACTAGCGATGGCGGTAGACCCCTGCCGTCACCTCGACAATCTTGGAGAACTCCTCGATCTTCAGGCTGGATCCGCCGACGAGGCAACCGTCACACAGCGGCAGCTCGACATACGACTCGACGTTGGCGGCGTTGACGCTGCCCCCGTAAAGGACCCGGACCTTCTTGGCCGCGCCCGCGCCGATCATCTCCCCCACCGTACGCCGGATCATTCGCATCGTCTTGTAGGCGTGCTCGGGGTCGGCGCTCCGTCCCGACCCGATCGCCCACACCGGCTCGTACGCGATGACCAGTCGGGCGGAGTCGTCGGCGGAACAGTTCGCCAGGCCTGCCTTGACCTGGGCCGCGACCACCTCCCCAGTCATGCCTGCGTCGTAATGCTCGTCGAGCTCGCCGACGCACATGATCACGCTGAGGTCGTTGGCCAGCGCCGCGGCTGTCTTGCGCGCAACCATGTCGTCCGTCTCCCCGAGGTAAGCGCGCCGCTCGGAGTGGCCGATGATGACCCACTGGCACCATCCTGTGAGCATCGCCGGCGAGACCTCGCCCGTGTATGCACCCGAAACCTCCCAGAAGCAGTCCTGGGCGCCGAGCTTGACCGTCGTTCCCTCCAGCACCTCCGAGATCCCGAGCAGCCAGGGAAACGGAGGGAAGATCGCCACCTCGACCGCCTCCGGATGGCTGGTGGATGCAGGCAGCACACCCTTGACCAGGTCGAGGGCGTCACCCGCATTCACCGGATTCATCTTCCAGTTGGCGGCCAGCAGCGCTTTGGGGCTCACACGAGCCGGCACCTATGCCTCCTTCAGAATCGCGACGCCTGGCAGTTGCCTTCCCTCGAGATACTCGAGGGTGGCTCCGCCGCCAGTTGAGACCCAGGAAAAGCGGCCGGTGAGCCCGAGCGCATCGATGGCGGCTGACGTGTCGCCTCCGCCGACGAGAGTGTAAGCGCCGGAACTCGCGATGGCCTCCCCTACACCACGTGTTCCGTGGCTGAAGTCGGGGATCTCGAACATGCCCATGGGTCCGTTCCACACGATGGTCCCAACGCCGCTGACTCTCTCGCCGAACAGGGCCACCGACTGTGGTCCGATGTCGAGAGCGATCCACGACGGCTCCACCGCGTGCGCTGGGAAGATGCGCGTCGGCTCGCCGGGCTGGACCTGCTGCGCGCAGACCAGGTCCACGGGAAGGACGAGGCGATTGCCGAAGATTTTCCAGACCTCGTTGGCGGCCTCGAGGGCGCCTTCCTCGACGAGGCTGCGCCCGGTCGGAAAGCCCTGCGCGCGCAGGAAGGTGTTCGCCATCGCTCCGCCGATAACGAGCGCGTCCACCTTCGTGATCAGGTTGTTGAGCAGGTTGATCTTCGTGGACACCTTGGCTCCGCCGATCACGGCGACGAGCGGCCGTCTCGGGCTGTCGATAGCGTCATGGAGAGCCTGCAGCTCCTCGGTCATGAGCTGGCCGGCATAGGCCGGCAGGTATTGGGCGACCCCGACGACCGACGCGTGCGCTCGGTGCGATGCCGCGAAAGCGTCGTTGACGAAGATGTCGCCGTGAGATGCGAGCTGGCGCGCAAACTCGGGGTCGTTCTTCTCCTCCTCGGGATGGAACCTCACGTTCTCCAGCAGCAGCACCTTGCCCGGTTGCAGTCGCGCCACGGCCGCGTCCGAAATCGGCCCGACGCAGTCCGCCGCGAAGGGAACCTCTCCCCAAAGGTGCTGCGAAAGCTCGCGCGCCACGGGCCGCAGGGACAGAGCCGGGTCGGCGCCGGTGGGTCGTCCCAGGTGAGACATGACGACAGTCGACGCTCCTCGGTGCATCAGGTCGCGCAATGTCGGTATCGCGGCCTTGATGCGGGTGCTGTCCGTGATCTGGCCGTTCGCCATGGGGACGTTGAAGTCTTCACGGACAAGAACCCTCTTGCCAGTGACGTCGACCGATGTGATCGGGAATTTCAGAGTCGCGCCGCCATGTAAGTGGTCAGGTCGACCATGCGGCAGCTGAAGCCCCACTCGTTGTCGTACCAGCCGACGACCTTGGCCCACTCCGGACCGAGCATCAGCGTCAATGGGGCGTCGACGATCGAGGAGTGCGGGTCGCCCTTGAAGTCCGAGGACACGAGGGGCTCCTTGCTGACCGACAGGATTCCCTTCAGCTCACCACCGGACGCCTCATCGAACGCCGCGTTGATGCCCTCCGCCGTCGTGCTCTTACCCAACTGCACAGTCAGGTCAACGACCGACACGTCCAGAACTGGCACCCGGAACGCCATGCCCGCGAACTTGCCGCTCAGCTCGGGCAGAACCTCCGCCACGGCCTTATTGGCGCCAGTCGAGGTCGGGATGATGTTGTCCGCAGCCGCTCGGGCTCGCCGGAGGTCTTTGTGCGGCAGGTCCTGCAGGCGCTGGTCCGACGTGTATGCGTGAATCGTCGTCATCATTCCGCGCTCGATCCCGTAGTTCTGGTGAAGGACATGGGCAAGCGGCACGAAGCAATTGGTGGTGCAGCTCGCGTTGGAGACGACGTTGTGCTTCTTGGGGTCGTACTGCTTGTGGTTCACGCCCATGACCACCGTGAAGTCCTGGTTGGTGGCCGGCGCCGAGATGATGACCTTCTTCGCCCCACCCTTGTCGATGTGAACCCGCGCCTTGGTCGCGTCGGTGAACAAACCGGTTGACTCGATCACGATGTCAACGCCGAGATCCTTCCACGGCAGTTCGGCGGGGTCTTTGCGGCTCATGAACTTCATGTGGCGGCCGTCGACGACGATGTCTTCGCCTTCCACCGAGACGGCGGGGCCGAACGTCCCCAACGCGGTGTCGTGCTTCAGCAGGTGGGCGAATGTTTGAGCGTCGCCGATGTCGTTGACGGCGACGATCTCAAAGCTCGGCTTCAGCGCATGGGCCGCTCGGTAGACGTTGCGGCCGATGCGGCCGAAACCATTGATTCCAACCCTGGTCATGGATCCCCCTTCCTGAAAGTGCCGGCGCGAGCACGCCGCTGGTCGCTTGGTTAGGCCGACCGTAATGTTAGGGAGCGGCGCGCCTAATCGGCGTGCCGTCTCCGTTGGGGTGATCGGCCATCTCCCTCAGCCGTCGCAGCCGGTGGTTGACCGCCGACTTGGAAAGTTTCATGCGCCTGGCCAGCTCGCCGAGGTTCAGCTCCGGATTCGCGGCGCGCCATCTCGCCATCTCGCGCAGCGCAGGCGGCAGCCCCTCCAGCTTGCCGGCTGTTTCGAGCCTCTCGATGGCGGCCGCCTGCCGCAGGCCGGAGCCGATGGTCTTGCCGATGTTGGCGGTCTCGAAGTTGAGCCTGCGGTTCACCTCGCCGCTTACCTCGCGGATGACGCGCACTCTTTCGAACTCCATCACCGCGCGGCTGGCGCCCATCCACGAGAGCAGGCGCACGATGCCGTCTCCATCCTTCACGTAGACGACATGCTGGCCGCTGCGCTCCATGACTCCGGCCTTGCTGCCCGCGGACACGGCGACGCCTTCGATCGCAAGCGCCCACGACGGGGTCGGCGCCACGAACTCGAGGTGGTACCGCGTAGAGGGCGCATTGACCGACCCGCATCCAAGAAACAGGCCGCGCAGCAATGCCTTGCGATCGCACGTCGCGTCGGGCACGACGCGAGCCGCCGCCTGCGTGAAGACGGGCGCGAGCCCGGGCGGCAGAGCCAGCTCGATGAAGAAAGCCATCCGCTTTTTCGTCTTCACCGCCTGGTACTTGGCGTCCATGTGAGCCACGGACCGGCCCAGCCTGACCACCTTGCGAGCGACCGCGTTGCGAAGCAGCGAGAAGTAGGCCGCCTGTGCGTCACCCGAAACCTTGATCAGGCGACCCCGCGACCCGACGTATATGCCCAGCAGCTCGCTCAGCTGGCAGCAGGGCCTGGCCGGCAGCAACCCGGCCATCTCGTTCTTGACATCGGCCGAGAACGAAATGCCAACTACCTCCCCAGATTCAGCGCCCGTGTGCGGGCACTTTTGGTTTGCCTCGCTCCCCCAGGTGCAGTCTACTGAGGCGTGACGATGCGCGCGCCCGGTGACGGCCACCACCCCGACACGCTGCTCGCGCGCTACCGAACGATGGTCATGGCGCGCGCCATCGAGCGGCGGCTCTGGGTCCTGGATCGGCTTTTACCTCCCCACACCGTGCGGAGGTCCCGCACGGGTCGCGAAGCGACCCTCGCGGGAGTGGGGCAGCCCACTCTGGCGTGGACCGGCTTCGAGGCCGTCCAGGCCGCGGCCGCCGCGGTCTTGCGTCCGGGCGTCGATTGGATCGTGCCGTGCAACCGCGACCTCACGCTCTGCCTCGCGGCGGGCATGTCGCCACTCGCCGTCATGCTTGCGATCTTTGCCCGAGGGTCCGATCCAGGCTCTGGGGGCAGGCAGGTACCTGGAGCGTTCGGCTCGCGCTCCGCTCGCATCGTGATGACCTCGATGTTGGCGGGACGCCACGCCGTGCAGGCAGCCGGCATCGCCTACGCAAGCAAGGTATCCGGCCGCGACGAGGTGACCCTGGTTTGCACCGACGAGCGCGGCACGCTGGCCGGCGACTGGCACGAGGGCATCAATTTCGCAGGCGCCCACTCACTCCCGCTTATTTGCCTGGTCGAGGATTTCGCCGTCGGTTCCAGCCCCATCGGCGACCACGGCGACGAATCGCCCGCCTCCCGCGCTCAGGGTTATGGGCTTGCGGCGGAGACCATCGATGGGGGCGATTTCGATGCCGCCCTGGCGGCATTCGGCCGGGCGGCCGCACGCGCTCGATCCAGTGCCGGGCCGACGCTGATCCATGCTGCCGTCCCGAACCTTGCGTCCAGTCTTCCCGGTGGAGGCCGGCGCCCTCCAGAGGAGCTGGAAGCACTGGCGGCCCACGACCCCATCGACCGCATGCGGCGGCGCCTCGCGGCGGCCGGCATCCTGGACTCGGAAGCGGACGATCGCATTCAGCGCGACTGCGCGGCCGAGGTCGAGGCGGCCGTCGAGCAGGCCCGAGCATCCGCTCCACCGGAGGGGGCGCTGGCGCTCCAGAATGTGTTCTCGGAGGAGCAAGTGCATGGCTGAAATGCGGATGATCGAGGCGGTGCGCGCCGCCATCACGGAAGAGATGGAGCGCGACGAGCGCGTGCTCATCATGGGTGAGGACGTGGGGCGCAAAGGCGGGGTTTTCGGTGCGACCGACGGCCTCTACGCGAAGTTCGGCGAGGCACGAGTCCTCGATACGCCGCTGGCCGAGTCCGGCATCGTCGGCGTGGCGATCGGCGCCGCCCTCAACGGGCTGATCCCCATCGCCGAGATCCAGTTCGCAGATTTCATTCATCCCGCCTTCGACCAGATCGTCAGCGAGGCCGCGCGCACGAGGTACCGATCCAACGGAGATTGGTCGGTGCCGATGGTGATCCGCACGCCGTTCGGTGGCGGCGTGCACGGCGGCCTTTACCACTCGCAATCGATCGAGGCGTTCTACGCGCACGTTCCGGGGTTGAAGGTGGTGGTGCCAAGTATGCCCGCGGACGCGAAAGGGCTCCTCAAGTCGGCCATCCGCGACCCCGACCCCGTGCTCTTCCTCGAGCACAAGAGGCTGTACCGCCTCGTGGCAGAGGAGGTGCCCGACGGCGACCACCTGGTCGCGATCGGGCCCTCGGTGGTCCGGCGCGCAGGGACCAAGATCAGCTGTTTTGCCTGGGGCCTGATGCTCCACTACTGTCTGCAGGCGGCGGAGGAGCTCTCCAAAGAGGGCACGAGCGTGGAGGTCGTCGACCTCCGATGCCTCGCTCCGCTCGACCGCGGCTCGATCCTCGATTCGGTGCGCAAGACAGGCAAGGCGATGGTCGTCTACGAGGACAACCTGACGGGCGGGTTTGGGGCGGAGATCTCGGCGGTCATCTCGGAGCATGCTTTCGACAGCCTCGACGGGCCGGTGGTCCGAGTCGCTGCGCCCGACATCCCCGCGATGCCGTTCAACACGCCACAGGAGGAGTTCTTCATGCCCAATCCGGCCAAGATCGCGGAGGCGATGCGATCGCTTGCCGCGTACTAGCAAGAAATCCCCTCTCCCCGCAGGGGAGAGGGGCGCGAAGAAGACCGCTGGGAAGCAGATCGCGCCTCCGACGATCGGCGAGGAGGAATACGCGAACCGGCGCAAGGCCGTGGGCGCGGGATTGGACGCGGCGGGCCTCGACGCCCTGGCGGTGTTCTACCCCGCGCGCATCGCGTATCTGACCGGTTTCCACCACGTCCCGACCGAGCGACCGATCGTGCTGATCCTCGGACCGGACGGCTACGCGTCCCTGGTCGTGCCGGCGGTAGAGAAGGAGCATGCGGAGTCCGTGCCGGGCATCGACGACGTCGGGGTCTACTTCGAGTACCCCGGCGCCGAGCACCCCATGGAGCTCGTCGCCACCAAGCTCGCGGAAATCAACGCCAAGGCCAAGCGGACCGGCGCGGACCATGACGGCTACGTGCCCTATTGGGGCTACCGCGGGCCGCGCCTCAGCGACCTGATCGGTGAGCGCCCGCTCGACGCGGAGATGCTGGTCGAGTCGCTGCGGCGAGTGAAGTCCCCGGGCGAGCTGGCCTGCATCCAGCTGAGCTGCGATTGGGCGGCGCGCGCCCACCGCCGGATGCAGGGCGCGATCAGAGTCGGCAAGACGGAGATGGAGTGCTATGCGCCGGCCGCGACCGAGACGCTGTTCGAGATGGTCGCCGAGATGCCAGGCTGGCGGCCGCGCGGATTCAGCACCACGGGCCTGGAGGCGATGTTCGTGGGCGGCCGTTCGACGGCAATGCCCCATGGGTTCGTCATGGGCCATGGCATCCAACGGGGCGACGTCCTCGTCAGCGGCGCGGGCGCCGACATCGATGGCTACCACAGCGAGCTCGAGCGAACGATGATCGTCGGCAACCCCACGACCGAGCAGGAGCGCGCGTTTGACGCGATGCTGGCGCTGCAGTCGAGGGCGTTCGAGGTGATGGCCCCGGGCGTGCCCGCGGGCGAGGTCGAGCTGGCCTGCGTGCAGCTCGCTCGCGAGCTCGGCGTGGAGGAGTCGATCCGGCACCACGTCGGCCACTCGATCGGCCTCGAGGGCCACGAGGCCCCGTTCCTCGATCGCGGTGACGACGCGGTGCTCGAGCCCGGGATGGTCTTCACGGTTGAGCCTGGCGTCTACCTCAGGGAGCTGGGCGGATTCCGCCACTCGGACACCGTCGTGATCACCGAGGACGGGTGCCGCCTCATGACGGCCTACCCTCGCGAGCTGAAGGACTTGATAGTCCCCGCGTAGTTCTCTAAGCCCCTCTCCTCGACCCGGCTCAGGCGGTGGCCGCCGGCGCCTCTGTGGCTTTGTGCGTCTTGGCGGTGAACATGTGCAGCACCGTGTTGCCGTCCCTGTGGTGGCGGCGGATCCTGTCGAAGGGCACCGGCGGCAGCACGTCCTGATCTTCGGCCATCACCACGGTCTCTTTGGGCGACAGCGTCCTCCAAACTTCGCCGACCATCTCACGTGGCAGGTTCCCAGGCACGTAGACATACCTGCGGTTGGGCACGCTCTTGCGGGCGATCATCTCCGCGCGGGCGAAAGCGTCGTGCGCGGAATAGTCCTTGAGGTAGGGGTCGGCGACCTCCATCAGGTCGGCATCGTCGTCATACGGATGCCGGTCGCCGCGATACAGGAACACAGCGCCGCGTCCCTGGGCCGCCCGCGCGGACTCCGCGATCACGGCCTCCGCGGCCAGCTGCTCGTGGGGAAGGATCACGAGCACCTCGCCGGCCGACCGGCGGCCGCCGAGCGCGGTGGCGATCGAGGCACGCGCCCGCTGCGGACGGAACGGGACCGGGAACACCGCGGGCCGATGTTGCCGGCTGTATCGATACGTGGCGAGCCCGATGATCAATCCGATGACAGTTAGCCCGCCGCCGAAACCGGTGGCGAGCGGCTTGGCGACGATGTTCACCGACCAGGCCACCACCACCAGGATCGTGGTCAGGACGCCGATCGCAAAAATCGCCCTGTGGGCCGCCGTCCAGTGCTCACGCTCATGCCACCGCACCACGTCGAGGCTCACGCACGTGAGCACAAAGGTGCCCAGCAAACCGAAGGCATATAGGTCGCCCAACAGGTCGGGGCTGCCCCTCACCGCCAGCACGATGACGATGGGGAGCATGATCGCGGCGAGGATCGCCCAGTGCGGCGTCAGCCGCCATCGGTTGCGCTGCTCCATAACTCGGGGTAGGAAGCCCATCCGCGTCAGCGCGATGAACACGTGGTACGCGCCGATGATCGCGGTGTTGGA
>DATINX010000302.1:0-4853 GCA_035473835.1 Candidatus Dormiibacterota bacterium | reverse complement strand
TTTGCCGTCGCCGAAGATCCCGAAGGTGGCATTGCCGCGCAGGACCTCGGCTCGCCCGATGATGCTGGCCCGGCGGCTGCTGTAGGCGAGGCGATAGTCGGCGACAACGGTTTCGGCAGCAAGCGCCAGCTTGGAGTTGCGAAGCGTTTTGGCCATCTGGAGCGGCTAATTTACGCTATCACCTTGACCTCCCCACCTCCCCGCCGCGCGGGGAGGACGGCCGCGCGCGCGTAGCGAGCAAGGCCAGGTGGGGCGAGAAACTCCACAACGGGGCCCTCAGAGCCCCAAAAGGAAAACGATTTCAGCCGGAGCCGGCGCGCTCCGCTGATGGAAGGCCCTTCTCGTTGAGCAAGCCCGGCCGGCTCGCCGACAACGCCTTCTTCATGTGGACGTATGCCCGCTGCATGTCGCCACGGCGCTCGAGGATCTCCGCGTACATGCCATGGCAGCGAAGCAGGCGCTCGCCGCCCCCGTGCTTGGTCAGTCCCTGGAACGCGACCTCGAACTCGTGGTCGACTGTCGCGTCCTGTCCGCGCTGCTCGGCGACCCTCCCCAGCCACATGTGGGCCTCGGCGATATTGACGCCTTCCTCCATCCGTTCGGCAAGCTTCAAGCCCTCCTCGGCAAGCTCCGCCGCGGCGTCGACGTTGCCTTCCTGGAGGCTCAGCTCGGCCAGGCTTAGGATCAGGCCCGACCTCCCGACCTCCAGCTCGGTCTCGACCGCCAGCCCGACGGCGCGATCCATATGCTTACGAGCGCCGGCGTTGTCGCCCTTGGCCATCATCAGGAGGCCGAGGTCATTTTCGATTCGGGCCAGCGAGACCCGGTCACGAAGCACCTCGAGCAGCGCCACGGAGCGGTTCGCGTACCTGGTCGCGGCTTCGTTCTGGCCAGTCTCCCGATAGGCGATGCACAGCCCGTGATACATGAGCGCGAGCCGCCGCAGATCGTGCAGCGAACCGGCGACCTCGATCGCCTCTTTGTACGTCTCCATCGCGGTCTCGAACTCGTACGCGGCGAGCTGGGCGGTGGCCAGCACGCCGAGCAGTCGCGCCTCGGTCGTCTCCGGTGTTGGGTTGAGGCTCCGGCAGAGGGCAAGCGCTCGTTGGGCAATGGCGACAGCGTTTGGCTGCTGTGTCATGTAGGCCAGGGATGCCTGCGATCCGAGGCATTCGGCGAGCATGAGCGTGTCGCCTATCGATTCGAAATGGGTGCACGCCTGGCGGAGCAGGTCGCCCGCCGGCTCCGGCTTGCCCAGTTGCAGGTACGCGCGAGCGATGTGGTACCGGATCGGCCCGAGGCGATAAGCCGAGGAGCCAAGGCTGAGCAGCTTCTGGCCGAGCTCGATCGCTTCGGTATAGCGCCCGTGCGCCAGCAGTGACTCGAGCTCGACAAGGCCGTCCTGCGCCTCGTTGCTCACGCCACCCGGATCCGCGAGGAAATACTCGACCGGCTTGTTCGTGCGGCGAGCGATGTGCTCGAGGGTGGGCAACGACGGCCGCGTGCGGCCGGTCTCGATGAGGAATATCGCTGGAGCCGTGACGTGGCCCTTGCCCACCTGGGCAAGGCTGAGTCCGGCTTCCTGGCGCGCCTGCTTGACTGCGCCGGACCTTAAATTGACCCCAGGCAGCCGCCTTCTTTCGGGTTTAGGGGATGCGCTCTCCGCAACAGATGCACCCCGCTGGCGCCCCACGAATTGAAGCTTAGACCACTTTACTTAATGGGTCCACCCAAATCGTCCCTATCGGGACGCTTTAACCACCAGGTGGTAACGACGAGCGCTCCGCGGCTGGATATGTCCCGAAAAGCCTGATTTCAGCCGACGCTTCCTCGAGGTCGCTGAGGGCCGCCTCAGCGGCGGCCGGCGCGCCGTCGCCGCCGTTGATGGAGAAATCGAGATAGAACCGATATTCGAATGGCCGTCCCAGCATCGGTCGGCTGTCGAGGCGCGTGAGATTGACGTTGCGACGCGCGAAGCAATCCAGTGCCTGGGCGAGGCTGCCCGGACGGTGCGCCGCCACGAAGGCCAGCGAGCTCTTGGACGCGGGCGCGGCATCCTTGGGCCGCACCGGATCGCCCCGCTCGATGACCACGAACCGCGTGCGATTCTCGGAGTCGTCCTGGATCGACTCGGCCAGGACATAGAGCCCGTAGCGCTTCGCCGCCGCGCGGCTCGCGATGGCCGCCGTGCCGGGTTGGCGCTGCTCGGCGACAGCGCGCGCCGCGCCCGCGGTGTCGTGAAACGCAACCGATCGGATCTGCCGAGAATGCAGGTAGCGGCTGCACTGCGCGAGCGCCTGAGGGTGCGAAAGGGCGCGTTCCACCGGCCCGGGCCAGCCAAGCAGGCAGTGCTGCACGGGCTGCACGTGTTCGCGCACGACGCGCAGGCCGGGCAGCTCCCAGAGTAGGTCGGACACCTCCTGCACGACACCGGCGCTGCTGTTCTCCACCGGCAGCACCGCGGCGTCGACCGCGCCTATCGAAAGCGCTTCGAATGTCAGCCGGAAAGTGGCGTAGCCGACCGCATCGGCGCCCGGGAAGAGCGAAGCCACGGCCTCATCCGAGTAAGCGCCAGGCTCCCCCTGGTACGCGATCTTCACTGGATGGCAAATTTACCTCCCCACGCCGTGGGGAGGCCGGCCACGCTCACGTGGCCTCGTGGGGAAATTCACCTCCCCACACCGTGGGGAGGCCGGCCACGCTCACGTGGCTCGTGGGGATTTCACCTCCCCACACCGTGGGGAGGTCGGCCACGCTCACGTGGCTCGTGGGGATTTCACCTCCCCACACCGGGGGGAGGTCGGCCACGCTTGCGTGGCCGGGTGGGGAGATGCGAGCCTCCAAGAGTCTTATCCGAAGATCATGTGCCGGAGGGTGTCCGCGACGTGGTTGTGCTCGTTGGGGGCATCGACCGCGGTCGCATGACCGTTGCCGTTGGCCTCCCCGGAGGCGATCTTGCGCAGGTCGTCGTCTGTCACTTCTCGCTTGGTGTCGGCAACCTGCACGAACTTCTGCCATGCGGCCTCGGACTTGCCCTCGGCCAGCTTGATCCCCAGCAGGCCGAGGCGGTGGTGGAATGCGTGCCTGCCCGAGCGCGCGGTGAGCACGATGCGCGAGTCGTCGAGGCCGACGTCCTCGGGCTTCATGATCTCGTAGTTCAGGCGGTCCTTCAGGACGCCGTCCTGGTGGATGCCGGATGCATGCGCGAACGCGTTGGCGCCCACGACCGCCTTGTTCGGCTGGACCGGGGTGCCGGTCAACTCGGCGACCAGCCGCGACGTGCGGGTGATCTCGGTGGTGTCGATTCTGCACTCGAGCCCGAGCCGCGCCTGGCGAACGCGCAGCAGCATCACGATCTCCTCGAGCGACGTGTTGCCTGCCCGCTCGCCGATGCCGTTGATAGTGCATTCGACCCGCCGCGCACCGGCCGCGATCGCGGCCAATGAGTTGGCGGTCGCGAGGCCGAGGTCGTTGTGGCAGTGCACTGAGAACAGGGCCTTGTCGCTGCCACGTGCGTCAGTGATTGCGCGCCGCACGAGCTCGCCGAACTCCAACGGCAAGCAGTAGCCGGTGGTGTCAGGGATGTTGATGACGTTGGCGCCGGCCGCGATCATCGTCTCGACCGTCTCGATGAGGTAGTCGATGTCCGCGCGGCCCGCGTCCTCGGGCGAGTACTGGACGTTGTCGCACAGAGAGCGCGCGTGCGCCACCATCTCGGCGCCGCGCTTCAATACCTGCTCGCGCGTCATGCCCAGCTTGCGGGCGATGTGGACGTCGGAGACCGAGAGCACGATGTGGATCTGCGGATTCTCGGCGTCCTTGATCGCCCTCCACACGGCATCGATGTCCTCGCGCACCGCACGGGCCAGCGCGGTGACCGTAGTGCTGCGAATCTCGCGCGCGATCTGCCGGCACGCTTCGAAGTCGCCAGGGGAGGAGATCGGGAAACCGGCTTCGATCACGTCGACGCCGAGCTTCTCGAGCTGCCGCGCGATTGTCAGCTTGGAGCCGGCGTCGAGGTGGAAACCTGGCGACTGCTCGCCGTCGCGCAGCGTGGTGTCGAAGATGAATACGCGATCTACGTCAGACGCCTTGGTCATTTTTCTACCGGCTCCAACCAGGTCATCATCGAGCGGAGCTCACGTCCGACTTTCTCCACCGGGTGTTCGGCATCCTGCTTGCGCATCGCGAAGAACTTTTCGCGCCCGTTCGCGTTTTCGTCCAACCACTTCTCGGCAAACGATCCGTCCTGGATCTCGCGCAGAACCTGACGCATGTTCTCGCGTACCTGGTTGTCGATCACACGTGGGCCGGAGACGTAGTCGCCGTATTCGGCGGTGTCCGATACCGAGTAGCGCATGAACCCGAGCCCACCCCGGTACATGAGGTCGACGATGAGCTTCAGCTCGTGGAGGACCTCAAAGTACGCGAGCTCGGGCTGGTAGCCGGCCTCGACCAGCGTCTCGAAACCGGTCTTGACGAGCGAGCTGACGCCGCCGCAGAGGACCGCCTGCTCGCCGAAGAGGTCGGTCTCCGTCTCTTCCTTGAATGTGGTCTCGAGCACGCCGGCTCGACCCGCGCCTAGCGCACGAGCGTAGGCGAGGGCGCGCGGCCACGCCTTGCCGGTCGCGTCCTGGTGCACGGCGATCAGGGCGGGCACGCCCTGGCCCTGGACGTACGTGCTGCGGACGAGGTGGCCGGGGCCCTTCGGCGCGATCATCGCGACGTCCACCTGCGCGTCGGGCTTGATCTGCGCGAAATGGATCGCAAACCCATGCGCGAACATCAGCATCGAGCGCGGCTGGAGGTGGTTCTCGATGGACTCGCGGAACAGCTGGCCCTGGCCCGCGTCC
>DATINX010000301.1:0-8687 GCA_035473835.1 Candidatus Dormiibacterota bacterium | reverse complement strand
CAGGGTGAGCGTGCCCGAGCACTACTCGGTCTACACCTACGACCCGGTGATGGGCACCTATCAGAAGACAGAGGAAGACCACGCGTATAGGGACGCCGGACTGGGCCAGCCGCTGCGCATTGAAATGCTGATCGCCTTCCACACCGCCGAGCAGCTCGTCAACGTCGGCGACGGGCACGGCGCCCACATCCACGACTTCAACATGGACTCGGGCGGCGCCGCCGACATCTACTACAAGGGCATGCTCTACCAGGGCACGTGGAGTGGGCCGGATCACAACGGGCCGCTGACGTTCACGTTCAACGGTCAGAACGTGGCGCTACCTCCAGGCCTGGTCTGGATCGACGTCATAGCTTAGGTAGTCGATCTAATCTCGGGCGGCGTCCTTCAGTGAGGTGACGTATGCGGCGGCCGCCACCGCGGCCGTGGTCCCGTCGCCGACCGCCGTCGCGATCTGCTTCGTGAGCTGTGCGCGCACGTCGCCCACCGCCCAGACCCCCGGCTCCGACGTCTGCATGTTGCGGTCGGTGAGGATGTATCCCGCGTCGTCATGGTTGACGTGGAACTTGAACAGCCCGGAGTTGGGCACGAAGCCGATGAAGATGAATACGCCACCGACCGGAAGCTCCTTGTCGGCTCCGAACTGCTCGTACTTCAAGGCTTGGACCTTGCCGTTGCCCACGATCTCCTTCACCCCCGCTTCGAGGATGAACTCGATCTTCGGGTTGGCGCGTGCGCGGTCGATGAGAATCGGCTGCGCGCGCAGCTGGTCGCGGCGGTGGAGGATGTACACCTTCTTCGCGTAGCGGGTGAGGAAGTCACCCTCCTCAACAGCCGCGTCGCCGCCGCCGACCACGGCCAGCTCCTCGCCCTTGAAAAAAGCGCCGTCACACACCGCGCAGTAGCTGACCCCGCGGCCCTGGAACTCCTTCTCCCCCGAAACTCCGAGGTAGCGTGGCAGGCCGCCCGCGGCCATGATCAGCGCCGAGGTGCGAATCTCGTCCCCGCTCTCGAGCCGGATGACCTTTTCAGCTCCGTCCTTGTCAATCTCCTTGACCGGCTCGAACTCGCGGACCTCCAGCCCGAACTTGCGGGAGTGGTCGCCCATCTTGGTGGCCAGCTCGGAGCCCAGGATGGACTCGAAGCCGGGATAGTCCTCGACGAGCTCGGTGTTCAAGAGCTGGCCGCCGAGGGGGCCGCGGTCGAGCAGCAGCGTCTTGAGGTTCATCCGGGCCGTGTAGAGGCCGGCCGCCAGCCCCGCGGGCCCGCCGCCGACGATCACAACGTCGTGATTGCTCATTGCATCAAGTTGAATTGCGGGAGGGGGGCTTGGTATTCCTGGAGTGCTCGGCGGGCCTAGCCGAACTTGAACTGGGCGCCGAACCCGCCCCGCGGGCTGTGGCAGGCGATGTTATCGAAGGGGCAGCCGATGGAGCAAGCGCCGCACTCGATGCAGTTGCCGGAGCTGACGAGCGTCTTCTGCTGCTCGGCGTTCCACTCGTACACCCCGGCCGGGCAGAAGTGCGTGCAGTACTTGCCCTTGCAGTCCTTGGCGCACACGGCCTGGTCGATGATCTCGATGTGCGGTCGGCCGGTGTCCTCTTTGTACTTGACGGTGAAGAGCTTCTCGGTCAGCTTTTCCATGGCCTGTATCCAGTCTATCCGGCGCCGAAGCGTTCCCAGACGCGACACATCAGGCGGACCGTGTTGATGTAGTCGGCGGCGTGGATGTTCTCGTTGGGGGCGTGGATGCGGTTGTCCGGCCGGCCGACTCCGACCGGCAGCACCGTCGGCACGCCGAGGTCGGACACCACCGGATGCATGGGGCCGGTCGCCTGCATCAACGGCCACAGGACGGGCTCGCCATGAAGGTCCTTTACGGAGTCGATCACGCTCCGAGCCACATCTGAATTGGGGTCAGAGCGAGCCGGCCGCTCCCCGTCGTGCGAGACGATCTCCACCTTCTCGAAACCGTTGGCATCGAGATGTTTGCGCAGGCGGGTCAGGATCTCCTCGGGGTCCTGCTCGGGGATCAGTCGGAAGTCGAGCTTGGCCGTGGCCTCGGCGGGCAGCACCGTCTTCGATCCCGGACCCTGGTAGCCCGTCGTGATCCCGGCGATGTTGCACGTCGGCGTGAACAGGAGCTGCTCGATGACCTGCTCCGGAGCGGGGTCGCGGATGAGCCGATCGAATCCGACCAGCTTCTTGCGCTGCTCGATCTCCGGGTCGATCTTCGCCATCATCCGCCGGTCGTCGTCGGTGGGTTCCAGCGCTCGTTCGTAGAAACCCTCGATGCGAATGTTCATGTCCTGGTCGCGAAGGCTGGCCAGCGCGGCAACCAGGTACGTCGCCGCCGACGGATATATAGACGCGAAGCCGGAATGCTGGTCGTACGCGAGCAGCTTGACGCGGAGCTGCACGTAGAGGAGGCCGCGGCACCCGAACTGCAGCGTCGGGCGCCCGGCATCGTCGAAGGACGCGCCCGACTCCCATAGACAGCCGTCCGCACTCAGCTGGCCGGCATGTTTATGGGCGATCCTTTCGAAGCTCTTCGAGCCGATCTCCTCCTCGCCCTCGACGAGAAATCGCAGCGTGACCGGGATTTCGCCCAGGCTCTTCAGTGTCTCCAGCGCATGGATTCGAGCCATCACGTCCGCCTTGTCGTCGGCGACGCCGCGAGCGATGATCCGGCCATCTTTCTCGACGGGCTGAAAGGGTTCCGAGTCCCACAGCTCGATCGGATCGACGGGCTGGACGTCGTAGTGCTGGTAGAGCAGGAGCTTGCGGCGCCCGGCGCCGGGCACCTCCGCGTACAGAGCCGGCAGGCCGCCTTCCTCGAACGTCTCGACACGGTTCGTGTAGCGACCCAGCCGATCCGCAATCCAGTCACGCGCCGGCCTCACCGCATCGAGGCCGTGGTTCGAGATGCTCGGGAACGTGCAGAGCTCTTTCAGCTCGTCAACGAAGCGTCGGGAGTTTTTCTCGATGTACGCGTCGACGGCGCTGGTTGAGATCACAGCGACATTGTTGCGTAACCTAGGTTGGACATGGGCGACAGCACCTTTCATTTCTCCCCGCGGCCCAACCGCGCCAACGAGATCAGGTGGCGCTCATGGTCAGAAGGGACGTTCCGGGAGGCCGCCTCACTCGACCGCCCCATCCTGCTTTCGATCTCGGCAGTGTGGTGTCACTGGTGCCACGTGATGGACGAGACGACCTACTCGAATCCGGGCGTAATCGACCTGATCAATCGCGAATACCTCCCCATCCGCGTCGACAATGACCTGCGTCCGGACATCAACCAGCGATACAACATGGGCGGCTGGCCGACGACGGCGTTCCTAACAACTTCTGGAGAGCTCCTGACCGGGGCGACCTACCTGCCGCCCGAACAGATGGCGGATGCCCTGTCGAAAGTCGCCGATTACTACCGCACGCATCAGCCTGAGATCGCGAGCCGCGTGCTGGAAGGAAAAAAGCGCGCCGGCTCGCAGGTGGCTCGCAGCGCCGGACCGCTCGACGAGAGGATCGTCGACTCCGTCCTCGATGCGGTCACGAACGCGTACGACCCCGAGTACGGCGGGTTCGGCTCGGCGCCCAAGTTTCCGCAGACCGACGCCATCCTGCTTCTCCTCGAGCAGGCGAAGCTGCGCGCGGACTCGGAGCTGCGCGACATGGCGACGCACACGCTGGAGCGCATGGCTGGAGGCGGCACGTATGACCACGTCGAAGGCGGGTTCTTTCGCTACTCGACGACTCAGGACTGGAGCGTCCCGCATTTCGAGAAGATGCTCGAGGACCACGCCGGCCTGGTCGGCGGCCTGTCGCTCGCGGGCATGCGGGACGCCCTGGATAAGACCACCAGCTACCTGGACCGCGTCCTCCGCGATCCAGCAACGGGCCTTTATGCGGGCAGCCAGGACGCCGACGAGCACTACTACACGCTGGATGCTGACGGTCGTGCTGCAGCGACAGCACCGTACGTGGACCGTCGCATCTACGCCTCATGGAACGCAGCGCTGGCGATCGCATACCTCGATGCCGCGGTGCGATGCGAGCGCCCGCAGCTGCACGAGCGCGCGGCGACCCTGCTGGAGCGCCTGTTCGAAGACCGCTACCAGCCCGGCGCCGGCCTCGGGCACGCCGAGGGAGTCGCCGGGCAGTTGACGGACCAGGTGTGGGGGCTGTGGGCGGCCGTGCGCGCGCACCAGGCCGGCGTGCGTGGCGACTGGCTCAGGATCGCTCGCGACGTCGCACAGCATCTCGAGGACCGCTTTGCGGACCCAGAGCTTGGCGGATATTTCGACCATGCTGGAACCGACCAGCTCGGCAGGCTGAGCGAGCGCATCAAGCCGCTGGTCGAGAACTCGATCGCTGCCATCGGGCTGGTTGAGCTCGACGAGATCGTTGCAGATCCCGAGCAGCCTCACCTCGCTCGCGCCCGCCGCACCCTCGAGTCGGTCGCCTCGCTCCCACGCCAGTACGGGTTGATGGCGGCGGTCTTCGCGCGCGCCCTCGACCGCCTGCGGCATTCGATCAAGGTGAGCACCGGCAGCCCCGAGCTCGCCCGCGCCGCGCTCCTCGTGCATCCCTATGCCGTCATCGATCCCAATCACGATGACCGCGCCGTGGTGTGCGTCGGGACCATATGCTTGGCCCCGGTGTCGACACCAGCCGCGGTCGAAGAGGCAATCAAGGAAGCACGCCAAGCGCGTGCCTGAGTCCCGGCGCCACTTCGCTCGGCGCGTCGACAGGGCACTCGACGACCCCAAGCTGCAGGGCGCGCTGACGCAGGCGATGGTCGGCCTGCGCAGCCGGCGCGATGCGGCCTTCCAGAGCCTCGACTTCGAGACGGGCCGCGCCGATTTGAAGCAGCGGCGGCGCGCCAACCTCGAACGCCTGCCCGAGTTGGCGGCTCAGTTCACCGAGCGACTCGAGGCGGTGGGTGGCAAGGTCCACTTCGCCAAGGACGCGGCCGAGGCGCGCGACATCATCGGGCAGATCTGCTGGAACGCAGCCGGCAGACAGCAGCGCCCGATCGTCACCAAGGTCAAGTCGATGGCGAGCGAAGAGATCGAGCTCAATCCCTATCTCGAGTCACTCGGCATGGAAGTCGTCGAGACGGACCTGGGTGAGCGGATGGTGCAGCTCACGCACACGCACCCCTCTCATCTCATCGCGCCGGCAATCCACCTCACGAAAGAGGACGCGGCGCGGGTTTTCGGGACCGAACCGACGGTCGCGGCGATCCAGGCTCACGCGCGCGAGTCGCTGCGGCAGAAGTTCATCAGCGCGTCGGTCGGCATCAGCGGCGCGAACATGGCGATCGCCGAAACGGGCACGATCGTGCTGGTCACCAACGAGGGCAACGCTGACCTCACCACCACGCTGCCGCCCGTACACATCGCGCTCTTTGGCATCGACAAGGTCGTGGCAACGCTCGAGGATGCGGTCGCAGTGCTCCGCATGCTGCCGCGCAGCGGCACCGGTCAGATCATGACAAGCTACGTCAACTGGATCACTGGCCCGTCCCGCTCGGCGGACATCGAGCAGTCGCTGACGATCGGGGTCCACGGACCGCGCGAGATGCATTGCGTGATCCTCGACAACGGCCGCGAGGAGATGCGCGCCAATCCGATCTTCAGCGACGCGCTCACATGCATAAGGTGTGGCGCGTGCTCGAACGCATGCCCAGCGTTCATGGCCGTCGGCGGGCACCAGTTCGGACACATCTACACAGGTCCGATCGGGCTCGTGCTCACGCCGTTTCATCACGGCCTCGAGGAGGCCGATCTGCCCAACGCGCTGTGCACCCAGTGCAACGCATGCCAGGAGATCTGCCCGGTCGACATCCCCCTGCCGCGCCAGATCCTCGAGCACCGGCGCAAGGGCCGCAAGTCAGTGCGCAAGAAGGCGCTGCTCGGGGTGTGGAAGCGCCCTGAGCTCGCGAATCGCGTGCTGCGCGCCGCCGCCCCGTTCAGCGGCCTGGTGCCCGGGACCCCGAGGCTGGCGCGCGTGCCATACCGGGACCGGGCTCCCGAACCCAGGCGCGGCTCCGGCGAGCCGCTGACGATCTTCGCTTCCTGCATGGTCGATCGCATGCTCCCGGAGTCGGCCGTCGCCCTGCAGCGCATCGCGGAGGCTGCGGGATACAAGGTTGGATTTCCCAAGGCCCAGTGGTGCTGCGGCCTGATCTCGGCCAACGCCGGTGACTTCGCCGCCGCCGACGAACTGAACACAAAGCTGGCTGGGAGCCTTCGAGATTCAAAGGGGTTGATCGTCACCCCTTCGGCGTCATGCTTCGGAGCCTTCACAATCGATGCCCCCGACTGGGGGGCGCCGGTGGACGAGCCACTCAGGGCGCGATTCCGCGACTCGACCCGGTTCGTCCTCGAGCTGATCGCCAACCGACCCGAGCTCGTACGGACCGATCAGATGAGCCTCAAGATCGCCTACCACGACTCGTGCCAGACCCTGCGCCAGCTCGGCCTCAAGAGCGAGCCACGGCAGCTCCTCGACATCGCCGGCTACGAGGTGGAGAACCTGCCCGACATCGCCAACTGCTGCGGGTTCGGGGGCACGTTCAGCCTCGAATGGCCACGCGTGGCGGCGCGTCTGGCCGACTGGAAGCTCGATGCCATCGCCAAGACCGGTTGCACCGTCGTCGCATCGGACAATCCCGGCTGCCTTATGCACATCGCGACTGCGGCGCGCAACCGCGGGATGAACCTGCGCGTCGCCCACGTGCTGGAGCTCGTAGCCGAACACCTGGCCTAGGCCCACCGGGCATACTGGAGGCGGCGTGATCCGGCCAGTGCAACGCATTCACCGGTCTACGCGTTAACAAAAGTGATGGGCATTCTCGAGACGATCAACTCGCCCGCGGACCTCCGCCGCCTCGATCAACCGAAGCTGGCTCAGCTGGCTGAAGAGGTGCGCGCATTCCTGGTCGAACAAACGTCCAGGACCGGCGGCCACCTCTCCCCCAACCTCGGCGTCGTCGAGCTGACCTTCGCCCTACACCGCGTGTTCGACAGCCCCAAGGACGCGATCGTCTGGGACACCGGCCACCAGGCCTATGTGCACAAGATCGTGACCGGCCGCTCGCGCGACTTCGCGCGGCTGCGCCAGCCTGGCGGATTGTCCGGCTACCCGTCACGCGCCGAGTCGGAGCACGACCTGGTCGAGAACAGCCACGCCTCCACCTCGCTGAGCTACGCACTCGGCATCGCCGAGGCCAGGCTGCGCAAGAAGAAGAACGGATATGTCGTCGCGGTGATCGGCGACGGGGCGCTCACCGGCGGAATGGCGTATGAGGCGCTCAACCAGATCGCGCACCTGCAGCCGCCCAACCTGATCATTGTCATCAACGACAACGGCCGCTCATACGCGCCGACCGTGGGCGGTCTCGCCCGGCACCTGTCGCAGCTGCGCATCGACCCGCGTTACGAGCGCATCAAGGCCGAGATCTCGCGTCTGCTCCGCGACCTGCCCCTTGTCGGCTCCACCGCCGACCAGGCCGCGTATCGCGTCAAGGAAGGACTCAAGCAGCTGCTGCAGCCCTCGACCGTGTTCGAGAGCCTCGGCCTCAAGTACGCCGGCGTGGTCGACGGCCACGACGAGGCGGAGCTGGAAGCCGTGCTCACCCGTGCCAAGAAGCTCAAGGCGCCAGTGGTAGTGCAGGTGGTCACAGAAAAAGGACACGGCTACGGTCCGGCGGTGGACGATGAGATCGACAAGCTGCATGGGGTGAGCGCATTCGATCCGCTCACGGGACGCCCTCGCTCGACAGACCTCACTTACACGGACGTTTTCGGCGAGGCGCTGATGACCGCGGCGACACGCCGGCCCGAGGTGTGCGCCATCACAGCTGCGATGGCCTCATCGACAGGGCTTCTCAATTTCGCTAAGGAGTTTCCCGATCGCTTCTTCGACGTTGGCATCTGCGAGCAGCATGCGGTCACATTTGCCGCGGGCCTGGCGATGTCGGGCATGCGGCCGGTGGTATGTATCTACTCAACCTTCCTCGCCCGTGCATTCGACCAGACGCTGATGGATGTGGCATTGCACAAGCTGCCGGTGGTCTTCGTGATCGACCGCGCGGGCGTCACCGGTCCCGACGGGTCATCTCACCACGGGATCTTCGACCTGTCGTACCTACGTCTGATCCCCAACCTGAAGGTGGCCGCGCCTGCTGATGCGACGGAGCTTTGCGCGCTGCTCGAGACGGCGCTCGCTTCCGACGGTCCGATTGCGATTCGCTATCCGCGGGGCCCGGTACCGGCGACGCCTGATCTCCCGGTGGAACCGTTGCCTGTCGGCCGTTGGGAGGAGCTGCGCAAAGGCTCGGACGCGGCCATCTTCGCCGTTGGCCGGATGGTCGAGGTGGCGAAGGAGGCAGCCGAGCGACTTGCGCTGCAAGGCGTCGAGTGCACCGTGGTCAACGCACGCTGGTTGAAGCCAGTCGATCCTCGGATCGTGGAATGGGCCCGCCGCCACGCGGTCGTGATGACCGTCGAGGACAACGTCGGCAGTGGCGGCTTCGGTGGGGCCGTGCTCGAGGCACTCGCGCCACATGGGCTGGCGGGCCGTGTGCGCACGCTGGCGCTGCCGGATCAGTTCCTTCCCCAGGGCAAAGCCGCCGACATCCTCAAGGAAAACGGACTGGACGCGGCCGGCATCGCGCA
>DATINX010000300.1:0-1728 GCA_035473835.1 Candidatus Dormiibacterota bacterium | reverse complement strand
GTGACCACCACCCCGCGGCCATCGGCATCGGTTTCGGTTCGACTGACCAGACCCTGCTCGACGAGCCGGTCGACCCGCCGGGTCATCCCCGACCGAGAGCTGTACGCCCTGTCGGCGAGCTCGGTCATTCGTAGGGCACCGCCTGCGAATGCCAGCTGAGACAGAACGTCATAGTCGCCCAAGGTCAGACCCGTCTCCTCGACCAGGTCGACCGCCAGCTGGCGGACTAGCGTGGCGTGGGCCCGGAGAAGGGCGAGCCAGGCCGCGATCCCGCGACGGCCAGGGGCGGCTTCGGCGATGAGCTGATCGACCTCTTCGGCGATCCCGGGACTGGCTGGTACTTGCATTTGCAATAAACCTACGCTCCCCGAGGTACTTGTACCTGCAAGTAAGTCCAGGAGGAGCGGAATGATCGACGAACTGACGGCTGACATGGACCCTTCGTTGCGGTCTCAATATGGCAGGGCGAAGAGCGCCGCCGAGGTGGATCGGACAGCCGGGGCGCTGGAGAAGAACGGCTTCGTCGTGCGGCGGGCGGCGACTAGCGGCGAAGCGAAGGAGGTCGTGCTCAGCCTGATCCCGAGCGGGGCCGAGGTCCTTCACGGCGCTTCCCAGACTCTGCAGCTCACCGGAATCACGGAGGCGATCGAGCGGTCCGAGCGCTACAGGCCGATACGGCCACGGATCTCGGGCATGGACCGCCAGGCGCAGGCCGACGAAATCCGCTGGCTGGCTGCCGCTCCAGAAGTGATGCTCGGCAGCGTCCACGCTGTCACAGAGACGGGAAGCCTGATGGCGGCCTCCGCGAGCGGAAGCCAGCTCGGGCCGTACGTGTCGGGCGCGGCGAAGGTGATCCTCGTGGTCGGAATTCAGAAGATCGTGGCCAGCCTCGAAGAAGGTCTGCGCCGCATCAACGAGTACGCCTTCCCTCTGGAGGACGCGCGTGCCCAAGAGGCGTACGGCGTGCACAGCGGGATCAACAAGGTCTTGATCATCAATCGCGAGATCAACCCCGGCCGCATCACGGTGGTCCTGGTCGACCAAGTCATCGGGTTCTGAGGCAGATGGCATTCAGCAATGAAGGAGGAATGAAATGACGACGGCAATCATCGGCATCGGAAGCATCCGCGGACCCATTGCCGCGAGCTCGCAGCTGGCGGCGCAAAGGAGGGCGATATGACTGCTCAGAGCCAGGTGGAGGAAAACAAGCGGATTGTTCGTGCGTTCATCGAGACGGCGTTCAACCAGCACCAGGCCGATAGAGCGGCGGAGTACATGACGTCCGACATCAAGTGGCACGGCGGCACCCTCGGAACAGTCGACGGGCGCGAGAATTTCGCCGGGCTGATAGGCGCGATCGTCTCCGCCCTGCCGGACCTGCGCAACGTGGAGCAGGACATCATCGCGGAACGAGACATCGTGTCCGTGCGCGCTGTGGTCGAGGGAACACACAAAGGTGAGCTGCTCGGGATACCGGCGTCGGGCAAGCACGTCCAGTGGGATGCGGTTGACGTGTACCGAGTGGCGGACGGAAAAATCGCCGAGGAGTGGGCTGCGGACGATCTGCTTGCCTTCGTCTACGGGGTTGGCGCGTACACCCCTCCCTGGCTCGCGCAGAAGTCGTAACGCGGCAGATGATCAGGGGCACCACGCGCGGTGCCCCTCCGGTTCAGGGTCGGCGGTTTATGGCAGCGCCAGGGGCGGCCCGGTCAGTGTCATCTCATAGGG
>DATINX010000299.1:0-10373 GCA_035473835.1 Candidatus Dormiibacterota bacterium | reverse complement strand
CACGACGCATCCCGGCCGCACCTGGCCCTTCGAGTCGACCCTCTGCAGCAGCTTCGGGTCCTCGACGCGGGCGACGTTGAGATGCCTGGCGTCGAGGCGCGCCTGCCGCTGGATCGCCTGGAGGGCGCGGTCAGGAAAGTTGCCGAGGCGGGGGCAATACCGGTCGTGCTCGGAGGCGACCACACGATCACCTGGCCCGACGTCACCGGCGTGGCACACGCCGTGGGATGGGGACGGGTTTCGGTGATCCACTTCGATGCGCACGCCGACACGGGCGACATCCAGTTCGGAAGCCTGATCGGCCACGGGCTGCCGATGCGGCGGCTGATCGAGTCGGGCGCCTGCCGCGGCGACCGCTTCCTCCAGATCGGCCTTCGCGGTTACTGGCCCGAGCCGCCCACGCTCCAATGGATGGCCGAGCAGGGAATGCGCTCGTTCGAGATGCATGAGGTGGTGCGCCGAGGCCTGGACGCGGTTCTCGAAGAGGCGTTCAGGATCGCGACCGACGACTGCGACGGCGTGTTCGTGTCAGTCGATGTGGACGTAGTCGACCCCGGCTCAGCGCCGGGCACGGGCACCCCGGAACCAGGTGGGCTCACCAGCCGGCAGCTGCTGGACGCGGTGCGGCGGATCGCGATCGAGCTTCCGGTCGTCGGCATCGACGTGGTGGAGGTGTCGCCACCGTACGACATGGCCGAGATCACAGCGTTCCTGGCCAATCGAGTCGTCCTCGAGATGCTGTCAGGCATCGCGTACCGGCGGGGCGGCGGCACCTGGGCCTCGATCCCGGCCACGCTTCTCGAGGGCCGCACCGAACCGGCATAGATAGATGACGCGCGAGGGCGTCTTGGCGGCCAACTGGTACTGCCCACTCGCGCCGAGCTGAATACGAGCGGCGGTCTCGAAAGGCCCCCTTGCCGGGGTCGTCTGAAAAGTGGTATTGACCACCTGGCCGATTTGTGCTTTACTTCCGCGGATGCAAGAGTGTAGAGGCCCGTACCACTTCGTCAGAGCGCAGGGATGACGAAAACAGACGATACCCGCGGCCAGGTACTCGACCTGATGGAGGCACTCGAGGTGGGTCAGGCCATCCCATCCGAGCGCCAGCTCAGCCAGGACATGGGCGTCTCGCGCCTGACCATCCGGGCGGCCCTCGACGAGCTCGTCCGCGACGGCTACCTCGACCGCCGTCACGGCAGCGGCACTTACGTGACACAGCCCAAGATCGCCCAGCCGCTGACCCTGACATCCTTCAGCGAGGACATGCGCCGGCGGGGGATGGTTCCCGGCAGCCGCACGCTGGAGCTCGCAACCATATCGGCAGGGGCCCTTCTGGCGCGACGCCTCCAGGTATCGCCGGCGGAGCGCGTCGTCCGCGTCAAGCGGCTCCGGTTGGCCGACGCCGAACCGATGGCGATGGAGGTCCTCCACATCCCGGAAGTCCTGGTCCCGGGGCTGACCAAGGCCGACCTGGAGAACCATTCCTTCTACGACCTGTTGGGGGAGCGATACGGAATCGTGATCGCCTCAGGCACCCAGAGCATCGAGCCCACCGTCACCAACGAAGAAGAATCGGATGTGCTGGGCGTGCCCCTTCACACGCCGGCCTTTTTGTTCGAGCGGACGACCCTCTCCGAGTCAGGGCGGATCGTCGAGTTCGTCCGCTCCATCTACCGCGGCGACCGCTATCGCCTGGTCGCCGACCTCACACCGCAGCGGAGCCGTAACGGGCGCTCGGCCGGCGCCCCACGCGCGCACAACCGTACGGGTGAGGGCGTAATTGGCGACCGAAGCCGGGGCGCGCGAGCGCCACATTCAAACCTTAAAGGGGGACACCAGAAATGAACGCGCGGAAGCTCTTGTTCAGCGTCGCCACGGCGTTCGCGCTGATTGCGACGGCTTGTGGAGGCAACGCGACCTCCACCAACACGACCGGCAACGAGACCGGCACGCTCACGGTCTGGCTCATGAACGGGAGTGCGCCGCAGAGCGTTGTCGACGGCGTCAACGCAGACTTCAAGGCCAAGCACCCGAACGTCACCGTCAACGTAGAGATCCAGCAGTGGTCCGACGTGACCACGAAGCTCGACACCGCGTTCGCAGGCAGCACGCCACCCGATGTCATGGAGCTCGGCAACACGCTGGTCGCCAAGTACGCCTCGGTCGGCGCGCTCCAGAACATAACCTCGAAGAAGGGCAGCTTCGAGAACTCTGGGACCTGGCTCCAGTCGCTGACGGACTCGTGCACTTTCCAGGGCAAGCTCTTCTGCGTTCCGTACTACGCCGGCAGCCGCGCGATCATCTACCGCACGGACATGTTCACCGCCGCGGGCGTTCAGGTGCCGACGAGCATGGACCAGCTCATGTCGGTCGGCCAGACGCTCATGAACAAGTACGGATCCGACCCCAGGTTTTCCGCGCTGTACTTCCCCGGCAAGTACTGGTACGCCGCGGCTCCTTTCGTATGGGACTTCGGCGGCGACATCGCCACCTCGTCCGGATCCAAATGGCAGGGTTCCATCAGCTCGACCCAGTCTCAGCAGGGGCTCACCGAGCTGAGCAATCTGGTCTCCAAGCTATCGCGCGCCGACAAGACCGGCGACGAGGCCAAGCAGGACCAGGCTTTTGCCCAGGGTCACATCGCGATGATCATTGCCAACGGTTGGGAAGTCGGAGTGATCACCGACCCGAAGAGCGGCGACCCCACGCTCAAGGACAAGCTCGGCGCATTCCCCATCCCCAGCCACAACGCGGGACAGACCGCGCCCGTCTTCCTCGGCGGTTCCGACCTCGCTATCGCGGCCAAGAGCCAGCACGCGGCGCTGGCCCAGGAATGGGTCGGCCTGCTGGGTGGCACCAAGTTCCAGAGTCAGATGGTGACCGTGGGCGGGGTGATCCCGAACACGACCTCACTCGTCTCGCTCAGCAGCGGGTTGCCGGCGATCTTCGCCAGCGCCGCCAAGAACAGCCGCTTCACGCCGAACTCGCCCAACTGGGCGAACGTCGAGTCGGCTAACGTGCTGCAGGACATGCTGGTGTCGATATTCACCGGGAAGGCATCGATCCCGAGTGCAACCTCGGCCGCCAGCGACAAGATCACAACGATTCTCAACAGCTAGATCAACCAACACCAAAGGGGGTCGGCTTCGATGGGAGTGGCCGGGAACGCGCGCACTGGCGTCGTCTCCCGACAACACCTCGAGGCCGGCCCCGGGCGGTCGATTCTCGCTCGCCGCCTTCTGCCCTATTCGCTGATTGCACCAGCACTTCTTGTCATCGTAGGTGTGCTCGGCTATCCGCTCGGCATGCTGATGTGGCTGTCAACCCAGCACTACGGTCTTCGTGAGCTCATCCAGCACCAGGGCGAGTTCATCGGCCTGCAGAACTTCCAGATCTTCCGCCTGGACCCGCAGTTCCGATACGTGTTGACTGTCTCGGTCATCTTCACAGTCGTCAACGTCGCGCTGTCGGTGCTCTTCGCTACTGGCATCGCGCTGCTGCTCGAACGAGTGAGCCGCCCGATCCGCGTCCTGCTCACCGCTGGCCTTGTGCTCGTATGGGCGACGCCATCGATCCCCGCAATCGATCTCTGGCAGTGGATGTTCGACTACGAGTTCGGTGTCGTGAACTGGCTGCTCACGCATCTGGGCGCCGGCAACTACATCCATCACAACTGGTTCGAGAACCCGATCCAGGGCTTCACCGTGATCACGGTCATCGTCGTGTGGGGCGCGATTCCATTCCTGGCCTTGATGATCTACGCCGGGTTGACCCAGGTCCCGCGGGAGCTGGTCGAGGCGGCCGAGATCGACGGAGCGCGGCCGTGGCAGGTGTTCGCCAGGATCACCGTCCCGATCCTCCGTCCCGTGTTCCTCGTCGTCATAACCCTTTCTACGATCTGGGACTTCGGCGTCTTCAACCAGGTCTGGGTACTGCTCAACCAGCGCCCGAGCCAGGATTACTTCCTTATCTCGGTCTATTCCTTTCAAGAGTCGTTCCGCGTCAGCCAGTACGGGCTTGGCTCGGCGGCGGCGGTCGTGATGATCGCCATCCTGGTGGTCGTGACGTTCGCTTACGTCCGTCAGACGGTGCGCCTCACAGAGGAGGCAACGTGAGCCGGCGCATCGTCACCAGGACGTTCTTCGACACCGCAGGTGTGCTGATTCTGGTGGTGATGCTCTTCCCGATCTACTGGATGGTGTCCACCGCTCTCAAGCCAGGCACGGAAATCCTGAGCCTGACCCCGGTCTGGTTCCCGTCGCACATGACGTTCGACAACTTTCGAACAGCGATCAACGCGCCGTTCTTCTGGAACGACGTGGTGAACAGCCTGACGGTCGTTCTCTCGGTCGTCGCCATCTCCATCGCCCTGGCGTTCCTCGCGGCCGTTTCCGTGGCGCGATTCGGATTCCGTGGCCGAACGGCCTTCATCGTCATGGTCATCGCCGTGCAGATGGTGCCGCTCAACGCGCTCGTCATCCCTGTGTACCTGCTGCTCGACAAGGTCGGACAGGTCGACAGCCTTTTGGGCGTGATCGCCTACTACCTGGCGATAGTGCTGCCGTTCATGATCTGGACGCTGCGTGGGTTTGTCGCCAACGTGCCGGTCGACCTCGAGGAGGCCGCGATGGTCGACGGCGCGACGCGTGTCGGGGCCTTCCTGCGCATCGTGTTTCCGCTCGTCGCGCCTGGCCTCGTGGCAACAGCGATCTTCGGGTTCATCCAGGCCTGGAACGAATACATCATCGCCTACGTCCTCTTGAGTTCCAACTCGAAGCAGACGCTCACCATCTGGCTCGCCTCGTTCACGACGCAGCACGGCACCGACTGGGGCGGGCTCATGGCCGGCGCAACCCTGACCGCCCTCCCCGTCGTTTTCTTCTTCCTCCTCGTCCAGCGCCACGTGGCCGGCGGTCTGACGGCCGGAGCGGTCAAGGGCTGATGGGGGACGCCATCGAACGCCTTGCGGACCGCTGCTTGATGCCTGGGTTCATCGGCTCCGAAGCGCCGGCGTGGATCCTGCGCCGCGCCGCGGGCGGGTTGGGAAGCGTCTGCCTCTATGCGCGCAATGTGAGCTCGCCACAGCAGCTGGCTGCGCTGACGTCGCGGCTGCATTCCGAGAACGCCGGACTTGTCGTTGCGATCGACGAGGAGGGCGGCGACGTCACGCGCCTCGAGGCCAAAACCGGCAGCTCGTACCCTGGCAACCTCGCGCTCGGCGCGGCGGGCGACCTCGAGCTCACTCGTTCGGTCGCGCGGGCGATGGGAGCGGATCTCGCCGCCGCCGGCATCGACCTCGACCTGGCCCCGGTCGCAGATGTCAACAGCAACCCGATCAATCCAGTCATCGGTGTGCGCTCGTTCGGAGCGCAGCACGGCCTCGTGGCGGCACATACAGCTGCCTGGGTTGCAGGCTTGCAGCGTGCCGGCGTCGCCGCCTGCGCCAAACACTTCCCTGGTCACGGCGCGACCTCGATCGACTCTCACCTGGCATTGCCTGTTGTCGATGAGGACCCGCACGAGGGCGCGCTCGAACCGTTTGTGGCCGCCATCGGCGCCGGGGTGCGCGCTGTGATGAGCGCGCACATCGTGGTGCCCTCCATCGACTCGATGCCCGCGACGATCAGCGCCCGGATCATGACCGGCCTTCTCCGCGGCGAACTGGGCTTCGAAGGCGTTGCCGTCAGCGACGGGCTCGAGATGCGTGCGATCGCCGACAGTGTCGGCATTGTCGAGGGAACGGTTCTTGCACTGGCTGCTGGCTGCGACCTGTTGTGCATCGGCGGCGGGTTGGCCGGCGAGGACATCGCCCTGGAGTTGCGGGACGCCATCGTCCTTGCGGTCAGGCATGGCCGCTTGAGCGAGGAGCGGCTGGCGGAGGCCGTAGCCCGTGTGGATGCGCTCATCGCGTGGCGATCGCATCAGCCGGCGGCGCATGCGCCGGATTCGAAGATCGGGCTGGACGCGGCGCGGAGGGCGCTCATCGTCGACGGTCCCGTGACGATCCGGCCCGACGCAGTCGTGGCACAGCTTGGCTCGACCCCGTCGCAGGCGGCGGGCATTGTTCCCTGGGGCCTCTCGGCGCCACTCATGCAACTCGGCGCAGCAGTCACCGACTTCGAGCTGAACGGAGGCGGAGCCGATCTCGACAGTCTTCTGAGCGCTGCATCGGGTCGGAGCCTGGTGCTGGTTGTGCGGAACCTGCACCGGCATCCCGCGCACCGGGCCGACGTCGAGGCACTGCTTGCTCGCCGGTCCGATGCGGTAGTCGTCGAGATGGGGTTTCCCGCCTGCCGCCCGGCAGGCTCCGCTGCGTACATCGCCACCCACGGCGCCGCTCGCGTGTGCGGGTTCGCCGCCGCCGAGGCGCTCCTCGGTAGATGACCGCCCAGCTGAGTCCAGCGGATCTTCGGCGCCCATGCGGCCTATCTGCATCGTCGCCTTCTGCGCTCCTCGCTCACGCATCAACGGATGCGCTCGCTGCGGTGCTCGGCGGCTCCTCCCATCTGGGCCACCTGGTCACCGAATCTCTCGCTGTCCCCAGCTGGTCGGTCATCTGATGAGCGAGGAGGCCCACGCCCGCGCCGACGCGATCGACTCACTAACCACTCGTGAGCTGATCGAGGTGATGCACATCGAGGACGGGCGCGCCGTCGGAGCCGTGGAAGCGGCCCTCGACGGAGTTGCAACAGCGGTCGATCAGATCGCCGCGTGCCTCCGGGCCGGCGGCAGGCTCCACTATTTCGGCGCGGGGACGAGCGGCCGCCTGGCCGTGCTCGACGCCGCCGAGTGCCCTGCGACATTCGGTGTGGCGCCAGACCTTGTCCAGGCTCATGCCGCCGGCGACGGTGAGGCGGAGGACGATAGCGACAAGGGCGCGGGCGATGCTCGAGATGCGGCGCTAGGCGCTCATGATGCGGTCGTGGGTATCAGCGCAAGCGGCAAAACCGCGTACGTGCTGGCGGCTGTCGGCGAGGCGCGTCGCGCCGGATCGCTTGTGATCGGGCTCAGCTGCGCCCCGGGATCGCCGCTCGGCGCCGCCGCCGACATCTCAATCGAGGTCGACGTGGGTCCAGAGGTCATCGCCGGTTCGACAAGGCTCAAGGCGGGAACGGCGCAGAAGGTGGCGCTGAACATGATCAGCACCGGAGTCTTCATACGTCTCGGACACACGTACCGAGGCCGCATGGTCGACCTCGTCACGGGCAACGAAAAGCTGCGCGGCCGTGCGGCGCGAATGGTGCGAGAGCTGGCCGGCTGCTCGGACGAGCGCGCCCACGCCGCCCTCCGCGATGCCGGCGGAAGCGCGAAGCTCGCCATCGTGATGCTGCGCTGTGGGATCGATTCGTCGGCCGCCAGTGCTCGCCTGTCGCAAGCGCGTGGCGACCTCGCAGTCGCCCTCGGCGAGAGGGGTCACGGATGAAGACGCTGTTCCGCGGGCGCATCCACGGCGTGGAGGGCTCCGCCAACGGGGTGCTGGTCGACGACGGTGTGATCACCTGGATAGGCGCCGGCACGCCTCCTGATCGCCATGACGAGGAGGTCTCCGCCGAGCCTGGGGGCCTGATCGCCCCGGGCTTCATCGACCTCCAGGTGAATGGGTTCAACGGCCACGACGCCGCCGACGGCAAGGATGACATCGCCGCCATTGCGGAGCTGCTGCCATCGACCGGAGTCACGGCGTTTCTGCCCACGCTGATCTCAGCTCCGGTCGCTAGCGGAGCGGCGTTCGCCGCGGCGACCGTTGGGGCCGCGGCCGAATCCACCGGCGCGCGTGTGCTGGGGGCGCACCTCGAGGGCCCCTTCATCAATCCTTCATTCCGCGGGGCTCACGACCAGGCGTGCCTGGCCGAGCCGACGCCCGCAGGCGTGGACGTTATCGCGTCGGCGCGGCCCCGGCTGGTGACGCTTGCGCCCGAGCTGCCTGGCGCACTCGATGCGATCGAGCAGCTGGTGCGCGCAGGCATCATCGTCAGCGCAGGTCACACGGGCGCCGACTTCGAGCAGGGCCGTCGTGCCATCGACGCCGGCATACGTTTTGGGACGCACATCTACAACGCGATGGTGCCGATTCACCATCGCCGCCCCGGGATTGCGCTGGCCCTCCTTCTGGACCAGCGCGTGTCGCTTGGCGTGATAGCGGACGGGGAGCACGTCCATCCAGCTATGTGCGAGCAGCTGGTGCGGGTTAAGGGACGCGCTCACATCGCGCTCACCACGGACCAGACCGCGGCCGCGGGCGCGCCGCCGGGCCGCTACCGCCTCACCGGCCGGGAGGTGGTGAGCGATGGCATGGTGGTCCGGCTCGAGGACGGAACACTGGCTGGAAGCGCGGCGACGATGGACGGCATGGTGCGCTTCATGGCCGGGATCCCCGGCATGAGCCTGTCGCAGGCGGTCGCGATGGCGTCCGAGGTTCCGGCGCGCGTGCTTGGCGAGCAGGGATTGGGCAGCATAGCGATAGGGGCCTGCGCGGACATCGTCGTCCTGGACGCCGGCATGCGCGTGCGCCTCACGATGGTGGGAGGCAAGGTCAGGTTCCGAAGGTAAGCCGCTTTCACGACGAGATCCACGAGCAGCCCGAGGTCGCGGCTCGCCTGATCGAGAACAGCCGCTCGGCGATCGATGCGATAGGCATTCGGTTCAAAGAGGTGCGGCCGCGTGGATTCGTCATCGCCGCCAGGGGCAGCTCCGACCACGCGGCTCTCTACGCGAAGTACCTGTTCGGGAGGCGAAATCGAGCCCTGGTCGCGCTCGCCGCTCCATCGCTCTTCACGCGCTATGGGAGCCCGCCCCGGCTGGATGGTCAATGCGTCATCGGCATCTCCCAGTCGGGCGCGTCCCCGGATGTGATCGCGGTCATCGAGGAGGCCGTTCGCCAGGGTGCGATGACGGTTGCGATCACCAATGATCCTGACTCGAGGCTGGCGTCGGTCGCCGAGCTCGTGGTGCCGCTGCACGCCGGGCCCGAACGCAGCGTCCCCGCGTCAAAGACCTACACCGCGAGCATTCTTGCGCTGGCCCTCATTTCGCAGGCGATCGATCGAGACGACGCCTTTGGCGATGCGCTGGCCAGCTTGCCGTCGAGGATGGGCGGCGCGTTGGGCGCCGAAGCGGATCTCGAAGAGCTCGTGCCTGTGCTATGCGGTCCGCGCGCGATCGTGCTCGGGCGCGGCTTCAACTTCTCGACCGCCGAGGAGGTCGCGCTCAAGCTCACTGAGACCAGCTATGTGCTGGCGCGCGCGTGGTCGGTCGCGGACTTCGAGCATGGACCGATAGCGGTGGTCGAGCGTGACTTCCCGGTCCTGCTGGTCGGGGCAGGAGGCTCGGTGCAGGCAGACCTGGAGTCGATCGCAAGTCGCTTGGTCGATTACGGTTGCCGCGTGATCGGACTCTTCGACGCGCCAAACGCTCCGCCCGGCCTCGATGCCGCGGCCGTTCACGACTCCGCGCTTCCAGAGGAGCTCACCCCGCTGACGCTGGCCATCCTCGGCCAGCTGCTCGCATACCGTGTCGCGGTGGCCCGAGGCGTCGATCCCGACCAGCCTCGCGCCTTGCGCAAGATCACCCGAACCTGGTGAAACGCCCTTCATGAGACCCGGCTGCCTGCTTGGTCTCGACGTCGGGGGCTCGTCGAGCCGCGCCAGGCTGGTCCAGGACGGTCGCATCGTGGCCGAAGCGCAAGGCATCGGAGCCAATGTCGCGGTGCTCAAACCTCACCTTGTGCAGGAGCGTCTCACCGACCTGATTGCCGGGATGGGCGCCATCAGACCGGATGCGTGCTGTGCAGGTTCCGCCGGCGCCGAGGTTCAGTCAGGCCGGACAAGGCTCGAGCGACTTCTTGCTGAGCTGTTCCCTGGTTGCAGGGTCACCGTCGTTCACGATGCGCGGCTCGTCCTCGCTGCGGCCGGCCTCGACCACGGCATCGCGCTTATCAGCGGCACCGGCTCCGTCGCCTATGGCCGGGACCCGGGCGGCCGTGAGGCACGAGCCGGAGGGTGGGGCTGGCTGGTCGGCGACGACGGTAGCGGCGCGTGGCTCGCGCGCGAAGCCTCTCGTGAGGTGATGCACCGCTCCGATGCCGGCGCGCCGTTGGGCAAGCTCGGCGAGGCGATGCTCCTCGCGACAAGGGCCCGCGACGCCACGGATCTCATCGGGACGCTGAATGCCTTGAACGAGCCCCGCGAGTTTGCTTCGCTGGCAGGCGTGGTCTTCGACACAGCCGCCAAAGATGAAGGGGCGGCATCCCTTGTCGAGCGTGCAGCCGCGGCGCTGGGCAACCTCGTCGAGGTCGTCCGCAAGCGGCTCTCGATCGATGGTCCGCTCGTGCTCGCGGGAGGCCAGCTGTTGAATCAGCCGCGGCTGGAGTCGGC
>DATINX010000298.1:0-4052 GCA_035473835.1 Candidatus Dormiibacterota bacterium | reverse complement strand
ACGTTGGGGACGAGAAACCACAGCCACATGGGCGCGAACCATTTCCCGAATTGAGTTGGAAACCAGCCTTGGACGAAATGGGCGGCGATCAGCAGCGGGATGAACACCGACGTGTTCTTGATCCAGAACCACACGAAATCCACCGGGAAGTACAGCGCGCCGTGGCGCTCCCAATCCGTGTGTGAAAGCCAACCCGGCTCGAGGCAATAACCCCTGACGCTCAGACCGCCGTTGCAGACGCTGTTGTTGGCCGGCGGCCACATCCAGATCAACACGGGAATCGACAGCGCCACAGCGGGGAGGAAGAACGCGATCCACTCTCGCCGCCAATTGAAGATCGCCCAGAAGCCTGCCAGCGCGACGACGGTCCCGAACGCATGCACGTGGAACGCAGGCGAGAGGCCGGCGACGACGCCGGCGAACAGGAATGGTCTCCAGCCGAGCCGCTCGCGCACGGCGAGCCACACGACGAGTAGGACGATCAGGGCAAGGCTGAAACCGAACAGCGTCGAGCGCTGGGGTACGAGGTAGGCGAGCACCGGGTTCAACCACTGGTAGTTGAGGTCGCGGTTTAGGGTGTACTCGCGGGGTAACTGAGCCAGCACTCCCACGCCGCTATGCAAGACGTCGCCGATCAGGTAGTAAAACCCGAGGCCGCCGCCAAGCAGGAAGACGAACACCGCGACAGCTGCCGCGCCGCGACCGCCGGCGAATCGCGCGGCGGCCAGATAGAGCACCGCCGGGAACGCAAGTGCCAGGAGGGCGGACGAGAGCACCAGCGACGACGTCAGGGACGTGCCGAGCGGAACGAGGCTGGCGGCGAAAAAGTCGATCATGAACGGATAGCCGAGGTGGTTCCCTGGGTCGATGGGGTATTGGGGCGGGAAATTGTGCCCGTACGCGAACGAGCCGGCGAATGTGAGGTGTGCCGCCCAGTCGCCCCAGATGTTCACGTACCCCGCCCACAGGCCGTCGGGCCTGATGACGTATGCCTGGCTGAAAAAGTGCAGCGTCCACGCGCCGCAGATGACAAAGATCGCCGCGAGCGGCCAGGGATGTCCGGCGGTTCGCACCGATGAGGTCCAGCGCATCCACGCATCCGAGACGTCCGCTGCCACGCGTGGGCGATTGGCGATCGCGGCGCCCGCTCCCGCGCCGACGCCGATCGCGGTCCCGGCGAGGACTGTGCCCACGGTGACGTCACGGACCAGCATCGAAAGCACGAATCCGGCGATCGACACCGCCATGGCGCCCAGCACGGTGCCGAAGGCAAGGCGCTCCTCGAGGGTCAAAGCGATCCCGCCCAGATAGGTGAGGCCGAAACCGGCGACGACGCAGCCCACGAGCAAAACAGCGGCCCCGCCCAGAAGCAGAAAGACGACGACCAGGAGGATGAGTCCCGCGGCCAGGCCCAGCCGGCGAGCCGGCGAGCCAACCGACGGTGCCGCTACCGAGCGGGCCGCGCCCTCGGCCATTTGATTTGCCCTAGCTCCAGCACCAGAGCGACGGCTCGGACGCCGGCAGGTTGGGTTTGCAGTCGACCAGCCACAGCTTCGGCCCCCAGACGGGAGTGCCTGGGCCGTGGTCGTTGGCGGACAGGGAGATCGGCAGCGCGGTCCACAACGGATAGAAGTAGAAGAACGCCACGACGGCGATCCCCAGATGCGCGGCGAGCAGCCCGCGCCCGATGGAAGGGAAGTTCGTGGCGATGTGGGCGAGAACGAAAGCGAGCGCCAGGATCATGAAGACCAGGCCGCCGAACATGTGATACATGAACAGGACCCTCGAGATGTGCGACCAGGGCAGGTACTGGGTCACGAATCCGAGCAAGATCACGGTCGCGGGGAAGCTTCGGTGCCGGATGATGAAGTACGGCAGCGAGAGGACGCAGGGAATGCTCGTCCACCAGATCCAGGGATTGCCGAGGTTCTCGATCCGTGCGATCAGGGCCTGGCCCGTCCAGTGGTCGATGCCGAGGTTGGTGTACTCCGCGTAATAGAGAACCGGCCTCGAGAGGAACGGCCAAGACCACCACGGCGAGCCGTATGGATGGGTCGCCGTCAGCGTCGCGTGATAGATGTACGACTGCCTCTGGTAGTCGATGAGGTCGGCCAGGTTGTGAAACTGCCCGCGGGCAAAGAACGGGTACCACGACACCCCGTAGATGACGATTGGTATCAGCACGAGCGCGATCATCGCCAGCGGCACGTACACATCCCAGCGGACGCCGCCCGCGATGGCCGGGCCTTCTCCCCTTCCCCACGACCAGATCGGAGCGCCCTCCTGGCCCACATGAATGTCTACGTGGCGCCGGATCACCCTCGCCACGAGCAGTAAGACGATGGTCGCCCACGCGGCGAGAACGATCCACTTCGAGGCGACGCCAACACCCAGGGTGAGCCCGAGTAGGAACAGGGTCACGATCGAGGTGGCCGGCTTGCGACTCTGGATATGGACCAGGTACAGCGTGTACGCCAGCAGGATGAAGAAGATTGGAAAGATGTCGATCATGCCGATGCGCGACTGCAGGAAGAACATGCCGTCGAAGCACACGAGCGTCGCCGCCGCGAGCGCGAACAAGCGATTCGGCCACAGGCGCCTAGCGAGCAGGTACATGAGGGGAATGCACAGGGTGCCGAAGATGCAGACCATGATTCGCCAGCCGAACGTGTTGAAGCCCAGGTCGATGTAGTTGCCGGTCGCGCCCTGGAAATGGGCGCGATACCACCCATAGCCCCACTCGCCGGCGCCGATCATCAACTTCGCCAGCGGCGGCTCGGGATCGAAGTAGTTGTACTTGCAATCGACCGTCGTCGGATGGCAGACCTGCATCCCTTTGATGTCGTTGTAGGCGTCCACCGGGAAGTAGATCTCGTCGAAAACCTGTCCGTTCGGCGGCGAGAGCCTTCCGTTGTTGTCCGCATAGCCGCGGTTGAAGGGATACGCCAGGCCGCACAGAGTTCCAGGAGTGCCGGTGGCGTCGATCGGCGTGTTGGTGACGCAGTTGGAGATTGCAGGTCCCTGGAATGGATGAAGGAAGAAGTCGGGCATGATCGGGCTGTAGAAGCGCAGGACGAATGCGACCACCGTGAGCGCGAGGATCGCGAGCAAGTCCCAGCGATCGAAATAGACAGGCCGTTTCCGGGGGACCGTTTCCGCGCGCCCCGGTCCTGACTCGCCTAGGACCCCGACCGGCTCCTCAGTCAGCGTCGCCGCTTTCGACGCCTTCCTCCACCGAGGTTCTGACCAATCCGGTAGGGCAGCCGAGCCGCGATCTCCCACGAGGCCGCATCGGCGTCGGGGATCGGCATCGCGATCGTGTCTTCGTAGAACAAGCGCGAGCCAAGGCGCTTCTTGATCAAGGCGAGCTGCTCCTCGTCGCCGCGGATGCGTACGAACAGCGCCGGCTTCTCGAGCAGCGGTTTCATGATCCGCGCCACCTTGTTGCGCCGCGCATCTTGAAACGCGATCTTCAGCGGCTGCACCTTGACCATGCGGATGTCGTCGTAGTCGATCAAGACGTTGGAGAAGAGGGTCGAGACTTTGAGCCCGCTCTCGAGAGGCTCGACGAAGCTTCGCCAGCGATAGATCAGGAAGGCGCCCGCCAGGAGCAGCCCGACCGGGGCGTAGAAGAGCCAGATGATGTTCCCGGAGGTGATCGGCTGCCGGGAGTACAGGACGACGCCGATCGCGATCACGCCGACCACCACGAGCAGGCCGGCGTAAAACCGCTGCCAGCGCCACAGCTCCTCGGCGTAGAGGATCCGCTGCCGGCCCCGAGGGGCGTGGGTCCCGTTTGAGCTCAAGCTAATGATTATCGGGTAGACGGCAGGTGAGACCGGTCGGCGAGAGCAGATCCGTCGATCCGGGACTCAGCGGCCGTCTTCCGACCAGTCGCGGCTTCGGTCGACGGCCTGCCGCCACCTCGCCTGCAGCGTTTCGGCCTGGTCTCTCGAGATCGCAGGCTCGAACTCGCGGTCGAGCTTCCAGAGGCCTTTGAGGTCGTCGTCCGTCCACAACCCGGCGCCGAGGCCCGCTAAAAAAGCCGCCCC
>DATINX010000297.1:0-9377 GCA_035473835.1 Candidatus Dormiibacterota bacterium | reverse complement strand
GCTAGATCCCGACCTCACCTATTCGGTCTCCTACACAACTCGCGCCTCGAGACCGGGCGAGGTCGACGGGGTGAACTATCACTTCGTGAGCCGCAAGGAGTTCGAGCGGCTGATCCGCGAGGGCGCGTTCCTGGAGCACGCGGTCTACGACGGCAACCTCTATGGCACACCGATCGCCGAGCTCGACGAGGTTCGCGCCGGCAGTCACGACGTCGTGCTCAAGATCGATGTCCAGGGAGCCGAGCAGGTGCGCAAGCGCGCGCCTGATGCGCTGAGAATCTTCCTTGCGCCGCCCTCGATGGATGAGCTGCTGCGACGCCGCCAGGAGCGGCACAGCGAGAGCGCTCGCGACCAGGGCGCCCGGCAGCTCATCGCCAAAGACGAGATGGAGCTGGCCTCGCATTTCGACCGAGTGGTCGTCAACGACGACCTCGAGCGCGCCGTGCACGAGGTGCTGGCGACCATCAAGGACGCGCGGCAGCGCCAAACTTAGCGCGTGCCTCTGGATACCGCACCTGTCCCGGATGAGCTGAAAGGGCTGCGAATCGCGCTTTTGGTAGCGGGCGGCATCGCCGCGTACAAGCTGGTCGACCTGGCCTCCGCCCTCACGCAAGCGGGCGCGGAGGTGCGGGTGGCGATGACGGGTTCGGCGACCCGATTCGTCGGTCCCGCATCGTTTCACGGCGTCACCGGCAACCCGGTCCTTACTGGACTTTGGGCCGGGGACGGGCCGCCTGAGCCGCATGTTTTCCTGGGCGACTGGGCGCAGGTGGCGCTGCTCGCGCCGGCGACGGCGAACGTCATCGGCCGCGTGGCACGGGGCCAGTCGGACGACATCGTGACAGCGACGCTGCTCGCGGCTCGCGGGCCCATCGTGGTGGCGCCGGCGATGAACGACGCGATGTGGTCGAAGCCCGCGGTCCAGGAGAACCTGACAGTGCTGCGTTCACGCGGCGTCGCCGTCGTCGAGCCCGAATCCGGACACCTCGCCAGCGGACATGTGGGCACCGGCCGGCTCGCCGGCGCGGCAGCGCTGATGAATGCGATGGCGGACGCAGTGCGCGCGCGCTACGACCTGGCGGGCCGCCGCGTGGTGGTCACGGCCGGGGGCACGCGCGAGCCGATCGATCCGGTTCGGTTCATTGGCAACTACTCGAGCGGGAAGATGGGTTTTGCGATCGCAGCCGCGGCCGCGGACCGGGGGGCGCGGGTGTCGTTGGTCACAACCGCGTCGCATCCCGTCCACAACGGCATCGACGAGCACCATGTCGAGACAGCGGGCGAGATGTATGAGCAGCTCAAGCGAGATGTCGCCGGCGCCGACCTGCTGGTGATGGCGGCGGCCGTCGCCGACTTCCGTCCCGCCAACGCCGCCGACCACAAGATCCGTCGAGAGCAAACCTCGAGCCTGACGCTGGAGCTGGAGCAGATCCCCGACCTCATCAGCTCGCTGGGCAAGGAGAAAGAGGCGCAGGGCGTGTTCAGGGTCGGCTTCGCCGCCGAAGGCGCGGATCTCGCCGCCAAGGCGGTCGAGAAGATGAAGAAAAAGGGCCTGCAGGCGATCGTCGCCAACGATGTCTCGCGCAAGGACATCGCGTTCGGCAGCGACTACAACGCCGGCTTGATGCTCTTCGCGGATGGCTCGCGCGAGGAGCTGCCCCGCATGACCAAGCGCGAGATGGCGGATCGTATCCTCGACCTGGTGCGGCCACGTCTTAACTCGAAGTCTTGAGCATTTGCTCTACGCCGAAGTAGCGGTCGAGGCGGCGCGCGCCCTGGATCGCGAGACCTTTTCATACTCCGTCCCCGAGGGCGTCGACGTCGTGCCCGGGCACCGCGTCACTGTTCCGTTCGGGCGGCGCACGACCTTCGGCTATGTGGTGTCACTGAGCACCGATGCGCCGGAGGTCGAGGTGAAACCGATTTCGAGCGCGGGCAACGAGCCGCTGCTCCTGCCCCACCAGGTCGCGCTCGCACGCATGGTCGCCGACCACTATTGGGTGCCCCTGATCGAGTGCCTTCGCGCGATGCTCCCGCCGCGCGTCCGCTCCAAGGGCTCGACCGGCGAAGGGACGTCCACGCGCCAGCGGCGCCACAGCCGGCTGCTCGAGCTCGCTTTCGCTCCAGTGCAGGAGGCGCAAAAGCCGGTCCTGACGAGCGAGCAGCAGGCGGCCATCGAGACGATCTCGGCCAACCAGCTCACGCTGCTGCATGGCGTCATCGCGAGCGGCAAGACGGAGGTCTACCTCGCAGCGGCCGAGAAAGCGCTGGCGCAAGACCTGCGGGTCCTGCTGCTGGTGCCTGACATCTCGCTGACGCCCCAGCTCGTCGAGCGGGTACGGGCGCGCCTGCGGGCGCCGATCGCGATCCTGCACAGCCAGCTCACCGAGCTGGAGCGTGCGCAGCAGTGGTGGAGGGTCCGGCGGGGCGACGCCGACGTGGTGCTGGGCAGCAGGTCAGCGGTCTTTGCGCCCATTCCGCGCCTGGGCCTCATCTGCCTCGATGAGGAGGGCTCGGCGGCCTACAAGCAGGACCGCACGCCTCGATACGAAACCGGCTGGGTGGCCCGAAAGCTCGCGGCTGTGAGCGGCGCGCGCCTGGTCGCGGGTTCGGCGACCCCCAGCGTCGTGGCTTACCACGACGCGCAGCAGGGCGAGCTCGCTCTGGCCACGCTGACGCACAGGGTGCGCGGCGATGACGCAGAGGTCGAGCTCGTGGACATGCGCGACGAGTTCGCTGCCGGCAACCGGCAGCCGCTGTCGAAGCGTCTGCTCGAAGTCGTCGACCGCACGCTCCAGAACGAGGAGCAGGCGATCCTCTACCTCAACCGCCGCGGCATGTCGACATTCGTCATGTGTCGCGACTGCGGGAAATCGATGCAGTGCCTGGGCTGCTCGGTCTCGCTCGTGCAGCATGCGGAGATCGAGGGCCTCGTTTGCCACTATTGCGGCTACGCGACCTCGATGCCTTCGACCTGCCCTCACTGCGGCAGCCGCAACATCCGCGGCATGGGCATGGGCACCCAGCGACTCGAGAGCATGGTCAAGAAGATCTGGCCGCACGCCCGTGTTCTGCGGCTGGACAGCGACGTGGCGCGCGGACCTGACGCCTACTTCCAGATCTGGGAGACGTTCAGCGAGCGCCGCGCGGACATCCTCGTCGGAACGCAGCTCGTCGCTCGTGGGCTGGACCTGCCGGCGGTGACCTGCGTGGGGGTGGTCGACGCCGACCTACCGCTGCACTTCCCCGACTACCGGTCGGCCGAGAACACGTTCTCGCTGGTGGTCCAGGTCGCGGGTCGCGCCGGCCGCGACGGGCGCCCGTCGAAAGTGGTCGTGCAGACCAGCAATCCCGAGCATTACAGCCTTCAGTGCGCCGCGACCGGCGACTACGAGGGCTTCTACGCCGCGGAGCTGCCGTCACGGAAGGCGTTCACGTTCCCGCCGTTTGCGGATCTCGCCGTGCTGACGCGTTCGGACACGGACGACGCCCGCGCGGCCGCATCCGCTCGCGAGTCCGCGGAGTCAATCGCCACGGGCCTTCTGAAGGATGGAGTGGAGGGAATCCGGGTTATGGGCCCGTCGCCGGCCTTCATCCACCGGCTCCGGGGTGAATACCGATGGCAGGTGACGTTGAAAGGCATGGGGATCGAGCGGGCTCGCCACCTGGCGCCACGCGGGCGCGGCTGGAGCTTCGACATCGACCCCGTGACATAGCGTGGTCAAGGGACAGGCGTTCCGGGGCACGACGACCGCGACGGGCGGGATGTCATGCGGAACTCCCGCTGGCTGGAGTGAGCGCGGGCCTATAAGCTACCGCCCGTGAGCGGGGTATCCGAGCTCACGGGGATGGGCGCGGGCGACCTGGCGCGTGGAATCGCGGCTCGCAGCTTCTCGGCGACCGAGGCCGTCATGGCGCACCTCGAGCGCCAGCACGCGATCCAGTCCGAGATAAACGCCGTGGCAGTCTCTCTGCACGACCAGGCGATCGCCAGCGCGAAGGCCGCCGACCAGGGTCGGCCGACCGAAGGCCAGAAGCTGTACGGCGTCCCCGTCAGCGTCAAGGAATGCTTCGACGTGACGGGCACGGCGACCACGGCCGGCCTTGTCGGCCGGGCCGCTCATCTCGAGAGCGATGACGCCGAGTTGGTGAGCCGTCTTCGGGCGGCCGGCGCGATCCTGACCGCGAAGACCAACCTGCCCCAGCTCGAGCTGTACGTGGAGACCGACAATCCGCTCTACGGGCGCACGAACAACCCGTGGGACCTAGCACGCACACCCGGCGGGAGCAGCGGCGGCGAAGCTGCGCTGGTGGCGGCCTCGGGATCGCCTCTCGGCCTCGGGACCGACTTCGGCGGCAGCGTGCGCGTGCCGGCGCACTTTTGCGGGCTGTGCAGCCTGCGCGCCACGCCTGGTCGCCTCAGCCTGGCCGGCACCGCAGACCAGATGGTGTTCAACCACGTTTCCGCCATCCCGGATTCAGCCGGTCCGATCGCCCGCACCGTTGCCGACCTGAGGCTGTCGATGGACGTTCTCGATGCGCCCGTGCCGGACGCCACGGTGCAGGGCCTGGTGATCGGCGTGTATGACGACGACGGCTACATGACGGCTTCCGCCGCGGTCAGGCGCGCCGTTCATCAGGCGGCGAAGGCACTGGAGGCCGCCGGCGCTCGCGTGGTGCCTTTCGAGCCGCCGGGTGTCCAGGAGATGCTCGACATCTTCTATGGGGTGATGACCGCCGACGGAGCGGCGGCGTACCGCGACCTGCTGGCGGGGCGACAGCTCGACCCGCGAATCCGCCAGCTGATGCAGCTGGGGACGATGGCTGCCTGGCTTCGGCCGGTGGTCGGCGCGGGGCTGATGGCCACCGGCCAGTGGCGGCTGTCTCACCTGATCAGGACCACAGGTCTACGGAGCGCAGAGCAAACGCAGTCGTTGATCGCCAGGCGTGACGCCTACCGCAAGCGTTTCGAAGCCGCGCTCTTCGAGGCCGGCGTCGACGTGCTGCTTTGCCCTCCGCATGCCCTGCCGGCGATCACGCATGGCGCCAGCGCGAGCCTGGGCCCGGCCAGCTTCAACTACACCTTCCTGTACAGCCTCCTGGGGTGGCCGGCAGGTGTGGTTCCCGTCACGAGGGTCAGGCCGGTCGAGACGGACCGCCGCCGACGCGGCATCGACCTGGTCGACATCACCGCCCGCAGGGTCGACAAGGGCAGCGCCGGGCTGCCGATCGGCGTCCAGGTTGCCGCCAGGCCGAACCGCGAGGACCTGATCCTGGCTGTGATGGCGGCGGTGGAGACGAGCTTGAGCGGATCGGCCGACTACCCGGGCATCCCGCCAGGTCTGTCCTGATGGGGTTGGGTTTTCCCGCATGCCGGGTAAAATCGGTCTCGTGGCACTTCGGCCGATCCTGACCTTCGAGCACCCGGTCCTTCGCGAAAAGGCGAAGAAGGTTTCGCGTGTCGATACGTCCATCCAGCGCCTCATCGACGATCTCGCCGAGACCATGCTTGACGCCCCGGGCGCGGGCTTGGCCGCCAACCAGATCGGCGTGCCGCTGCGGGTGTGCGTAGTCAAGGGCGACGACAACCAGATCTGGGGCCTGGTCAACCCCGAGATCGTCAAACACGACGGGGTCCAGGGCGGCTACGAGGGCTGCCTGAGCTACCCCGGATGGGTCGGCGAGGTGGCGCGGCACGAGACGGTCGTGGTCAAAGGCAGCAACCGCCACGGCAAGGAGGTGCGCATCAAGTCGACCGGGTTCACAGCGCGTGCCTTCCAGCACGAGCTCGACCACCTCGACGGCGTCCTCTTCATCGACCGGCTCACCAACCTCGACACCCTGCGGCGCGTCGAAGACCTCGAGGAAGAGGACCAGGAAGAAGCCGTAGCGGCGGCGTCGGGCTAAGGCCACCACCTTCCTGAGAATAGTTTTCGCTGGCACGGCGGTGTTCGCCGTGCCGTCGCTGCGAGCGCTCCACGCGGCGGGCCACGAAATCGCGCTTGTGATCACCCAGCCCGACCGTCCCGGCCATCGGATGAAAGTGACGCCGCCGCCGGTCAAAGTGGCCGCGATGGATCTGGGGGTGCCGGTGCTTCAGCCGGAGAAGATCCGCGATCCAGCTTTTGTAGAGAAGCTCCGCGTGGTCGCTCCCGACCTGCTGGTTGTGGTGGCGTACGGGCAGATCATTCCCAGGTCGGTGCTGTCGATTCCGAAGCTGGGAGCCATCAATGTCCACGCGTCGCTATTGCCGCGACACCGCGGAGCAGCGCCGATCGCGCACGCCATCCTCGCCGGCGACGCCGAGACAGGCGTCACCATCATGCGCATGGATGAGCAGCTCGACCACGGTCCCATCCTGGCGACACGGGCCACCGCGATCGGCGCGCGGGAGGATGCGCCCGCTTTGACAGCACGGCTTGCGGAGATAGGGGCCCGTCTGCTGGTGGAGACGCTCGATCGCCTGGGCGATATCAATGAGGTCGAGCAGGAGCACTCTATGGCCACGGTGGCGCCGCGATTGAGCAAAGAAGATGGAGAGCTTGGGTCGAGCATGGATGCGCTTGAGATCGATCGGCGCGTCCGCGCCCTCCAGCCGTGGCCGGGCGCCACGCTGTCCACGTCGCGTGGCCGCGTGAAGGTGTTGAGCGGACATGTCGAGGGCGATCGGTACGTGCCCGACGTCGTGCAGGTTCCGGGCAAGAAGCCGGCGCCGGCAAAGCAGGTGCTGGGCGATGCCTGACCGCGATGAGCGCGAACGCGATGTCGCCGTCAATCGCCGCGCGTACCACGACTACTTCATCGACGAGAAGATGGAGGCGGGGATCATGCTCACCGGGACAGAGGTGAAGTCGGTGCGCAACGGACGCACCAACTTGCGCGATGGGTTCGTGCGCATCGATGGCAGTGGCAACGCGGCCTGGCTCGAGAACGTGCACATCTCGCCGTACGCCCAGGCGAACCTCATGAACCACGAGCCGCTGCGCCCGCGCAAGCTGCTGCTCCATCGCAAGCAGATAGCGAGCCTCATAGGCAAGGTTCGGCAGAAGGGGTACACCTTGATCCCGCTGCGTGTGTACTTCACGCGGAACCACGCGAAGGTGGAGGTGGGCCTCGCGAGGGGCAAGCGTCAGTTCGACAAGCGAGAGGCGATCGCGGAACGTGACGCTAAGCGGGAGATCGCGCGCGCCATGCGGCGTCACTAGGACTGGGAAGAGGGCGTGGGGGTGAGGTCTGGCGAAGAAGGTGTGATGAGGCTTTCACCTTCCCCGCACTGCGGGGTCATTGGGACTGGGAGGAGGAGTTAGGGGTGAGGTCTGGTGAAGGAGGTGTGATGAGGCTTTCACCTCCCAGCACCGTGGGGAGGACGGTCCGGCCGCGAAGTGGCCCCGCGTTTCACCTCCCCGCACCGCGGGGAGGACGGCCCGGCCGCGAAGCGGCCGCGCCGGGTGGGGCGATCCAGCCTAAGAAGAGGGTAGTAACTCCTCCGCCAGCATCTCCATCAGCAACCCGTCGTGCCAACTTCCGTCAAGACCGCGCTCGTACTTCCTCATGATCCCAACCGGCCTGAAGCCGACGCGCTCGTAGGCCCTGATCGCCCGCGTGTTGTGCGCGGCGGGGTCGATCGTCAGCCGATGATGCCCGCGAACCCTGACCAGGTGCTCGGCGAGGATCCTGATCGCCTCCGGTCCTAAGCCCTTGCCTTGCCACTCTGAGCGCAGCGAGATGTCGATGCTTGCGTGCTCGTACATCGCATCCGCCTCTTCGGTGCACTGGATGTATCCGATCGGTTCGCCGCCTGACTCGATGATGAATCCGGACTCGGATTCCTCCAGGTTCATGGAGTCCCGGACCGATCGCGCCGGGTCGCCCCACCACCGAGCGACTTCGGGGTCGGAGAAGATCTTGATCAGGACTGCTTCATCGTCCGATCGCACGGGCCGAAGTCGGACCCGTTGCCCTGTGAGGACCTCGTCCATCTTCACGAGTTAAGGGTATTGACGAGCCGAACAGATGTTTGTACCATTAGAACATGATGGGGGAAGGGGGCACATCGCTCTCGAAACTGGAGGAGGCGGTTCGCGAGTTTCACGCTCGCACTGACCGTCGGGTGGATCTAAAAGGCCTGCGGGTCGTCATCGATTCGCTCGAAGGCGAGTTTGCCACCGAGGCTCGAGAGGTCCAGAAGTCGGGCGACCATCTTGTGGATGGCAGCGTCGGCGCGGTGTCATGGGTCAGCCGAACGTGTGGCATGTCGGCCAACTCCGCTGCCGATCGGCTGTGTGTCGGCGACCAGCTCCGATCGCTTCCCGAGATCGCGGCAGCGCTACGATCGGGTGAGATCGGCTACCAATCCGCTTCGTTGCTCTGCCACCTGCGCGAGCAGCTGGGCGACAAGCAAGACCTCTTCAATGAAGGGGAGATGCTTGGATTCGCCCGCCAGTTCTCGGTTTTCAACCTGCGCATGCTCTGCCGCGTGGCCAGGCATGCCGCCGACCCCGACGGCTTCTTCAACGAAGCCGAAGAGAACTACACCCGCAGGCGACTGCATATCAGCCTGATGTCTGACGGCATGCACGCCATCGATGGCGTGCTCGACCCCGAAGGGGGAGCGGCGCTGCGCACCGCGCTCGAGGCCCTGGCCAAGCGCCGGGGGCAGGAAGACGATCGATCTCGCTCGCAGCGGATGGCGGACGCCATGACCGAGCTGGTTCAACACGCGATGGACGAGGGCAGGCTGCCGCGCCGGAACGGAGTCCGGCCGCACATCGCTCTGACCACCACGCTGGAAGGCCTGAAGCACGAAGTCGGCGCGCCGCCGGCGGACCTCGAGCTCTCGCTGCCGATCTCGACGCGGACGCTGGAGCGCATCGCTTGCGACAGCACGATCTCTCGTGTGTTGCTGGCGGATTCGATGGTTATTGACGTCGGCCGTGCGACGCGAGTCAATTCCGCGCCAAGGCGGCGTGCGCTAAGGGTGAGGGACAAAGGCTGCCGGTTCCCTGGTTGCGATCGACCGGTCAACTGGTCGACCCCGCATCACATCGTTGCGTGGGCAAAAGGTGGTCCAAGCGACATTGCCAATGAGGTCCTGCTCTGCCACTATCACCACCGGCTCGTGCACGAAGGTGGGTGGCGGGTGATCAGAGTCGGGCGCGAGCTCCGATTCCTACCGCCGGAGCGAATGGTGATGAGGCGCGCGCGAGGTCCGGGCGTACGCTGGGCTGCGTAGCCGCTCGGTCCTACTCGAACCGCCAGGAAAACATGACCGGCTGGCCTTCCGCCTCTCCGCCGGCCTTCCGGTACGTCGCGCTGGCCGCGGCATTGTCGTCGTCGGCGAGGACCCACATCCCGTAGCAGCCGCGCGAGCGAGCCTG
>DATINX010000296.1:0-19919 GCA_035473835.1 Candidatus Dormiibacterota bacterium | reverse complement strand
CTCGAGACGCTCATCGCCTTGGCCAGGTCGCCCTGCGACAGCTGGCGCGTGGTCCTGAGCTCCCGAATCCGATTCCGCATAGGTGTAAAGTTAGCTTGTCAGGTAGCCCTCTGTCAAGTCGGCTTTACACCCAGGCCGTCGCGATGGCACTCACAGCGCCACCTGCCTGCCGGCGACCTGCTCGTGCAGAGGCTGCCCGCTGTGCCGGATCGAGCAAGTTGCGGCCGATCGCCCCGCGCGCCTCGGCATCAGGGCTGATCAGGACTGCACGAACGGTGGGCCCCAGGCCGGCGAGCTGACTTTCGATCCGGCTGCTTGGCCTCAACGTGGCTGTCACCGGGGCCAGGACCACCACGCTGCCGCACCCCTTGGCCAGGTCTGCGTTCGCAACCGAGCGGACGCCGCCGTCAATGTAACGGCGCCCGTCGATGGTGACAGGCGGCCAGACGAGCGGAACGGCACAGCTGGCGGCCACGGCATCTGTGAGGGAGACGCCGCTGTCGCGATCGAAGATCCGGGTTTCGCCGGTATCGACGTCGACGGCCACGATGAGCAGCCGCCGCTCGGGCCATGAGCGGCTCGGAAGCCGCGATTCGATTACAGCTCGACGCTGGGACTCGGGTACGGTGCGTGCCGCCAATGCGGCGCGACCCAGATACGCTCGGCCTCGACGCTCATCACCCGGCCAGATGGACGCGATCGCGAAGCGGAGCATCGCGCCCGTTCCCATCCGGGCCGCGATCTCGCCGGTCGCGTCGGCAAGCTGAGCAGCATACAGATCCTCGATCGGAGTACCGCTCAGCACCTGGGCGCCCACGACTGATCCGGCCGACGTGCCGACAACCAGGTCCGGAGCGGTCAGATCGACACCCTGTTGGGCAAGCCCGGCCAGCAAACCGAGCTCCCACGCAACGCCGGTGACGCCGCCGCCACCCAGGACCAGCGCTCTGAGGGCGGCGGCCATGGCGCCCACGATGCCATATCACGCTACCGACAACGGCTGCGTCGGCACGAGTCACCGCTTCATCGAAAGGCGGTTAGGACAAGGCTTCGTTTAGGCCAGCTTCTCGATAAGGCCGACCAGGGTTTGCACGAACTCAGCAGCGCGTGCACCGTCCACTCGGCGGTGGTCGCAGCTCAGGCTCATGAGCATCGTGGGCCTGACCACCGCGCTGCCCTCCATTGCCACCACCCGCTCCGCGATCCGGCCCAAAGCCAGGATGCCGGCCTGCCCCTCGGTGAGGATGGCCGTGAACAGGTCCACGCCGTACATGCCGAGGTTGCTGACAGTGAAGGTCCCTCCGGACACATCTGACGACCGCATGCGGCCTGCCCGAACCCGCTCCACCAGCTCCAGACGGCGAGCAGCGATCTCCTCGACCGGCAACCGATCGATGCCGTGAATGACCGGCACGAGCAGGCCGTCAGGCAGAGCCACCGCCAGGCCGATGTTCACCTCTCGAGAGTTCCCGTTCATGCGGCGATGCTCGGCAAGCGATGCAGCAACCGCACGCAGCACGATGTCGGTGTAGGTGACCGCGGCCGCCAGACGTGCGCGCTCCTCGACCAGACCACTCGCATCGACCTCGCGGATCACGAAAAAGTGAGGCGCCTCCTTCCAGCTGCGCGTCACGTTCTCAGCCATCGCCCGCCACAGCGCCGGCTCGGTGACGGCTGAGGCTGTTCCGCCTCCAACCGCCGCCAGGACGTCCTCTTCGACGATCGCGCCGTCCGGTCCGCTGCCCACCAGCTTCGACATGTCGACCCCCCGCTCCTCCGCCAAGCGCCGCGCTTTGGGCGAAGCCCCTGCGCGCCGGCCGGGAGCGGCGGCGGTCGGAGCTATCGTGGAAATGGTTGGGGAAGGAGCGGCCGGAGGGCTCGGAGCAACCACCTTCGGCGATGCCGCCGGCACGGCCTCTCCTGGACCGAGGATCCAGGCGATCGTGCGGCCGACGGCGATGTCGTCGCCGGCGCCGGCCGCAATCGCGGCGAGCATTCCGCTGGCAGGCGACTCCACCTCAACCGTCGCCTTGTCGGTCTCGACCTCCATCAACGGCTCGCCTTTCGCGACCTGCTCCCCGTCATTCTTCAGCCAGCGGACGAGCTTGCCCGTCTGCTGGGCCATGCCCAGCGCCGGCATGACGACCTCAGTCGGCACTCAGGCTTTGAGGTGCGCCCGCCGCGCCCCCTGCACGACCTGTGCATGACCATCGCGATTGAGGTTCGACTGCGTCTCGCGCGTGGTCGGCAGGGATCCGCCCGCCGTGTAGTAACGCTTGCCGGCGACGAGAAGCTCCTCGGCGGGAAAGCGCGTGATGATCTCCGCGCCGTCCTTCGTCACGACCATCTGCTCTTCGATTCGCGCCGCCGACCATCCGTCCGACGCGGGCCAGAAAGTTTCCAGCGCGAAGACCATGTTCTCCTCGATGACCTCGGAATGGTCGAGCGAGACCAGGCGCGAGAACACGGGCTTCTCCCAGATCGACAGACCGACGCCATGCCCGAGCTGCAGGGCGAAAGCCTGCTCCTCATCGGCAAAGCCAAATTCCTTCGCCTTCGGGAAGACCTTCGTCACCTCGGCAGTGGTAGCGCCCGGCCTGACGAGGGCGATCGCCTGGTCCAGGTAGTCGCGACAGCGCTTGTAAGCGTCGACCATCGCCCGCGACGCGCTGCCGACCGCGAACGTCCTGTAGTAGCAGGTCCGGTAGCCGTTGAACGAGTGCAGCACGTCGAAATACGCCGGGTCGCCAGGCCTGAGCGCGCGATCCGAGAAGTTGTGCGGGTGAGGGCTGCATCGCTCGCCCGAGATCGCGTTGACGCCTTCGACGAACTCCGAGCCCTGTTTGTAGAGGCTGTTCGCGACCACCGCCACGCAGTCGTTCTCACGGAATCCCGGCTTCATCGCTCGGTACAGCTCGTCGTAAGCCGCGTCCACCATTCCGCACGCCTGGTTGAGCAGCGTGATCTCGTCCTGGGTCTTGACCATGCGCGCTTTCTGCATCAGCTGCTGGCCGTCCACCACATTGATGCCCGCCTCCTGGAGCGCAAACAACACGGGGGGTTCGACGATGTCGATGCCCAGAGGTGCGCCGAGCAATCCGCGCTCCTCGAGCTCGACTTTGATCTTCCGCGCCACGTCCTCGGCCCTCCCCGCCTCGGGTGCTATCGAGCCGCGAAACGTGGACAGGCCGGCTCTCGATCGCTGGCCCAGCCATGGGCAGTAGAGCTGATGGTGTCGGGCCGCGGACCCGAAATCCCACAGGATCGGCTCGTCGTCTCGCGGCAGAAGGGCGAAGCGTATGAGCTTGTCGTAGGCCCAGGTTCCGATCTGCGTCGCGGTCAGGTACCGGATGTTGTTCATGTCGAAGCAGAGCAAGGCGCCGAGCTCCGAGCCGGCCAACACTCGAGCGGCGCGATCTAGCCGTTCGCGTCGCAGGCGGTCGAAGTTGACGCGCTCCTCCCAATCGACGGCCATGCGTCCGAACGTCTTGAGTCCCATAGTCAGCTCCCCTTTCGACACAGCTTGGCGGCCAGCTCGGCCACCTTCTCGGCGGTCGGCACCGTGAGGTCTTCGAGCGCCGGCGAGAACGGGACGGGCACGTCCATCGCCCCCATCCGCTTGACCGGCGCGTCGAGCTGATAGAACGCTTCGTCGGCGATGACCGACGCGATCTCTGCGGTCACGCCGTATCTCTGATATCCCTCATCGATCACGATCGCGTGTCCGGTCTTTTTCGCCGAGCTCACGATCGCCTCGGTGTCGAGCGGGACGGTCGTGCGCGGATCGATCACCTCGGCTGAGATGCCTTGCTTGGCGAGCAGGTCCGCTGCCGCCAGCGCAACGTAAACCATGCTGCTCGTGGCCACCAGGGTGATGTCCTCGCCAACTCGCTTCACGTCAGCCTGACCGAGGGGGATCGTGTACTCGCCTTCGGGCACGTTGCCCTTGACCGAGTACATCATCTTGTCTTCGAAGATCACGACCGGGTTGTCATCGCGGATCGCCGACTTCATCAACCCCTTCGCGTCATACGGAGTGGACGGCAGCGCCACTTTCAACCCCGGGATGTGGCTGACCAGCGCGTGCAGGCTCTGGCTGTGCTGCGCGGCCGAACGCCTCGTCGCCCCGAGCGTGGTCCGGATCACGATCGGCGCCTTCAGCTTCCCACCCGACATGTAGTGAACCTTTGCGGCCTGGTTGCCGATCTGGTCGAGGGCGAGGAACAGGAAATCCCCGAACATGATGTCGACCACCGGGCGCATGCCCGTCATCGCGGCGCCGAGGCCGATGCCGGTGAAGCCGGGCTCCGAGATGGGCGTATCCATGACTCGATCGGGTCCGAACTCCTCGACCAGACCCCTCAGCACCTTGAAGGGCGTGCCCGCTTCCGCCACGTCCTCGCCGATCAAAAAGACGCTGGGGTCGCGTCGCATCTCCTCCGCCAAAGCCTCGCGCACGGCCTCAGCCATGGTTAGCTGACGTTCGGCCACGGCCTGCTCACGCATAGACGTGCATGGTCACTTCTTCGGGACCGGGGTAGGGCGCATCGAGCGCAAACCGCACGCCGTCGGAGATCTCGGTGCGGACCTCCTCTTCCATGCGTTCGAGCGCCACGGCATCCGCGAGGCCTTCCGACACCATCGCCTGGGCCAGCATCTTGAGCGGGTCGCGTCCCTCCCCCCATTGCCGCTCCTCATCCTTCGAGCGGTAGTAGGCCCGATCGATGTCGCCTACGTGATGTCCGCGCTGGCGGTAAGTGTTGAACATGAGAAACGACGGCCCTTCGCCGGCACGCGCCCGCTCGACCGCCGCGCGGGTGGTTTCGAGCACGCTCCGCACGTCCTGGCCGTCGGCCTGGTGGAACGGGATGCCGAAGGCCGGCGCCCGCAGGCCTATGTCGCCCGCGGTCGTCTCGAGGTAGTGCGTGTACTCGCTGTACATGTTGTTCTCGCACACGTAGATGACGGGCAGCTTCCACAGGGCGGCCATGTTCATGCATTCGTAGACGATTCCCTGGCCCAGCGCCCCCTCCCCGAAGAAGCAAGCGGCGACCTGGTCAGTGCCCCGCTTCTTGGCCGACAGGGCCGCTCCGGTCGCGATGCCCACGCTGCCCGCGACGATGGCATTGGCGCCGAGGTTGCCCTTCTCCTGGTCGGCAATGTGCATCGACCCGCCCTTGCCCCTGCAGTAGCCCGCTTCCTTTCCGAGCAGCTCCGCAAACATCCTGTCGGCGCGGGCTCCCTTGGCGAGGCAGTGACCATGGCCGCGGTGCGTGCTGGTGATGTAGTCGTCGTCTCGCAGCGCCGAGCAGACCCCGACCGCCACGGCCTCTTCGCCTATATAAAGGTGTGCGAGCCCGGGCATCTTGGCGCTCGTATACAGGTCGTTGACCTGCTCCTCGAACAGGCGGATGCGCAGCATGCTTCGGTACATCTCGAGCGACTTGCCGTCCGCGGCGGCGGTCATTGCTTGTCGCTCAGGCCATCTGCGATGTGGCGCGGATCGGGTTCCAACCGCAGGTTGGCGCCTCGCGCCTCGAGCTCGAGCAGGCTTGCGAAGTCCTGTTCACCCATCCCGTTGCCGATGAGATTCACGACGATCTGGTGGACGAGCGCCGAGACCGGCATCGGGACGTTCCGCAGGCGAGCCTCCGCCAGCCCGAGCTCGAAGTCCTTGCGCAGGAGGTGGGCGGTGAAGGTGGGCGTGAAATCGAGATTGACAAACGCCGGAGTCTTGTACCGACTGAACGTCGAACCCATCACGCTTCCATTCAGGAACTCCAGATAGTCGGCCCGCGAAACTCCGCCGCGTTCGGCGAGGACGGTCGTCTCGGCCATGATCTGCGTGACGACGCCAAGCACGAGGTTGTGACAGATCTTGACCAGGCGCGCACTCTCACCTTCGCCCACGTAGACGACGCTCGCCCCGAGCATCTGCAGGTACGGCAGGGACAGGTCATACGCAGCGCGCGGGCCGGACACCGCCATGGTGAGCTTGCCCGCCTTCGCCACCTTGGCGTTGCCGCTGACGGGGGCCGCAAGAAGCGCGCTGCCCATCTGCTCGGCGTGATCGCGAACCCTTTTTGAGACATCCATCGAAACCGTCGAGGTGTCCACGACCACCCGCGGCACGCTGCCACCGTTGGACAGAAGCCCTTGAGAGCCGGTCATCACCGAGGCGAAGTCAGGTGAGTCGGCGACCGACACGACGACGATGTCCCTGTCGGCAAGGTCCGCAGGCCGGTCGACGATTCGCGCGCCGAGCTTGGCAAGCGGTTCGGCTTTCGCCCGCGTGCGGTTGTAGACCGTGAGGTCGCAGCCGCGCTGGAGCAGGCGGCTGGCCAGCGCGTAGCCCATGCGGCCGGTTCCAATCCAGCCCAGCTTGCGATCCGGAACGCTCACGCTCATTTCCCTTCGATGGTGATCCGCGCTGGGCAAACGTTTGCCTTGCCCATAGCCTACTCGCCCGCGCCGCGAGATGCGACAGGCGCGACGTCGCGCCCACCCCCGCCTGTCACCGTCGACCCACGAACGACCAGCTCCGGTGCGAACAGGACGCGCTTGGGCGTGATGTGGCCACCGTCGATCTGCTCGAACAGCAAGTCCGCGGCCGCGGTGCCGAAGTCATGGATCGGCACGTGCACAGTGGTGAGCGCGGGGATCAGCCGCTCGGCAAGCGGGATGTCGTTGTAGCCGACGATGGCGAGGTCCTCGGGCACCCTCAATCCAAGGCGCCGCGCCACCCCGTAAGCACCCACCGCCACCATGTCGGTGACGGCGAAGATCGCGCTCGGAGGCTTTCTCAAGGCGAGCAGGCGCTCGGTGGCCCGCATGCCTCCCTGTTCGACGAAGCCCGATTCGACCGTCAGCTCAGGCGCCACGCGCAAACCTGCTTCGGCCATCGCCGCCTGGAACCCTCGGCGGCGAAGAACACCCGTGCTCACCGACGGCTGGCCGGCCAGGTGCCCGATTCGCACGTGGCCGAGCCCGAGCAGGTGCTGGGTGGCAAGGCGCGCACCGATGACGTCGTCGGAGCCGACGAACGGATCGAGCTCCTCATCGCTGAAGCGGTTCACCAGCACATATGGAACTCGCTGCTTGCGGAGCCAGCGGACGTCAGGGTCCTTGAGGAACGAGCTGGCCAGGATCACGCCGTCGACGCGGCGGGCGAGGAGGCTGTGCAGATGCGCCCGCTGCCGGTCCGTGCTGCCGTCGGTGTTGCACAGGAGCACCTGGTAGCCACGAGGGGCAGCGCCATCTTCGATGCCTCGGAACAGCGCGGCGAAGAAAGGGTTCGTGATGTCGGGGATGACCACCGCGAACACGAGCGTCTGGCGGAGCTTGAGCCCGCGCGCGACCCCGTTCGGCCTGTACTCCGTCTCGCGCAGCAGGGCTTCGATGCGGGCGCGCGTGACGGGCGCGATGCGCAGGCCCGGGTCTCGGTTGACGACGCGGGAGACCGTCGACGTGTGCACCCCGGCCCTCGCCGCCAGCTCTTTCAGCGTCGTCGGCATGCGCCGAACCGCCAGATTGACATTCCTTTCAAGCATGAATACCATAGGGCAAACGTTTGCGCACTGGACCAGTCGCAAACGATCACCGGCAACGTCAGGCCTGGAGGAAGCGAGCATGCGCAGACGCTTGATGACAGCCGCGGTGGCGGCCTTGGGTTTGACTGCGGCCGCGTGCGGCACAAGCACGACGACGACCACCACCCCCGCCGCTCCCATCACGATCGGCGTATCCATATCCCAGAGCGGCGACTTTTCGGGCGACGGCAAGGCGTTGAAGCAGGGCTACGACCTGTGGGCTACGGACATCAACAAGGCCGGCGGCCTGAACGGCCACCAGGTCACGATGAAATATGTCGACGATGCGAGCAGCACCCAGCAGGTGGTGACCAACTACCAGAACCTGATCACGGTCGACAAGGTGGCCCTGGTCTTCGGGCCCTTCTCCAGCCTGCTGACGATCCCCGCCTCGACCGTTGTCGACCGCTACGGCTATGCGTTCCCCGAACCAGCCGGCGGCGGTCCGCACGTCTTCGACCGCGGGTTGAAGAGCGTCTTCTTCGTACAGCCCGCGGCGGTCGAAGACAACCTCGTGAGCTACGCGAAGTGGCTGCTCGGGCTACCGGCCGGCCAGCGCCCGGCCAGCGTGGCCTACGCCACCCAGGACGACCCGTTCACGCAGCCGCAGGTCGACAAGGCCAAGACCCTGCTCGAGGCGGGCGGCCTCACGACCGCCTACTACAAGGTGTATCCCGCGGAGACCACCGACTTCACCCCGATAGCGCTCGCGGTCGCGAACTCCCATGCCGACGCGGTCATCCTCGGCACCCAGCTTCCCGACGCGGTCGCGTTTGCGAAAACATTCATCCAGCAGCACTACAACCCGAAGACGATCATCGAGACCACCGGGCCGGACCAGGGCGCCCAGTACTCGGACAAGCTCGGCAAGAACACCGAGGGGATCATGGTTCCGGCCGGCTGGACGCCGGATGCCAAGGCGTACGGGAACGACAAGTTCGTGGCCGAGTTCATCGCCGCTTACGGCGGCGCTGCGGCGGACATAAGCGCCGACGCGGCAGAGGCATACAGCGTCGGCCAGGTCGTCGACCAGGCCTCGAAGAAGGCCAACAGCATCGACAACAAAAAGCTGATCGACACCCTCCACTCGGGCACGTACAACACGATTCAGGGTCCGATGTCGTTCGACGCCACGGGCAAGCCGCAGGGCGGGGTGGGCGTCTACATCGAGCAGTGGCAAGCCGGCAAGGCCATCTTCGTGTACCCGACCACCGTCGCCGCCGCCCAGCCTGAGTATCCGAAGAACCCCTGGCAGTAGCCTGAAGCGGGGACGGTGAGCTCGCGCCGCCGTCCCCTTTAATGGCATATCCATGACCCTGGTCCTCGAGGCGGCCGTGCTCGGCGTGCTCACCGGGGGCGTGTACGCCCTCATGGCGTCGGGTCTCACCTTGATCTTCGGGGTGATGCGCATCATCAACGTCGGCCACGGCGCCCTCGTAGTTCTGGGGGCCTACCTGAGCTTCGCCGCCTCACGCTCATTGGGCCTGGACCCGTTCCTCACCCTCGTGATCACGATGCCGGTCATGTTCCTGCTCGGGGTGGTGCTGCAAACCGTGTTCATCCGCCCACTCAAGACTGACCGTGAGGCGCTCTCGGTGCTGGTGACGTATGCGCTGGCGCTCGGCATCGAGGGTCTGCTCGGCTATTTCTTCAGTGCAAACTACATGCAGCTTCGAGCCTGGTACGACACCGCAAGCTTTCCGATCGGCGGCTTCCGCATCACCTACGTGTACGTCTTCGGCTTTCTACTCTGCCTGTCGATCCTCGGTGTGATGTTTCTCGTTCTCTATCGAACGACCTTCGGGGCATCGATACGCGCCACGATGCTCAACCGCACGGCCGCACAGCTGATCGGCATCGACGTCGACAGGGTCTCTGCGGTCGCTTTTGGAATTGGCATGGCCACCGCTGCCGCCGGCGGTGTCGTGTTCGGAATCACGACCGCTTTCAATCCGGGGAGCCACTACGACCTGATCTCGAGGCTTCTCACGATCATCGTGCTCGGCGGCCTCGGCAGCCTGCGCGGGGCGATCGTCGCCGCGCTGATCATGCTGGTTTCCGAGGACATCACCGCGGTCGTCATCTCCCCGGTGTGGGCGACCTTCGTCTTCTTCGTGATCCTGGTCGTGGTCCTGCTCGTCCGGCCGCAAGGCCTGTACGGCGTTCGGGTCCGAGAGCGGATTTGAAAGTCGCCCGCAGGACAGCTGTCCTGAGGATCGTGGGTCTCACAGCAGTCCTGGGCGTCGCGCTCGCGCTCCCGTTGATCGCGCCCGACCCCGCGACCACCAACATCGCGGTGTTCACGGTGATGTACATCGGGCTCGCAACCGCCTGGAACATCATGGGCGGCTACACCGGCTATATCTCGCTCGGTCACGCGGCCTTCTTCGGTTTCGGCGCCTACACCCTCGGCCTGCTGCTCGGCCACCTCGGCATCGCGGGCGGCTACACGGCATTCCTCTTAGTGCCGGTCGCCGGCCTTGCGACCGCGGTGCTGGCGGTCGGGATCGGATGGTTTGCCCTGCGGACGCGGGCGGCCACCTTCGTGATCGTGACCATCGCTTTCATGTTCATGCTGCAGCTGCTCGCGGAAAACCTGGTCGGGCTCACGGGTGGTGGAGCTGGGCTGAGCTTTCCGGTGCCGCCTTGGGGCGGCGACTACTTCAACACGCCGTACTACTACGCCATGCTCGGGCTCGCCGGTCTCGGCCTCGGCATCTCGTGGTGGATCCGGCGCTCCAAGTTCGGCCTCGGCCTCCTCGCCATTCGCGACGACGAGGACAAGGCGCTCGCGGTCGGCGTTCCCACCCGGGCGTTCAAGCTCACCGCTTTCGTGGTCAGCGCAACGCTGGTCGGCATGATCGGCGCCGTTTACGGCTACTACGTGACCTATATCTACCCGCAGTTCGTGGTCGATCCGTTGATTGGAATCTCAATGGTGCTCATGGTCTTTCTGGGCGGCCTCGGCACCCTCAGTGGACCCGTGGTCGGAGCCCTCATCCTCGAACCGGCGCAGCTGTCGCTCGCGTACAACTTCGGCGCCACCCGCCTCTACCTCGTCCTCTACGCGGCCGTCTTCCTTCTCGTGATCCTGCTGCTGCCTCGAGGGATCGTCCCTTCGGTGACCGACCTGCTCACGAGGTGGAGGTCGCGGACAGGGCCTTCCGCGCCCGCCCCCGTGAAGGTGTTGACCCCTTGAGCCTGCTGCAGATCGAGAACCTCGGCAAGCGTTTTGGGGGTGTCGTCGCAGTGGACGACTGCTCGCTGTCGGTCGAGGAGGGAAGCATCACCGGGCTGATCGGGCCCAACGGCTCCGGCAAGACCACCGTCTTCAACCTGGTCACCGGGTTCATTCCTAAAGACACGGGTAGCGTCCGCTTCAAGTCCAAGTCGATCGACGGCCTCGGCCCGGACCGCATTTACGGGCTCGGTATCGGCCGTACATTCCAGCTGGCGCGGATATTTCCGCGCCTGACTGCGCTGGAGAACATGCTGGTTCCGGTGCGGCGCAAGGGCCTGCGCGCCCTTTTCTCGCGCGCCGATTGGGGTCACGAGAAGCTACGTGCCATGGAGATGCTCGAATTCCTCGAGATCTCCCACGTCTCGAACACCCTTGGCGGGGCGCTTTCTTACGGCCAGCGCAAGCTGCTCGAGCTCGGTGCCGTGATGATGGCCGAGCCGGAGCTGGTGCTCCTCGACGAACCCGCCGGCGGCGTCAACCCGGCTCTGCTCGAGCGGATCGGCGACCGCATCCGGCGGCTGAACGCACGCGGGATCACCTTCCTCCTCGTCGAGCACAACATGGGCTTCGTCATGAACCTGTGCAGCGATGTTGTGGTCCTGCATCGAGGCAGGCCGATCGCTTCGGGGGACCCCGAAATCGTGCGCCGGGACCCCGCCGTGCTCGACGCGTACCTGGGGGCCTGAGGGTGGCGCCGTTTCTGGAACTGGTGGGCGTACGGGCAGGCTACGGCGGCGGCGACATCCTGCAGGGGATCGACCTCAGCATCGAAGAGGGAAGCCTCACTTGCATCGTGGGCCCGAACGGCGCGGGCAAGTCCACCATCCTGCGCGTCATCAGCGGCCTTCTGCGCACGAGCGCTGGAGCGGTTCGCTTCCGAGGTGAATCCCTGGGCGGTCGCAGCCCGCGTGCGATCCTCGGCCGCGGCATCGTTCAGGTGCCTCAGGAGCGGAGCCTGTTCCCGACCATGAGCGTTTGGGAGAACGTCCGCCTCGGCGCCTACACCGTGCGCGACCGCCGCCTCGTCGAGCAGCGTCTGGCGACGGTCTGCGAAACCTTTCCGATCGTTTTCGAGCGCCGGAACGAGCCTGCAGCCTCCCTGTCCGGGGGCCAGCAGAAGATCGTCGAGTTCGCTCGGGCCCTCATGCTCGACCCCGCCCTCCTGATGCTCGACGAGCCGTCGATGGGCCTGGACCCCAAAACGCGCTCGCTCGTGTTCACCACCGTGCGGGACATGAACAAGGCCGGGCGCACGCTGCTCCTGGTGGAGCAGAACGCCCGCTCGGGACTGGGCATTGCCACGCACGGAGTCGTCATGGAGAGCGGCCGCGTGCGGCTGCAGGGTCCCGGCCCCGAGGTCCTGAACAACCCGGAGATCGGGCGCCTGTACCTGGGAGCGACCGTGTGAACGGCTATGACATCATCTTCGCCGGCGCCGGCCACAACAATCTCGTCACGGCCGCATACGCTGCTCGCGCTGGTTTTCGAGTGCTGGTGCTCGAAGGCGCGGCAAGGATCGGCGGGGACACCACCTGCGAGGAGCTCACCCTCCCCGGATACATCCACGACCCATGCGCTACGGCCCACAACCTGATCCAGGGCAACCCGCTGATGCGCGACAACGAGCTCGAGCTCGATCGCTATGGCCTGAAGTACCTCCACCCCGACCCGGTTTTCACGATGCCATTCCTGGACGGCGCCTCCATCACCATGTGGCGCGACCTCGATCGCACCTGCGCCGAGCTGGCGCGTTTCTCGCGACGCGATGCCGATGCATATCGCGAGCTGCTCGCCGAGTGGGAGCACATGGCTCCGGTCGTCAACGCCGAGCGCGCGGCGCCGCCGCGAACACCGGAGGAGGTGGACACGCTCACTCGAGAAAGCGCGCATGGGGATGAGATTCTCGCCATCCGCAGAGCGAGCGCGCTGGACATCATCAAGGCCCGATTCCGGGACGACCGCGTGCGGGCGTTCTTCGCCTGGATCGCCTTCATGACCCTGCACCCGCTCGACGAGCCCGAGACGGGGCTGATGGCCTTTTCGCTGGTCGCCGGCCGCCAGCGATTCAGCTGGATCCTCCCTGAGGGGGGCTCGATCCAGCTGCCGATGGCTCTCGCCCGCATCATCGAAGAGTGCGGCGGCTCGATCCTGACCGGGAAGCGCATCGTGCACATCGGCGTCGAAGATGGACGCGCGACTTCGGTGGAAACCGCCGACGGCTCGACTTATGAGGCGAGCCGGGCGATCGTGTCGACGATCCACATCAAGCATCTGGGCGAGCTGGTGGGCGAGGAGAACCTTCCGGCCGCCTACCGCGCCGGCGTCGAGCGCTGGCAGCCGAACTTGACGATGTTCGCTGCGCATTACGCGCTGAGCGAAGCCCCGCGCTTCAACACGTCGAGCGGCGCGCAACCCAGCGTGACCGTGGGCGTGCTCGAATCGCTCGACGCCTACGAGGCGATGCTCACGGGCTACCGCACCGGCCGGATCGACCTCGAGGAGCCTGTCTTTCTGGCGCTGACGCCCTCGGTGATCGACCCCTCGAGAGCGCCCGCGAGACGCCACACCTTCAAGCTCGTGAGCTTTCTTCCATACGCGCTCGCCGAGGGGCCGGAGCAGTGGGACGGGATCAAGGTCGAGGTCGCGGACGAGCTGTTCTCCAAGCTGGCTCGCGTGTCGCCCAACCTCTCGCGCAGCATCGTGCTCGCCCAGCACATCGACAGCCCCCTCGACCTCGAGCGCCGGAATCCCGCCAACTGGCGCGGGTCGTGCCACGGAGGCGCCAACTCACCGGAGCAGAGCGGCTGGTTCCGGCCGGTCGAAGGCTGGTCTTCGTATCGCTCGCCGGTCTCGGGCCTGTATCAGAACGGCGCCTGCACCCACCCTGGCGGTTCGGTCTCGGGGCTTCCGGGACGGAACTGCGCCGGAGTGCTGCTCCAGGACCTGGGATCGAGCTTGCGCGACGCCATCGCGAGCAAGGGCGCGTCCCGTCCATGAGCGCCGGAGAAACCACCAATCGGGTGCAGGTGGCGGCCCAGCACTGGCGGCCGCGATTCGTCGCCAACGGTATCGACGTCAACGTTTTCGACGAGACGGTGGCGAAGACGACCGAGTGGAAAGACTGGGGGCCCAACTGGCTCGCTGCCGGCCGGGTGCATGAGGACATCGGTCGCGAGGCCCAGACTCGCGGACGCAACATCTCGGCCGCAGACGCTTTTCAGCGTGCCTCGTGGTGCTACCACCTGGGCAAGTTCCTCTGGTTCGAAGACCCCTCGGCTCATGGCGCCCTGCGCGACCGCTCCGTCTCCATCTACCGCGAAGCTCTTCCCCACCTCGATCCGCCCGCTGAGCGCCTCGAGATCCCGTTCGAAGGTCGCTTCATCCCCGGCAACCTCCGGCGACCCGCAACAGGCGGCCGTGCTCCGCTCGTCCTCATCGTCCCTGGCCTCGATTCCTCCAAGGAGGAGCTGTTCGCCATCGAGGAAGAGGTCCTGCGCCGAGGGATGGCGAGCCTGACGATCGACGGTCCGGGGCAGTCTGAGAATTCGGTTCACTTCGCGATCCGGCCGAACTGGGAGACCGTCATCACGCCACTGCTCGACGAGCTCGCCCTCCAGGACCACGGCGTCGACCTCGGCCGTGTCGGCCTGATCGGAATCAGCATGGGTGGAATCTACGGTCCGCGCGCCGCCGCGTACGAGAAGCGTCTTCGTGCCGTGGTGGCGCTGGCCGGTCCCTACAACCTGGGCGACTGCTGGGACGCGCTGAACCCGCTCACGAAGGGCGGGTACGCCTTCTATACGAAGTCGGCGGATGAGGCGGAGGCGAAGCGCAAGGCCTACACACTCAATCTCGAGGGAATACTTGGTCGCGTCAACCAGCCGATGCTGGTGATCCATGGCGCGAAGGACCGGCTGTTCCCGCCGGCCCAGGCCGAGCGCATCGCCCGTGAGGCGGGCAACGCGACCTTGGTGATGTACCCGGACGGGAACCACGTGTGCAACAACATCGCGTACAAGTACCGGCCCCTGATGGTCGACTGGCTGGCCGACCGCCTGAGTGAGTGACGGTCAGTCGCCGAGCGCGGTTCCGTTCAGGGTGGTCTCGAGCGCGACTGGAATCGGGTGCCGCAGGCTTTGGGCCGCATGGCAGGCGCGCTCCGCGTGGGCGGCCAGGCGCTTCACCTGTTCGGCGCTTGCAGGGCTGGAGATCTCGAGCTTGATGTCGACCCGCTCGAAGAACGCGGGCGCGTCATCGACGTCGTATTTCTCGGTGTTGCGAAAGGTCGCGCGCACGTCGGCGGTGGCATCGTCGATGGCCACCTCGTAGAGCGGCGCGAACCGCGCCACCTGGGTCAGCAGTCAAAAGGCTGTGCCCATCATCAGGAACTGCAGCGGGGATGCACCCTTTTCGGTGCCTCCGCGAACGAGCGGCTCGTCTGCCTCGACGGAGAACTTTCCCATGCGGCCTTCGAGGTGAACGTCCTCGATGATCCGCGCCACCGCGCGCGTCGTGATGGCCCGCCGGGCCGGTTCCTTGGCGCTCATCTCGGCTCGCAGGCGTTCGATTTCGCGCATCTGCTTGTCGAGGTCCACGCGCCCCCGGCGCGGCGGTGTCTCCTGGGTCACCGCGCCAACTCTAGTAGCTACGAGAGTTTGCGGTTCAATTGCTCACGACGTGGCCCGAACCGGCTCGGTGGGGTCGAGAAGCGCACCGTCCTCGGCAAGGCACTGGCGCAGGACGTCCACATCCACGGACCTCGGCGTAGTGGCGGAAGCGACCGCGAGTGCCGCCGCCGTGCCGGCGGCCTGACCCATGGCCATGCACGTGGCCATCGAGCGAGCCGACGCGTGGGCGTCATGAGTCGCGGAGAAGCAGCGTCCCGCGACCAGCAAGCCGTCGACCCCGCTGGGCAAGAGGCAGCGAAACGGAATGCCGTAGACGCCGCTGTTCGGAACATAGGTCCACCTCGTGTCGGTGCCGGCGATGTGGTCTTCGATCGGAGCCCCGCACAACGCGATCTCGTCGGCGAACCGTCGAGCCTGCAGCACGTCCTCACGCGTAAGGCGGTAGTCGCCCACAACCCGGCGGCTCTCACGCACGCCGATGCCCGGACTCACGTCGACGAGAACCGAATGCTCGAAGCCGGGCACCAGGTCGCGAAGGAAGCGAAGGTACTCCTGCACCTGGCGGCGGCCCTCCAGCTCCGCCTGCGTCAGCTGGCGCGGATCGGTCGCGTCGACGTTTGGAACGCGAGTCATGTGAACCGTCACGACCCCCGGATGCGGCGTGCGGTGCCATGACCCCTCCAGTCGCGGAAGGCGGTAGGACCCGCTCTTCGCCGCCTCACGCATCAACGCCCAGAGCTCGGCCTTGGGCAGCGCCGCGGCTCTATCCACATCAACGTTGGCGACTCGGAAGATCGTCGAAAGCGACTGCAGGTTGGGCGTCGAGCGGGCGTCTTCGTAAGCCACGCCGGCCATCGCGCACAGGTCGGCATCGCCCGAAGCATCCACCACGGCCTCGGCCCGCACGACGGACTCCCCGCCCTTGTTCCACAGCCGGATCGCGGTCACGCGGCCATCCCGGACCTCGACCCCGGTGGCCCACGTGTGGAGCAGGATCTCGACCCCGGCCGTTTCGGCAAGGCGTTCCCATGTGACCTTGAGCACCTCCGGGTCGTACGTGACCCCGGTGCCCGCCCCATACGTATTCGGACGCTCGAAGGCGACGCCGGCGGACTTCAGGCGCTCCACAATCTCCCAACCCAGGCCGCCGACCACGCGCCGAACCGACTCGCCTGGTGTGTAGAACGCGTAGAAGGTGTCGAGTACGGCCGTCGAGATGCCGCCGAGAAACGGAAGGCGGTCCACCAGCAGCGTTCGCGCCCCGCGGCGGCCGGCGCTGATCGCGGCCGAGCTGCCCGCCGAGCCGCCGCCGACAACGACCACGTCGAATTGCCGGCTCATCGCGACAACGCGAACGCCCGAGCGGCGTTGTCGACCAGGATCATGTCGACCGCTCGGGATTCGATGCGCTTGCGCAAGCGCGGCACGAAGGTGTCCATCAAGTAGGTCAGCCCGGGGCCGCCGCCATACGCGCGGAGGTAGTCGCGTTGCCCGAGGTCGAGGCCGAGGAGCAGCCGTTCACCATGACCCGCTTCAACCATGCCACGGATGAGATCGAGGAGCTGGCTGTCCGGACGATATTTGATCCGACCCGGCGTGTCGTACTCCAGCATCACCCCGCGCGCGGCGACCTCGGCATGGAGCTCGAGATCCGGGTTGCGATCGAGGTGGGCCAGGATGATTCGGTTGGGGCGCACCCCCTCGCTGACCAGCAGATCGACGATCTGATGCGCGCACGTTCCGATCTCGGTGTGCACCAGGATGGCCGCCCCGGTTTCTCGATGCCCCATCGCCGACGCGAGCAGCCGCCTCTCCTCGAGGGTGCTTATGTGCTGGTACGACGCTCCCGCCTTGATCACGCCGGCGCGAGCAGGATCAAGAGCTGTTTCAGTGAGCCAGTCATCGGGGTGCATGCCTTCCCTGAGGTCGGCCAGGATGCGCTGGGCAAGCAGCTCCACCGAGGCCTCCCGCACCCAGTGGTTCGCCGGATAGTGCGCGTCGCGGTGGTAACCGGTGGCCGCCACGATATGGGCCCCGGTTGCCTCTGCGACAGCCCGCAAGCCCGCCGGCCGTCGCCCGAGTCCGATGGGCGTCACCTCCACGATCGCCTGCAGCCCACCGCGTCTTGCTTCACCGACCTCAGCGGTCGCGCGACCGGGATCGTCGAAGTCCTGACCCGGCAGCGCGGGCGAATGTAGGAATAGATGGTCGTGGGCATCTGTCACTCCAAGCTGCTCGGGCGCGATCGGTCCGAGGACCGTGACGACCACCGAGTCAGGCATGCAAAGTGCCGGGCTCGTGTGGCATGGGTGGCACTATAGGCGCTGTGTTCGCGGCCGCTGGGCGGGCGATGCGGTGACCTCCCGTCATCTTGGGTTGGACCTTGGCGGCACCAATCTCAAGTGGGCGGTCGTGGAACAAGACGGCTCTTCACCGCGCATGCTCGCCTCGGGCCAGGTGCCGACCGATGTCAGCCGGGGCGAGCGCAGCGTCGTCGAGCAGCTCGTCGAGATGGCTCGCGGATCCTTCCGTGACCTGGGCTGGATGGAGTCGGTCGGCGTGGGCGTGCCGGGCCTGTACGACCCGGTGGCGGGCAACACCCGTTTCATGCCCAACGTTCCGGGCAAGTGGGCCGGGGTGCCAGTGGCCGCGGAGGTCAGCGCGTCGGTCGGCGCGCCGGTACAGCTGATCAACGATGCGCGCGCCTTCACGCTGGCCGAGCACCGTCTCGGCGCCGGTCGAGGGACGGAATCGATGCTCGGGATCACGCTGGGCACGGGCATTGGAGGCGGGCTGATCCTCAACGGGCTCCTGTACATGGGTCACGACGGCACCGCCGGCGAGTTCGGCCACCAGACGATTCTGCCCGACGGCCCCGCCTGCAACTGCGGGAGTCGCGGCTGCTTGGAAGCCCTGGCCAAGGCGGACGCGATCGTGAGAGTGTGCGGGCAGCCCACCGTGACGATGTGCGTGGAGGCGGCGCGAGCCGGTGATCGGCAGGCTCAGCAGGGGCTGACGGAAGTCGGTCAGTACCTTGGCATCGGGGTCGGCAACGTGGTCGCGCTGCTGAGCGTCGATCGCGTGGTCGTGGGCGGTGGCGTCGCCGCGGCTGGGGACATGTTGCTCGAGCCGCTGCAGGCGGAGCTGCGGCGGCGGGTCTTCATCACCGATCTCGATGCGATCACCGTGGTCGGCGCCGAGCTGGGCATCTGGGCGGGGGCGATCGGCGCGGCGCTGCATGGCGCCGGGGCCGGCCCGGCCGTGCGCTAATCTCTTGAGCGGCATGGTCAAGATCGGCCTGCTCGGCTCGGGTTTTGTGGCGGACTTCTACATGGAAGGGCTGCGCGACGTCCCGGGGACGCAGGTGGTCGCCAACTACTCGCGCTCCGACGAACGCGCCAAGGAATTCGGGCGCCGCCATGGCGTACCCCGCCAGTACACGCGCATCGAAGATCTGTGCGCCGACATCGACGTCCAGATGGTCGTCATCGCCCTGCCGAACCACCTCCACCTTCCCGCAACGCGTATCGCGGCGGCCGCTCGCAAGGCCATCGTCTGCACCAAGCCGCTGGCCCGCAACGCCGGCGAGGCCGCCCAGATGGTCAACCTCGTCCGCACCGCCGGCGTCATGCACGGTTACGCGGAGACCGAGGTCTTCTCACCCGACGTCATGCGCGCGCGGGAGATGATCGAGAGCGGCGCCATCGGCGAGCTGCTGACGGTGCGCGCTCGGGAGGCCCACTCGGGTCCTCACGCGCCCCACTTCTGGGATGCCGAGACCGCCGGCGGCGGCGCCTTGCTCGACATGGGCTGTCACACGGTCGAGGCGGCACGTTATTTCTTCGGCAAGGACGAGCGGATCAAGGACGTCTTCGCCTGGGGCGCGACGCTCGTTCACAACGACAAGACGAAGGGCGAGGACAACGCGGTGCTCCTGCTCCGCCTGGAAGATGGACGGACTTCGCTAACCGAGGCGTCGTGGACGGCCAAAGGCGGGATGGAGCTGCGCAACGAGATCTACGGCACGATGGGCCGGATCGTCACCGACACCACCTCCACTCGTGTTCGCGCTTTCGTGCAGGAACCGGCCGGCTACCTGATGGAGAAGGCCGACGCGGAAGTCGGATGGGTGTTTCCGATCCCCGACGAGGCTCGGGTCTATGGCTACCACGAGGAGATGCGGCATTTCGCACAGTGCTACGTCAACGGCAAGCAGCCGCGAGAGGACTTCGTCGACGGCTACATCGTCAACTGCGTTATCGACGCGGCCTACAAATCGATGAAGAGCGGGCGGTGGGAACCGGTCCAGGTCGACCCCAGGGTCGCCGGCTGACGGGTGACGACACCCTCAGGCTCGCGCTGGATCGACGCGGGCATCGAGATCCTCCAGAAGATCCAGTCGACGCAGTCCGAACCGATTGAGCGGGCGAGCCAGATCTGTGCCGAGGCGATCGGCGCCGG
>DATINX010000295.1:0-20864 GCA_035473835.1 Candidatus Dormiibacterota bacterium | reverse complement strand
AGCAGCCATGAGCCCAACATCGTGGAGAGGATGCTCAGGCTGTTCTGGAGCCCGAGGTTGGCGCGGACGTTCGCGATGCGGTCCTGGGTGTCGAACTCGATGCCGTAGAGGTTGAGAAACTTGCCCAGGTTCTCCCCGTGCCACAGCTCTTCGTAATTCCAGCACGCGAGAAATGCGGTGAGGATCGGGTCCATGCATGCCCGCGTCACCAGCAGGTGCGAGAGGTAGAGGGGGACGTGGTTCTCGATGTCCATCATGTAGTGGAGACAGAACAGGTCTCCCTTGGACAGGCGGCTCGAGGTCAGGGCCTCCCAGTCGATTCCTGCCGTGTCGAGTTTCTTCGACTCCTCTTTGTACCGCTCGATGCTGAAGCTCATCCTTCCTCCATACCTGCCGGTCGGGCTACCCCTGGATACGTATGGCTGGGCACGCCGGATCATTCTCGCCTGTAAAAGGGCGCATCGGGACCCTACATACGAGGACGAGGCCGGACGCGGAGGAGGTTACTCGGCGGCAGAGCGGTGGCTCGACGGCGCCTGCATGGGCAGCACCCCACGCAGGATCCGGAACAGGGTGGTGGCGGCCTCCGGACGGCATGACCAAGCCTCATCGACCGGCAGCTCGTGGATGCGAAGGCCCGCGCGCTCGGCCGCCACCAGCAGCTCTTTGTCGAAGAACCAGGTGCGGTTCTTGACTCGAGGTAGGAGGCGGCGAGCGATGTCGGCCCGCATGGCCTTGACACCGCAATGCGCATCACGAAACTGGTTGCCGAAGGAAATGTCCCACCGGCCGGAGACGACCGGAGCCACGAGAGGCAGCAGCGCGCTCACATCAGTCGAGGCATCGACGTCCATGTAGGCCACGATGCGCGCGTCGCTGGTGAGCCATGCCGCGGCGAGAGCCCGCGCGCGCCCCTTCTGGTTGAGATGAAGCACGCGGACGTTGGCGTGCTCGTTTGCGAGTCGCAGGGCCAGAGGCCAGGTCCCATCGATGCTTGCGCTGTCGGCAATGGTGATTCGCGCGGTGAACGGAAATTCTTCCATGAGGTACGCGTGCAAGAGGCGCACGTTGCCGACCAGCTCGCGCTCCGCGTTGCACGCATGGATCACGACGTCGACAGTCGGCGCCGCGGTGATGACCTCCAGCGCGAGTTGAATCGGGCTTCGATCTGGGTCAGACGCAGCCAGCGCGACGTTCATGCCGACAAAATCGACGCCACGCCTGTGGGGGCGGTGGGAGAAACCTCAGAGGTCGCTTGGAACCCTCACCGCGAACTCTCAGGTTCCTCACACGGCGCGCTGAGCGAGCGACGCCAGTCTCAGTGGCAACGCTCGGGCCGGAAATAAATATGAGGAGTCAGCAAATGAGCAGAGTTCGTGTGGCAGTCACGTCAGCGGCGATCGCCGGGTCGATGTTGGTAGGTGGGATGGTCGGAGCCACCTTGTACGGCGTTTCGGCGCTCAGCGCCGCTGCGGCCACGACGGCCGCGAGCCCAACGCCGGCGCCGGGTACGTCGACACCGGGCACGTTCGTGCCCAACGAGACGGCCGCCCACGAGGCGACAGAGAGCGCGGCTCGTGAAGCCCAGGAAAACGCTGGGCAGGTCCCGACCGTACCCTAGAGTGCGGTCACAACCAGGCAGGGCCGATGCAACGTCGGCCCTGCCGTCCCACCCGAGGCAATCATGAGAAACCGACTCATCATCGCCGGCGCGGCCTGCGTGGCCGCGGTGGCGCTTGCGGGCGGCGGGGCCTACGTTTACTTCTTCTCGGGGCTGCGCTCGGCGCCGAGCGCGCTCGGCCTCTCAGGCACCCCCCGCGCCGCTGCCACGGGAACCCCGACCGCCACGACGACAGGCAGCCTGGTGGGGATGTGGACGGTCACCACCGGATCGCTCGCCGGCTACCGTGTCAAGGAGCTGTTCGTGGGCCAGACATCCAAGCACGAAGCAGTCGCCCGCACCTCCACAGTGAGCGGCGGCCTGACTGTGGGCGGTGACCCGAGCGCCTACCAGGTCAGCGGCATCACCATCACCGCGGCGCTCACCGACCTACACAGCGTGGATACGGTCGCGGGACGAGATGTCTCCCAGCGCGACGGTTTCGTCTCGCGTCAGATGAACCTGCAGCAGTTTCCGAACGCCACCTTCACCGCCTCCTCCGTGACCGTGACCGGCGCCGCGTCGGGACAGCCCGTCGATGTATCGCTGCCGGGCACGCTGACCATTCACGGCGTCACCAAGAACGTCACCGCGACCGCCCAGGCTCAGCTGGCGGGAGGCAAGGTCGAGGTCGCCGGAAGCGTGGCGATCGACATGACCGATTACGGGGTCACGCCGCCTTCGGTGCCCTTCACCACCGTCGACTCTCAGGTGACGATCGAGTTCCAGATCTTCCTTGCCAAGACCGCTTAGAAGAGTCTCAAAAACCCCAGCGAACTACACCTAGCCGAACATCTGGCGCGCCACGAACAGGACGTTTGCAGGCCGCTCGGCCAGCCGCCTCAGATACCAGGCATACCAGGCGTCCCCGTACGCGATGAGAGCTTTGACTCGGTAGCCCTCCGCCGCGAGCTTCACCTGCTGCGCGGCCTGGATTCCGTACAGCATGTGCACCTCGAGCTGGTGGCGGTCCATGCCGATCGCGTCGGCGAATCTCGCCGCGCGTTCGATGAGAGGAATGTCATGGGTCGCCAGCACCAGGCGCATCCGGCCCCTGTTGGCATCGGGCAGCATGAACGCGCACAGCGCGAGGAAGTTGGCGTCGACGTCGCGCTTGGCTGGAAACGCACGATCCGCCGGTTCCGCGTACGCGCCCTTGACGAGCCGTATCGCGGGCTTGAACGCGAGCATCCTGTAGGCATCCGCGGCGGTGCGGTAGAGGTACGCCTGGAGGCACACGCCCGTCCGGGGGTGCCTGGCGTGGATCCGGTTGTACAGGTCGAGTGTGCGGTCGGTGTAAGCGCTCCCCTCCATGTCGATCCATAGGAAACCCTTCACTCGGGCGGCTGAGTCCGCGAGGCGGCTCAGGTTGGCGAAGGTGGCGTCAGGATCGATGTCGAGCCCGACCTGGGTGGGCTTGACCGAGATCTCGGGCTCGATGCCCGCATCGGCCGATGCTTTGAGCACCGTCTCGTAGTGCTCGACCGCGGCGGTGGCTTCGGATAGCGATTTGATGTTCTCGCCGAGCTTGGTGAAAACCGCGCCGACTCCCTGGGTCTGAAAGACGGCCGCCGCCTGCAGCGCGGCCTCGAACTCCTCGCCGGGCAGGAAGCGCTTGACCGCCCGGCGCACGAAGCCCCACTGGGGGACGTGCTCGGCGAGCCATGGATTCTGGGCGCACCACAGCAGCAGAGCCCTCAAATCGGGCTCTGATCCCCGGGCGTGCGCGGCTCGCGGCGGAGGCACATCGGCGGTAAGCATGTCGTGCCGCAGGTCTGAGGTGGCAACGTGACACGTGGCCGAATGCTCCGGTCGAAGCACCCGAAGCCGGGGAGTGACCGCGCGGCACTCATCGATTGCATATGGACATCGACTTCCAAATCGGCACCCCTCACCCGGATTGATGACCCGAGGCGGTTCGGCCACCTCGGACGACCTCGGCAATGATATTGATGCTCGAGGGTCGGGGACCGCATACATGACCACCAGCCGGTCGGCGCGTGCCCGTCTCCGCGCGGCGCTCACCCACAAGCGCCCCGGCGGCGCTTCCCGCTAATCGCGAAGGGCCGCGACCACAGCCGGCCACGCGTCAGGGTCGTTGGGCACGATGGGCGGCCGCTCCAGCGAGGGTCCCTCCGATTTGAATCCCGCTCCGGTGTCGAAAAGAGCCACGCGCTCATCTCTGCCGATCAACCCGCGCTCCAGCATGATCGGCAGGGCGGCGAGCGCCGCCGCCGTTTCGAGGCTCAGGTAGCCGGCTCCGTGCCGGGCTGCGAAGGACTGCATCTCTCCGATCTCGGCTTCGGGAACTGCGACCGCCCCGCCCCCGGAGCGGTGCAGGCAATCCAGGATGAGGTGGTCACCCACCGTGGCTGGCACCCGGATGCCGGCGGCGCGCGTCGCCGCGCCCGACCAGGGCTCGGCAAACGCCGACCCCTCTTCGAAGGCGCGCACGATGGGCGCGCAGCCGTCCGACTGCACGGCGTACATGCGCGGCCGCGCAGCACCGATCAGCCCGATGGCCTCGAGCTCGTCGAACGCCTTCCACATGCCGATGAGGCCGGTGCCGCCGCCCGTCGGATACACCACCGCCTCGGGCAGGCTCCATCCAAAGTCCTCGGCGAGCTCGAAACCCAAAGTCTTCTTGCCTTCGACCCGGTAAGGCTCACGCAGGGTGGCCATGTCAAATCCGCCGGTCGCTTCACAGACCAATCGGGCCAGCTGGCCGCAATCGGAGATGAGACCGTCCACCAGGATCAAGCGGGCGCCGCACGCGATCGTTTCGAGCTGGTTGGCAAGCGGGGCATCGGCCGGCATGACCACGGTGGCGGGCAGTCCGGCGGCTGCGGCGTACGCGGCGAGCGCGCCGGCCGCATTGCCGGCCGACGGCGCGACCAGCCGGCGCGCACCGAGCTCGGCCGCGCGGCTCACGGCCACTGCCATCCCCCTCGCCTTGAACGACCCGGTCGGGTTGAGGCTCTCCGCTTTGATGTGAAGCCGGGACAATCTCAGCTCGCGCGCCAGACGTCCCGGGGGCAGCAAACGTGTCGCGCCCTCGCCCAGGGTCGTGACAAAGCGCCGGTCGCGAACCGGCAACAGCTCTTCCCAGCGCCATAGCCCCCGTCGCCTGCCGGCGGCGATACCGGCGGATAGCGGACCGCGTGCCGCCTCGAGGTCATATCTGGCCAGGAGCGTGCGACCGTCGGCCGGATCGGTGCCCAACAGCTGGTCGGAGTCATAGCGCGCTCCCGAGCGCGAACCCTCGAGGAACGCCAGCCTCGACCCGGTCGGATCGCGCCGGCCCGCCGTGGACACGGCCGGAGACTAACCGACGGCGACGCGTCGACTCAACCGGCCGGCCGGTGCGATCCCCCCAGCGAGCACTCGACGCTGCAGTAGGCACGAGCGCCGTGGAAGACCCCCCCGAAGTCGATCGGCCTGGCACAGCATTCGCAGTAACCGGGTCGCGGATCGATGGCCGGCAGCCGCTTGATCACCCTCAGCTGGCCTGGTCCGCGCGCAATTCCCTGGCGCAGAGCGAATCGTTCGCCCACCCGTCCGCGCAGCCGTCCCGCCGGCAGCTGGATTATCCCCATCGTCTTTCCCCCGGTGAAAGATTCAGCCTGCGTTCAGTATCGATGGGGGGAAAGCAATGTCTGCCGTACAGGTGTACGAATTACAGGTACCACAACAAAAAAGGCGCCCGCCTCGTCTTCGAAGGGGGCGCCTCACGCGTTCGCTAGAGGGTTACCAGTAGTACCAGCGACCTCCGCCCTCGGCGGCCCGGAAGAAGAAGCCGAGCACCCAAAGAATCAGCCCGATGACGAGCAGCAGCCACAGGATGTGCAGGCCGCCGGCCAGCAGGCCGCCCCCGCCCAGAAGCAGAAGCAGCAGCACCAGGACGATCAATGCGACCACTTTCGTTACCTCCGTTCCAGACCGACCTTGATTGCCGGCCTCAAAATTCGCACCTGCTTAGAAAACCGCTCAACAAAACTGGTTACTCGGGGCCAGGTCATCGGCGCCGGGCGGTCTTGCCGCCCCGCATGACATGAGCGCCAGCCTTCACTTGGATCTGGATGCCGAACTTGCGCGCCGCGGCTCGCGCGGGAGTCAGGGCGCGAGGAGGCGGTGGTCGACGCGACCGCGGCCGTCGCGCTCTACATCGTCGTCGTGCGACTGCGCCGGCGGAAGACCGAGATCACCAACAGCCCCAGGGCCACCAAATAGCCGGCCGCGCCACGGCGGCGCTGCGAGCCGTCCTCCGCGGCCGGCGTTGGCGCCTCCTGTTGATCCGCCTGGCGCGCCCCTTCGATCACCTCGACCGGCGGCCGCACCTCCCTGGACTGCCGCCTCGGGCTCGCCACCAGCCCCTGGACGTGCGGTTCGCCGAGCCGGAACTTGTTGTAAACGGCGCCGAACAGGATCAGATCGCTGACGATGTAGAACCAGGCGGCGAGCAGGAAGAACAGTCCGAACTGTGCGCCATAGGTGTTGAACCCGCCCGCCAACCGACCGTAGAGGGGAAAGCCGAGTGAGAAGACTTCGATGAGCACTCCAGCCAGCAGCGCCCCAGGGACGACGTCACGCACTCCGAACGTTCGGTTGGGTACGAATCGATAGAGGATCACCAGCAGTGCCACCATGACCGCCGAGCCGATCACAAAACCGGTCACCCATGCGAGCGGGAAGAGGGCCGCCAGGGCGTTGGCCGCGACCGTGACGCCGACCGCGACCACGAGCAGGATCATCATCACGAGCCCCATCAACTTCTGCCGGACCACGTCTCGTTGTCTGGTACCGAAGATTTGCGTGAGGGCGAACTCCATGGTTGAGAAAATGCTGCTCGCGCTCCAGAGAAGGCCGACCAGCGACAACAAGCCCAGCCATCCAGCCGAGTGCTTGATTCCGTTCATTGCATTCAGCAGTTGGGGCTGCGCGCTGGCCGGAAACACCTGGAGGATCAGCGCCTGCGCGTTTGCTTCGATGGCTGGATCGCCGATCGCCAGCCCGATGAGGGACAGAACCCCGAGTATCAGGGGGAACATCGCCAGCATGCAGGTGAAGGCGAGCGCGGACGCGTAGCTGCTCGCGTGGCTCTCGCCGTAAGCCGCGAGAACCCGGAGCGGCAGCCAGCCCTTGATGCGCCCGATCATCGAGAGCGGCAGCCAGCCCTTGATTCGCCCGATCATCGAGAGGTGTAGTCGCGCTTCGCGTCAGGAGGCTCGACGAGGCGCGAGGCGAGCTGGCCCGCCGCCGAGACGGCCATCGTGGCGACGACCTTCTGGGCGATCGACTCCCACGCCCGAGATGCGCTCGCCTCGTCCGGGTCCGCGACGACCACCTTGGCGGCTGGGTGAGATCGCTTGAGCTTTCGCGCGACGGCGCTTGGCAGGCGCCGCACCCGCCCGGGGATCGCATCGTGAATTCGCGCGGCAGGGGACCGCCTTCGCCGCATGGCATAAATCACGAGGCCGGCGCCCACCACCGCCGCCAGCCCGGCTCCGGCCGCGACGGCGACGCGAGCGAGCCGGGCGCGCGCGGCAGCTCGCTGCTCGAGCACGCTCAGGTTCGCATCCAGCTGCTGCCTGGTTTCCTTTATCTGCCGGTCAATCTCAGCTGACGAAGCGCCCATTCCTTGTTCTCCTTCAGGCTGTCGAGAGTCCTGGTGGGCGGCCGCAGCCGCACACGCGAGCGGCCGAAGAGATACAGCCCGCCCGCAAGAACCAGGTTAGCGATCATCCAGATGAGAGCAGCCTGCCAGTGCCAGGGTACGGCCTCGACGACCAGGACCGGCAGCGCGACCAGCAGCGCAACCAGGGCCAGCAGACCGGCCGTGGCGATGCAGGCGGCGGCAACGACATTCGTGAACGCAAGCTCCTTGAGCTCTTGCCGGGCGAGCCTGACCTCGAGGTCGACCAGCCGCTGGACGTCGTGAACGATCTCGGCCGCGACATCACCTGATCTTGGCTGCGTCTCGACCCCGGATTCCATCTCGTTATGACAACGCGGGAATTGTGGGAGCGACCCGTACCCCCCGAACCTTGTCAGCTCGTCACCGAACGCCGCGCTGCGAGGTGGTACCGGGCGGGCCGGCGTTACCGTTTACGTATGGAGCCGCTCGCCACGCCTCCCCAGATCCTCCCGAAGTCGATCGACAGGCGGCTTTTCGATGCGATCCACGGTCTTCCGCACACCTCCTACAGCGACCGCTACATCTCCCTGCTGTCCGACCTCGGCGAGGGGGCCGGTTGGGTCGTGGCCGGCATCGGCCTGGCCTGGCTTGGCGGGCCGAAGGGCAGGCGCGCGGGAATCGCGACGTCGCTGGCTTCGCTCGGGACGACGTACGTCGTCCAGCGCCTCGTCAAGCCGATCTTCCGGCGCAGACGCCCGTTCGTGAACCGCGAGGTCAGCGTGGTCGGGATCCGCACGGCTGACGCCTCATTTCCGTCCGGCCACACCGCCTCGTCGTTTGCGGCCGCCACGGCGCTGTCCGCCTTTTATCCGAACGCGGTCCCTCTGGTTTTCACGCTGGCGACACTGATCGGCGCTTCACGGGTCCACCTCGGCCATCACTTTCCGAGCGACGTGACCGCCGGCGCCCTGATTGGAATCGGAACCGGGACCTTCACCGCGTGGCTGCTCAAGCGGCCGCGACTGCTCTAGACCTCGAACGCGCGAGGATCACGCTCAAGGCCGCTCACATCCGCCGTGATCGCGGGTGTTCGGCCGACCATCATGTCGTCCCGTATTGGTGGAAGAGCCCGGCCCTTGCAGGCCAGGCTCCCCCGCCTCGATCAACGTGCGGCCTGCCGGTGCTACCCGAGGCGCTGGGTCGCATCCGTATGCTCGCGGGGTGGTCATCCGCAGCGAGCTCTACGGCCTGACGAACGCTGAGGCGCGAAGCGTGCTGGCAGGCTTGCCGCGCGCCGGCGACTACGAGGTCGTCGTCAAGCCCCTTCGCTACCGATCGGCGCCACATCTGGCGGCGCGCTGCGAGTTCGAAGAGCGGCGGATCGTGCTCCAGGTACCGGTCCCGTTCCGGGCGTTCACGGAACCGGTCATCTATGCCGCGCGCCGGAAGCGAGGTGCAGGGCTGCGGTTCGCGTGGGCGTCGGAGAAGGTGTCGTTCCGCCAGCGGCGCGAGGTGCTGCGCTTCCTCTACTGCCACGAATGGATGCACTGGTACCTGCATGAGCAGCTGGGCAAGAAATCCGCGGCCGAGACCGCGTGCGACCGGTTCGCGCTGAGAAACTTCAGGCGGCCTCGCGTATCGACCGGGGACGCGGACGCCGCACTGCGCCGGCGCCCCCGGCGCGCTCCTCGACCCTAGCCCACGGCTCCGATTGCTGCCTCGTCCGGGACTCGAGAAGGGCTGAGGCCGGCGCGCGCGGCCAGCTCGGCGAACACGACAGCGTCGCGCAGCGCCCAACCCGCGGTGTCGTTGTTGAAGTAGGCGAACACGTCGCGGTCAGGTCCCCACACCTGGGCCGTGCGTGCGGCCCAGGTCCTCAGCGCCGACCGCGAGTAGCCAGGCGCGTGCGGCCCGCGGCCTTCGTGGAAACGGAGCATTCCCCAATCGGCGGTTCGCCAGTAGGGCTGCTTACGCCCCGGAGCGTCCGCCAGGCACAGCGCGGCCCCGCGGCGCTCGAGCAGCGCGTGGATCTCGGGCACGAACCAGCTTTCATGCCTGAACTCGACGGCGACTCGCTCAGATCGAGGGAATGCCGCAAGCGCGGCGTCCAGGCGGCCGGCATCAGCCTTCATCGTGGGCGGCAGCTGCAGCAAGATGGGGCCGCGCTTGGCGCCGAGGCTGCGTGCCCGGTCCAGGAATCGATCGACCGCCTCCTCCGGCTCGCGCAGGCGCTTCAGGTGCGTCAGAAAGCGGCTCATTTTCAGCGCGAACACGAAGTCCGCGGGCGTCTGGCGCTTCCAATGTTCGAAAACGTCGCCATCCGGCAGGTTGTAGAAGGTGTTGTTGACCTCGACCGTTTGAAAGCGAGCCGAGTAGTGCTCGAGCCAACTTCTCTGCGGAATCCGGGCCGGATAGAACGCCTGGCGCCATTGCTTGTACTGCCAGCCCGAAGTCCCGATGAAGATCACGCCGCCTCCGTTAATGCGTCACGCGTGCCTGGCGGCGCGTCCCTTGTGCTCTTCGATGATCGAGCTCGCGAGGCGCGCGATGCTTTTCGCCGAGGCGCTCGACGGATGGGTGGCGACGAAGACCTCCCCCGTCACCGCAGCGCGGTCGAACCGACCGCCGTCGTAGAGGATCTCGGTGTGCATGGCACGCTTCACCACGCGCTCGGCATCGGCGCGGGTGACCATCGTCTGCGGGCGCGGGTGGTTGAGGACGAGGCTGACGCGGCCGGATGGAATGTCGAGGACGTGCTCGAAGATGCGCAGCAGCTCGGCAGTGTCCTTGAGGGAGGGCAGCTCCGAGCTCACCATCACCAGGATCCGGTCGGCCCGCTCCAGCACCCCGAGCGTGACCTCGCTCATCGCGACGCCAAGGTCGACGATGGTGTAGCTGAACGTCTGCTCGAGGACGTCCAGGGCCCGCTGCACCAGCTGCGGCGTGACGAGCTCCGACTGCTCGATCTTCAACGCGCTCGGGATGACCACCATCCCGGACGGGTGATGGAGCCCGGCCCCGAGCAGCGTGGCCTCGAACTTGTCCTCGTCGGCTCGATCGCTCAGCGCAAGGCAGCCGGTGGGAACCAGGTTGGCCACGAGGGCGGCATGGTTGTAAGGGAGGCTGAGGTCGAACAGCGCGCATTCGCCGCGATGCTTCTGGCCCAGCAGCGCGGCCAGGTTGACCGCGATGGTGGTCCGGCCGGCGCCGCCCTTGACCGCGTAGACGGCGACGATCACCGACTGCCGCTGGGCAAGAAGGAACGCACCTCAGCGATGAGGGTGGGCGGGCTCACGGGTTTGGCGATGAAACCCTGACAGCCGGCCGCCCTTGCGCTGCGTTCGTAGAGCGGCATGGAATTCGCGGTCAGCACGATGATCGGGATGGCGGCGGTTTTGGTACTCGACTTGAGCTCCCTGGTGAAATCGAGGCCGTCCATGCCGGGCAGGCCGAGGTCCATCAGGATCAGAGACGGCCGCCGCCGCGTGATCGTCTTACGCGCCTCTTCGGCGGATCCGGCTCCCAGGACCTCCAGGCCGTCTGCTTCGAGAGTGGCCGTGGCGAGCAGCATGTTCGCGGGGTCGTCCTCGACGATGAGGATGAGGGGTTTTTTCGTCATCGATGTGCGCGCGGCCCACCTTACGCCGGTGGTAAGAACCTGCCCACCTCGGCGGCAAACGTGCGCGTGTTGATGGGCTTCGAGATGTAGCCCGAGCAGCCGGCCTCGAGCGTGCGCTCCCTGTCCCCCATCATGGCCAGGGCGGTGAGTGCGATGACCGGAATCGATGCGGTCCGGGCGTCGGTCTTCAGCTGCCGCGTCAGAGACAGGCCGTCCTGCCCGGGCAGCTGCACGTCCATCAGGATGAGGTCAGGCGCTTGGGCCGTCAGCCTTTCGAGCGCCTCCTCCGAGTTGGCGGCCAGCTCGACCCGATAGCCCTCGCGCTCGAGGACCGCGCTCGCCAGCAGCCGGTTCGCCTCGTTGTCTTCGACGACGAGGATCAGAGCAGCCGCGGTCACCGGCTCGCCGTGACGTCGACGATCTGGCGCAGCAGCCCCAGCAGGTCCGCGGCACCTGTGGAGCCGCGCTTGAGGATTGTGGACACGTGCCCGTTCAGCTGGTGGATGTCTCCCTCGGTAAGGTGCTTGGCTGTCAGGACCATGATCGGTGTGGCTTGCGTGGCCCTGTCTGCGCGAAGCGCCTCCACCACGTCGAAGCCCGTGACCTCGGGCATCATCAGGTCGAGCATCACAAGGTCGGGCTTCCGTGCCTTCGTTAGCTCGATAGCCTCGCGTCCCCCGCTCGCCTGCATGACGAGGAATCCCGCAGGCTCCAGGATGCGCTTGAGCCACTCGCGGTTGGCGTGCTCGTCGTCGACGATGAGGACGCTGGGGTTCTGGCCGGCTTTGCGGCCGAACTTGAACCGGCTGAGGCGGCTGATCAGCTCCTTGGCGGGCACGGGCTTGACGAAGTAGTCGAGCGCACCGAGGGCGACGCCGAGCTCGGGGTTGTCGACGACGCTGACCACCACCACAGGGATGTCGCTCGTGGCCGGTTCGCGCTTGAGCCGCGTGAGCACCTCCCACCCGTCGATGTCAGGCAGAAGGATGTCGAGCGTGATGGCGGCAGGTTTGGTCTCGATCGCCTTGCTGATCGCCTCTTTTCCATTGCGGGCGACGTCCGTGCTGAATCCGGCGCGGGCCAGCTGGCGCGTCAGGAGCTCCGCCGCCGCCGGGTCGTCCTCGACCACCAGCACGAGCGGACGCGACTTGTCGCCTGTGGCCGTGAACGGATCCGGCGACGCGACCGATGTCTCTGAGGCCTCTGCCGTGATCGGCAGCGTGATGGTGAACACGCTGCCCTTCCCAGGCTCGCTCTCCATTCGAACGTCCCCGCCGTGCAGCCTGGCGAAGCGCCGCGTAAGCGTGAGGCCCAGGCCAGTGCCCGGCTGCGATCGACCGACTCCTGAATCCACCTGCTGGAACTCGTGGAACACACGGTCCTGGTCTTGCTTGGCGATGCCGATCCCGGTGTCCGTGATCGAGATCTCGACCCAGTCGTCGAGCTGACGCGTCTCGATGGTGACCGTGCCGCCTTCGGGCGTGAATTTCACTGCGTTGGAGACCAGGTTGAGCAGCATCTGCTTCACCTTGCCCGGGTCTGCCGTGATGTCGCCGGCGGAGCTCTCCCCGACGATGAGCCGAATGTTCTTCTGAGTGGCCAGCGCCTCGATCGTGGCGGTGACCTGGCTGACGATCTCGGCGACGGCGATCGTCTGCAGCCGCAGGTCCATCTGCCCGGCCTCGATCTTCGAGAGGTCGAGGATGTCGTTGATCAGCCCGAGCAGGTGCTTGCCGCTGGTGTGGATCTGCTCGAGAAAGCGCTTGCGGGTCGCGGGAGGGAACTGCCCGTTGTTGGCGTCGATCAGCAGCTCCGAGAACCCGAGGATGGCGTTGAGGGGCGTGCGCAGCTCGTGGCTCATGCTGGCCAGGAAGACGCTCTTGTGCCTGTTCGCCTCGCCCAGGCTCGTGTTCGCCTGCCGGATGCGGTCGAGCAGGCGGGCGCGATCGAGCGCCGCCACGACCGCCGACATGAACTGCTTGACGCGGCTCAGCTCGTCGGTTCCGAACCCGGGGGTGAAGGGCCCGGCCATGACGACCAGGCGCCCGGGATCGCCGAGGCTTGCGATCGGGAGCGACAGGACGGTGCGGTCGATGCCGACGACCGTGAGGCGGCTGACGCCTTCAGGCAGCTGGGGCAAGGCGTCTTTGATGTCGCGCAGCGCAGCGGGGTCCAGGCCGCGCGTTGCCGTCGGGGCCCCCTGGCCGTCAAAAGCGACGGCGGTCGCGCCACCGACGAGCCGCATTGCCCAATCGAGAGCACGCCCCGCCAGCGCGCCCTGATCCTCTTTGAGCAGAAGAAGGTCCTCCATGAAGGCTCGCAGTCCCTCCTCCTCAGAAGCCCGCCATTCGCGGCGCAGCCACGCCGGCGGCGCGAAGCTGACGTAAAGGAGCGGCACGATGGCGAGGACGACAATCTGGATGGCGATCTGGACGAAGAGATTGGAGGCCAGCGCGCTGGCGGCGATCGCGAACGCGAGTATGCCGACGATGCCCGCGAAGCCGAGGCTCAGCGAGCGCAGCCGCCATCCCTGGACCGCAGGCAGCGAGCTCGCCACCATCCAGAACCTGACGATCGGCTCGATGACGGTCGCCGCCCACACGACCACGATGACGAGCGCGGCCGCGGTCTCGAGCTGCGTCGACGCGCCGGCGACCGCACCGAGGAAACGAGCAATCAAGAACACCGCGATGGCGACCGCCATCGCGACGACTGCCGCCACGTGCCAGGCGCGCGGGAGAGGTATGAGCGAGCCTCGGAATCGGAGCAGCGCGTAGCTGGAACCGACGAAAAGCACGAGGGTGATCTCGGTGACCAGCGGCGGTGTGAAGTGCAGGAGCGCCGGGATTCGACCCAGGACCGAGACGAGCGACAGCAGGATGATCGCCAGGGCCAGGAAGCCGAGCGACCGCTCCCGGTGGCGAGTCCAGCTGATGGCCGTCGCCAGCCCCAGGAGCACGAACGCGAGCGTGCTGATGGTCTCGAGCACCGCCAGCAGGTCTTTCAAGGCGTTTGGTTCAGGCGGCGCCGAGCCGGCTGATGACAGGCATCTCGCCTACAAAAAGGTCGACGACTTCAGGGTCCCACTGGCGCCCGGCGCCGTCGACGAGCACCGCAAGCGCTTGGTCGACCGCGAGCCGGGGTCGATATGGCCGGTCGTTGACCAAGGCATCGAACGCGTCGCAGACGGCGACGATCCTGGCCAGGCGCGGGATCTCACGGCCGCGAAGGGCATCTGGGTAGCCGCGGCCGTCGAACCGCTCGTGATGGTGGCGGATGATCGGCAGCAGGGTCGATGCGGAACGAAGTGGCTTGACGATGGTCTCTCCTATCAGCACGTGCGACCGCATTCGCACCGTTTCGTCGGCGTCGAGCGGTCCCGGCTTCAGTAGGATCGCGTCCGGGACGCCAATCTTGCCGATGTCGTGGATGATGCCGCCGCGGAACAGCGCGTCCAGCGCGACCTCAGGCAGGCCCAGCCTGGTGCCAAGGTGACGCGCCGACTCGGCGACTCGCTGCGTGTGCTTTTCGGTCATGCTGTCTTTCGCTTCCACGGCAGCCGCGAGCGAGAAGATGACCTGCTCCGCGCTGTCAAGTGTGTTGTAGAGGGCTTTCAGGCGCAGAGCCGAGCGGACCCTCGCGACCAGCTCGACGCGCTCAACCGGCTTGGCCATGAAATCGTCCGCACCCGACTCGAGCGCGCGCACGCGATCGTCCGTGTGGTTGAGGGCCGTGATCATGACCACCGGCAAGAGCCTGCCTCTAGGTCCGGCCTTGATCCGCCGGCAGACTTCGTAGCCATCCATACCGGGCATCTGCACGTCGAGGAGGACGAGGTCGGGAGGTTCGTTCTTGATCATCTCGAGGGCGGACTCGCCGTTCTCCGCGAGCCGGACGTAGCAGTCGATGCCGGCTAGGTAGGCCTCGACGAGCTGACGATTGGCCGCCCCGTCGTCAACTACGAGTACGACCGCCATCCCCTCGGCCCTCCTCGCTGCGGCTTGTTAAGTCATTCACGGGTCAGAAATTGTAACTTCTGGAGTTTGAATTAACGCATTCTTATGGTTCTGGGAAGCGTCCCCGCACGAGCCCTCAGGCGCTGGCCGAGCGTTCCTGCTTGGTGGACGCCACGCGGCCCGGATGGAGCTGCGTCAGGGCAATCCGCAAGTGGTGGTTGGCGGAGGCGATGTCACCCCGCCTCTCCAGGAGCTCTGCGTACTCGACATGGCAGCGGCTCAGCCGCTCGGGGGCGCCCAGCGCATCCAGGATCCCCCATGCCTCGCGGAATTCGGCGTCCACAAGGGCGGGCTCGGCGCGTTCGGCGGCGATCCGGCCCAGCCACATGTGGGCTTCGGCCAGCGTGGCTTTTTCCGACAGCTCCTCCGCGCAATCACGTGCCTCGACGGCAAACCTTTCGGCGTCGTCCAGCCGCATCCGAGCGACCTCCAGCTCGCACAGGCTCAGCAGCAGCTCAGCCCTGCCCACCTCGGCAGCCGACTCGTCCCACAGTGCCATCCCTCGGAGGAGATGTTGCTCGGCGCCGGCAAGGTCGCCGCGCTTGATCAGCAAAAGACCAAGGTTGTTTTCGGAGCGGGCCAGGGAAAGCCGGTCGTTGAGGGTCTCGTGGATGGTCAGAGCGCGCTGTGCGTAGTAGGCCGACTGGTTGAGCTGGCCGATCTCCGAGTAGGCGAGGCTCAAACCGCTGTACATGAGAGACAACCGGCGGAGGTCCTGGATGACCTCGCCGGCGGCGATTGCCCTTTCGTAGCAGTCGATCGCGGCGGGCCAGTCCTGGTTGGTGGCATGCACCGAACCCAGCACGAACAGGAGGCGGCCCTCAGTCGTATGGGGCACCGGACGCAGCGAGCGGCAGATCTCGAGCGCTCGCTGGGCCAGGCCCAACGCGTTCGGGTCCTGCGCCAGATAGGCCGCCGAAGCCTCATGCCCGAGGCACTCCGCCGTCATGAGCTGGTCGCCAGTCTTCTCGAAGTGGTCGCGGGCGACCGCCGCCAGGCGCCTCGCCTCCTCGGGTTGAGCCAGGCGAAGCAGCGCGTACGCCATCAGGTACCTGGCTCGCGCGGTCGTGTCCGCGTCCTTTTCGTGAGTGAGCAACGCCTGCCCGGCGGCCACCGCTCCCTGGCAATCGTTGCTCGCCAGCAGCAGCTCGATCTCGAGCGTACGGGGCGACGATCGCGGCTCCATCGTCGACGGGCTTGCGAGGAAGTAGTCGATGGGACGGCCGGTGCGCTCCGCTATCAGGCGAAGGGTCTCCATCGAGGGTTTCGCCTTGCCCGTCTCGACGAAGTAAATCGCCGTCCGGCTGACGACTCCGTTCGCCACATCGGCCAGGCTCATGCCCGCGTCGGCGCGCGCTTGCTTGACCGACCCGGGCTTGATCTCGATTCCGTGTCGTCGGCCCCGCCGGGCGGAGCGCCCCACAATCGCGTCTGGGCGCGACTCAGTTTCCGGCATCGCGCGCCAGCTTACACGACAGCGGAGACGGGCAGCTTGACAACAGTCGGTTAACGCCGCTCAGAGTGCTAGCGGTCGCTCAGCAGCAGGGAACTGAGCCGCCCGCGCCGGCAGACGTTGCCAACGTGATCGCCATGGTGGCCGCCATGATGGCCGCCAGAATAAACTTCCTCATCGATCTCACCTCCTTTGCGGGGCGGACCGCACCCGCTCCTGGGTACTGGGCAGCAGCCGTCCGAGGAGGTCAGTCAAAGCCGGAAGCCCGCCTGTTGCCGGCCGGCAGGGCTAATCCGGCTGAGGCGGCGAACTCGAGTGGTAGTGTCGTGCCGACCAAAATGCAAATCCTGCCCCGCGTGGTTGTCGAACGAGACCCGGACGATGGCAGCCCCCTCGGCTGGCGCGAATTCGGGACTTCACCCCCATGTGGCGCCAGCCACCGCCCGCAATGTTAACTAACAATCGGTTTGAATTAACGCACGGTTCCGTCTAAGTGGCCTGGCCCTCTTCTCCCGCCGAGCTCTCCCCCCGGCTGAAGGCGCGGCCGTCGGCCGCCGCGACCCGGATCGGGCCCCTGGCCTGGCTGTGGCGGAGAGCGACCTCGAGGGATTGGAGACGCTTCACCACCGCGGCGAGCCTGGCCACGATCGCGTCTGCCTTCTTCCTTGCCTGGCAGCTCTATCGATTTGGCGGCATCAAGTCGACCATCGCGTTCGACGACATCGGCGAGGCGGTCGCGGCGGGGATCGCGGCGGTCAGCCTCGGCCTGGCTGCGCGCAGGTCGACGGGCCGCCTTCGCACTGCGTGGGCCTTGCTCGCCGCCGGCGCCGCCAGCTGGACCATCGGCGAGGCGATCTGGTCCTGGTACGAGGTCTTCCAGGGGGTGGCGGTGCCGTTCCCGTCGGCAGCCGACGCCGGCTTCTTGCTCATGATCCCGCTCGCGATCGCCGGCGTCCTGGTTTTCACGACCGGACCGACTCGGCTGGCGACCCGGGGAGAGGCGGTGCTGGCGGGGGCGATCGTCGCCCTCTCGCTCCTGTTCATAGCCTGGGCTGTCGGGCTCCGCACGGTCTACGAGCAGTCGCCACAGTCCCTGTTCGCGACCCTGATCGGCCTCGCCTACCCGGCCGGCGACATCGTCACCATCACCGTGCTGATCATCGCCCTGCGCCGCGCGTCCAGGCCGCAGCTCGGGCGGATGCTGCTGTTGATGGGCGGCCTCGCGTCGAACGCCGTGGCGGACAGCATGTTCACCTACCTGACCGCTAACGGCACGTACGGGGCCATCGGCAGCGTGCTCGACATCGGGTGGGTGATCGGCTTTTTGATGATCGCGCTCGCCCCGTTGTGGCCGGGGCCGGGGCTCGACCAGAGAGCCGACGAGGGGCCGATCCAGCTGTGGCAGCTGGCCTTGCCCTGGATGGCGACGCTGGCCGCCGCCGTGACGATACTGGGCCTGGCGGCGCGGAACCAGTCGCTCGACCAGCTCCTGACCGTGCTTGCCGGAACCGTCGGTGTGCTCTTCGTCGGCAACCAGGTCCTGACCCATAGGGACTCGCTCGACCTGCTCCGCCACAGCCGCACCGCCGAATCCCAGGTCCAGGCCCGCACCGCCTTGCTGAACCAGGTCATCGTGCAGGCCCCGCTCGGCATCGCGCGGGTAGGAGTCAACCTGAAGATCATCGACGCCAACCCGCGGCTCGGTGCCTTGCTGCACGCCAAGCCGTCGGACATCGTTGGCTCCCAGGTCGGCCAGTTCCTGCCCGCCAAGGAGATGGAGCGGGTCGTGCAGACGTTTCAGCCGCTCTGGAACGGGGTGGTCGACAACATCGAATCCGACAGCCACGCGCTCCGCACCGATGGCACCGACGTGTGGCTCCACTGGAGCGCGACCTCGATCAAGAGGCCCGGAGGGCTCATCGACTTCTTCCTGGTCATGTTTGAAGACGCGACCGCGGAGCATGCGGCTCAAGAGGCGGCGATGGCCAACCTTGCCGGGCTGGAACGGCTCAGCCAGCTGAAGAGCGATTTTGTCTCACTCGTGAGCCACGAATTTCGAACCGCGCTCGTCGGGATCCAGGGCTTCAGCGAGATGATCCGCGACCAGGAGCTGGCGCCTGGCGAGGCCAAGGCGTTCGCCGGTGACATCAACAACGACGCTCAGCGCCTCAATCGAATGATCACCGAGATGCTCGACCTCGACCGCATCGAGGCCGGCCATATGACCCTCAACCTGGTGCCGCTGGACCTGAACGGGATCGTTCGCGACTCGGCGGAAAGGGCGCGCGTCATGAGCGCGAAGCACCAGATCGTGACTAACCTGGATCCGGCCCTGCCCGCCGTCCGGGGGGACTCCGATCGCCTGTTCCAGGTCGTTTCGAACCTGCTCAGCAACGCCATCAAATACTCACCCGGCGGAGGCGAGATCCTCGTCACGTCCGAGGTACGCGACGGGTTCGTCCAGGTCGACGTGCACGACCACGGCCTCGGCATACCGCCGGAATTCGTCAAAAAGCTGTTCGGCCGGTATGAGCGGTTCGAGGACAAGAGCAGCAAGTCAAAGATCATCGGCACAGGCCTGGGCCTTGCCATCACGCGCCAGATCGTCGAGATGCAGGGCGGCAAGATCTGGGTCGACAGCACGGTCGGCGCCGGTTCGGAGTTCCACTTCACCGTCCCCATCGACACCGCAGGAACAGGGGTCGCCTAGTGCCAGTGAGCGGGCGGATGGCGCGACCAGCTTTAGGCCGAGCTCGCCACGGCCAATCTCGCTCTCGAGCACAGGCACGAGCGTGACCACTAGCTGAACGCAGCGCGCGTTCTCCTGCCCCAGAGGAGCCAGGCGACGGCGATCGGCAGCGCCACGCCGCTGATCAGTACCACAGGACCGCGGTTGGCGCCGATCGGCAGGAGGAACTCCAGCGCCGATCCGACCAGACACATGACCTCGAGGACCAGCGCGGCGCGGCGGGCCCAGCGGCGCCGCCAAAGGACTCCGATCGCCAGCAGGCAGACGAACAGGGCGAACAGGAGCGAAGCCAGCCCGAGACCCATCATGTGAAACTCGCCGCCGAGCGCAAACGGAAGCGCTGAAAGCCCGGCCACCATCCAGAAGATGGACTGGACCAGGAGCAGCACGAACGCGGCCTCGGGCCTGCTCGATTCGCGTGCAGCCAGCATCACGTTCGGTCCAGGGCGGTCACCACCGACGGATCGATGTCGACCGCGAACGGGCCGCCGCGAGGGTTGTCGACGACCCAGACATGGAGCATCGGCGGCGCGCTGATGTCGATGGCGCCGATGGGGCAGGTGGAGTAAGGCGTCATCAGGCTGAACTCGAAGCCGAAAGGTGTGAAGCAGATGTTCTCGTGCTGGTGCCATGCGGTCATCGGCCCGCCGGGGTCCGGACCGAACTGGTTCAGGCCTTTCATCTGGAACATCACGCCCAGCAGCACGGGACCGTGATGCGTGTTGGCGTAGACGAGGCCTTGCGGATGGTGCGGGTCCATCACGTAGCCGGCGTCGACGAACCTCTGGTTCATCCAGTGGGTGGAAGGCAGCGTGGTCGAACCGCCCGGCCGGTAGCCGGCGGCCCAGGCCTGGTGCCAGTCCTCGAACGGCTGATTGGCCACCTTCGTCTCTTGATACAGGCGGTTGGCCGCGTCGACCTGGACGGGGGTCGCGAATGTATTGGTCGACTGCAGCAGCGCGCCGGCGTGAACGTGGCGGGCGTCGGGACGCGCGAGGTCCACGATCCAGACCGTCGCCCCAGTGATCACGATCAATAGCGGCATCGCGACGCCGAGCGAGGCCCATCTCCAGCTGCGGTGCGGCCGGCCCGCCTCGCCTCTGACCGGGACCAGCACCAGGCCGAGCGCGGTCACCTCGATGAGCTTGGTGGCGATGCCGACCTGGTCGGGTCCTTCGAAGCCGGCGCCGACGTAAACGAGGTATGCGAGCACTGTCGTGATCAGCAGCCCCGCGGAAGCCAGACGCCACCACCGCCAGGTGAACGAAGCTGCCAGCACGATGAAAGCCAGTCCATTCAGGACAAACAGAAGCGCTGTCAGCGGTTCCGTCGCCACGTGGTGCCGGACGAGCGCCAGGTGCACGCCGCCGCTGACGGCCATCAACACCGCGGCCGCCTGCACGGTACCCGGCACCGAACGCCGTCTTGGATGGAAACGGAGCGCGACCAGTGCGACCGCAAGTGCGATTGCGCCGCCGACGAGACCCATCGCGTGTTCGGGGTTGATCGAGTACATGCGCCACAGCGAGGCGCCGGTGGTTAAGAACGGCGTAAGACTGGGAGGTCCACGTAAAGACCAGCGCCGCCGGCGTGGCTGCGGTCGGCGATGATGCGGCCTCCATGCTGCTCGACGATCCAGCGCGCGATGGAGAGGCCCAGCCCGGCGCCGTGGCCGGTGCGCGCCGAGTCGGACCTGAAGAAGCGCTCGAAGACCTTGTCACGATCTTCGGGT
>DATINX010000294.1:0-7140 GCA_035473835.1 Candidatus Dormiibacterota bacterium | reverse complement strand
GCGATGAGGATGAGCGCCGGGGGCAGGCCACCCAGCGATTTGGCTTCCAGGGGCGATGCGTAGGGATGCGTCACATCACCCGGCGCTTGCAGATACATGTCCCAGAACAACCTCATGTCGTCGCGCGTCAGTCCGTAGCCGGTTCCGCAGCTGTCGAAAGATGGAAGTGACAGGGTTGGATCGAGCGCGGGATAGATCATCACCTGGAGCGCGACCCGCGGCCCGCCTCGATCGCGCGACATTATCGCGAGCGCCGTCGCGAGGTTGCCGCCGGCGCTGTCACCGCAAACGGCGAAAGCATCGGGGCGGGCTCCCAAGGACGGCGCGTTCGCCTCGAGCCACTGAAGCGCCGCGTACGCGTCTTCGAGGCCGGCCGGAAACGGATGCTCCGGCGCGAGCCGGTAGCCGATCGAGGCGATGACCATGCCGGACGCCCGGCACAGCGCCCGGCACAGCGGGTCCGAGAAATCGATGCCTCCAAGCGCCCAGCCGCCGCCGTGCGTGAAGAGCACCGCCGGACGGGGAGGGGGAGAGTCCGGCGTGTAGACCCGCACCGGGACTGCACCACCCGGGCCGTCGATAACGAGATCGCGGATCGCCTTGACCGGTTGGGGATCACCCGAGAATCGAGGTTCGATCTCCTGCAGCCGCCGCATCTCCGCCAGCGTCGCCGGTCCTGAAGCCTGAAATCCGGCGGCTTCGATCTCTTCCAGCACCGCGCGGGCCTGCGGATGCAGGGATTCTCTCATCGGCCTTGGATCTGGCCTATGTTATGCGACCACCATCGCAGCGTCCCTCATCCGCAGCCGGAGCGGCGCCCTCGTCGCCGCGCTGTTCGTCGCGACGCTGGCGACCGGACTGCTCCTGATCGCCGTCCCACTCGAGCTGCGGCAGCTGCAAGCCAGCCCGGGCCAGATCGGCATCGCGCTTTCGATGTTCGGGCTCGGCATGTTTCTCTTCGAATGGGTGTGGGGCGTGCTCGCCGACCATTTCGGCTATCGCGCGCCGCTGGTCGCCTCGCTGCTCCTGTACGCCGGGGGAATTCTGCTGCTTGCGCGTGCGGACTCGGTCGTCCTCATCGCCATCGCCTACCTGCTCGCATCCGGGATGATGGTCGCGGTCGGTCCCATCGGCCGCTCCTTTCTCGGCACCACGCTGCCCACCAGGTATCAGGGCACCGGCCTCGCGCTCATTTCGGCCCAGTGGGTGATCGGCGAGGCACTGGGCGCCGGCGCCGGCGGGCTGCTGATCGATCACTATCCGATCCGCGCCGTCATCGCCTGGGGCGCGGTCCTGCCGGCGGTGAGCGCCGTGCTGGTTCTGGTGGTGTTCCGCGGCTACACGGAGGCCGGCGGCCGCCGCGCGGCGCGGGAAGACGAGCCCGTAACGGCAGATGCCGGCCCGAGCCTGATGCGGGTCATGATCGTCTCGGCATCGATCGTTCTCCTGTTCCAGATCGGCGCTGGTGGCGAGCTCGCCCTGCTCCCGCTCCTGGTCACCTCGCACCTGAACCTGTCCGCCGCCACCGCCGGCACCGCGATGTTCGTCGTCGGAATGCTCGGCGGCGTGCTGCTCGTCCCTGGCGGGATGGCATCAGACCGATGGGGCAGGCGCGCGACGATGGTCGCCGGCGCGCTGGTGTGCGCCGCCGGCTTTGCCGTGTACGCGATCGCCGGCACGGTCGCCGCGGTGCTCGCGGCCGCCGCACTCCGAGCTGTCGGCGCCTCGCTGCTGTGGCCGGCCGCGACGGCCTGGATCTCGGAATCCTCGCCTCGACGCCGCCACGCGCTGGTGATGGGACTCTTCGGCGAGTTCGAGAACGTCGGCGTGACGATTGGGCCGATCATCGGAGGGATCGCATGGTCGCTCGCCGGCATCCAGGCCGCCTTCGTCGTCTACGCGGCGGTTTCGGTCCTGGCGGCCCTGGTCGCTGCGGCCACCGCCGGACGCCGCATGAGTCACGATGGTGTCAGAGTTACGCGCGATGATCGCCAACCTGATCGGGTCTGAGTGGCGCCGTCCGGCAGACGGGGTGGGATCGCTGCCGGTCTACAACCCGGCCACGGGGGAGGTGATCGAGCAGGTTCCGCTGTCAGGCGCCGCCGAAGTCGACGCAGCCGTGCGGGCCGCGGTCGCGGCGTATCGGGGCTGGTCACGAACGGCGCTCATGGAGCGGGTGCGCTTGATGTTCCGCTACAAAGCCCTGCTCGAGGAGCACTTCGAGGAGCTCGCTTCGATCATCACGCACCACCACGGCAAGACCCTCGACGAAGCGCGGGGGGAGGTGCGCCGCGGCATCGAGGTCGTCGACTTCGCATGCGGCGCGCCGACGCTGCTCCAGGGTCGAACCCTGCGCGACGTCTCAGGGGGCGTTGACCAGGACCTGTACAGGTACCCGGTCGGGGTGTGCGTGGGCATTCCGCCCTTCAACTTCCCGGTCATGATCCCGCTCTGGATGTTCCCGCTCGCAGTGGTGGCGGGAAACACGTTTGTGCTCAAGCCCTCCGAGCGCACGCCGCTCGGTGGAGCGCGCCTGGCCGAGATCTTTCTCGAGGCGGGCTTTCCCGAGGGGGTGCTGAACGTTGTGCACGGTGCGCGCGATGCGGTCGACGCGCTGCTTGCGCACCCCGATGTGAATGCGATCTCCTTCGTCGGCTCCGCGCCGGTGGCGCGCCACGTGTATCAAACCGCCGCCGCCAACGGCAAGCGCGTCCAGGCCCTCGGTGGGGCGAAGAACCACATCGTGGTCATGCCGGACGCCGACCCCGAGATCGCCGTCCCGGCGATCCTCAACTCGGCATTCGGGAATGCCGGCGAGCGGTGCCTCGCGGGCTCCGTCGCGGTCGCTGTGGGCTCGGCCGCCGACCGGCTGCTTCAGCCCCTCGCCGACGCCGCCTCGAAGATGGTGGTCGGGCCGGGAGACGTGGCCGGCGTGCAGGTAGGCCCGCTCATCCGCGCCGACCACAGAGATCGCGTCGCCGGCTACGTGAACAAGGGCGTGGCCGAGGGCGCGCAGCTGCTCGTCGACGGGCGCGGCGAGATGTCGCGGCCGGGATTCTTTCTGGGTCCGACGATCCTCGATCGGGTGACGCCTGACATGGCGGTCGGCCACGAAGAGATCTTCGGCCCTGTGCTCTCTGTCGCCAGGGTGTCGACTCTGGACGAGGCGATCGCGCAGGCAAACCAGATGGCGCTCGGAAACATGGCGACGATCTTCACGCAGTCCGGACGGGCCGGCCGCGAGTTTCGCGAGCGCGTCGAGGCGGGGATGACCGGCATCAACGTCCCGATCGCGCAGCCGTTCGCGTTCTTTCCGTTCAGCGGCTGGAAGGGTTCCTTCTACGGCGATCTCCACGTGCACGGGATGGACGGGATCGAGTTCTTCACACGCAAGAAGGTCGTCGTCACGCGGTGGTGACGGACTAATCTGGGAAGCAAGTTGAGGGTCGCCTACAAGAGCCGGCTCCACGAGATGACGCAGACCACGCCGACGATGCTGTGGAACGACTCCGCGGACATCGACGAGCTGAAGTACGCGCTCGAAAACGGCGGGGTAGGAGCCACCTGCAATCCGGTGATCGCCGTCGGGATCCTCAAGAAAGAGATCGGGGTGTGGCGGCCTCGCATCGAAGCCCTCGTGCGCGAGCTGCCCGGCGCGACCGAGGACCAGATCGGGTGGAAGCTCGTCGAGGAGATGTCCGTTCGAGCCGCGAAGCTGCTCGAGCCCGCTTTTGCGGAACATCGCGGGCGCAACGGCCGCCTCTCGATTCAGACCGACCCCAGGCTCTATCGCAACGTCGATGCGATCGTCGAGAACGCGATGGCGTTCAGCCGATTGGCGCCGAACATGATCGTGAAGATTCCAGCGACGCGGGCCGGCATCGTCGCGATGGAAGAGGTGACATATCGCGGTGTGAGCGTCAACGCGACCGTGTGCTTCACGCTGCCGCAGTGCATCGCGGTCGCCGAATCCATGGAGCGAGGGTTGCGGCGGCGCGAGAGCGAGGGTAAGGACATCGAATCGATGGGTCCCGTCTGCACGATCATGGTCGGCCGGCTCGACGACTGGCTGAAGGTCGTCCTCGACCGGCGCCAGATCACGGTCGACCCCGGGATCCTGGAGTGGGCGGGCGTGGCCGTCTTCAAGAAGACGTATGGCATCTTCCGCGCGCGCGGCTACAGGCTGCGCCTGCTTTCAGCGGCATTTCGCAACCACATGCACTGGAGCGAACTGATCGGCGCGGATGCCGTCATCTCGCCACCCTCCGCCTGGCAGAAGCGCTTCAACGCCGGTGACGTCGAGGTGCGGCCGCGCATCGACGACCCTGTAGATCCGGAAGTGGTGGAGCAGCTCATGGATCATTTCCCCGACTTCCAGCGCGCCTACACCGAAGATGGGCTTGCCAAGGACGAGTTCGATTCATTTGCGCCTACCGTCCGCACACTGCGCCAGTTCATCGCGGCGTGCACTGAGCTGGACGGCCTGGTGCGCGACGTGATGCTTCCCGAATCCGCCTAGCAGTCACGCGGTAAAGACGATGAAGCTGACGATGGCGCAGGCTCTCGTCCGGTTTCTCGCGGTGCAGTACGTCGAGCGCGACGGGATCGAGCACCGTTTCATCGCGGGCTGCTTCGGGATCTTCGGCCACGGCAATGTCACAGGAGTCGGCCAGGCGCTCGCCGAGCACCCCGAGCAGATGACCTACTACCAGGCCCGCAACGAGCAGGGCATGGTGCACGTCGCGGCCGGGTTCGCGAAGATGCGCAACCGGCTGTCAACACTGGCTTGCACGACGTCGATCGGCCCGGGGGCGACCAACATGCTGACCGGCGCCGCGGCCGCCACCGTCAACCGGTTGCCGGTGCTCCTGCTCCCGGGCGACGTTTTCGCCTCGCGCCGCCCGGACCCAGTGCTCCAGCAGCTCGAGGCGCCCTCGAATGGCGAGCTCACTGTCAACGATTGCTTCCGGCCCGTCTGCCGCTACTGGGACCGCATCGCCCGGCCCGAGCAGCTCATCCCGGCCGCGCTGTCGGCCATGCGCGTGCTGACGAACCAGGCGGAGACCGGAGCCGCGATGCTGGCGCTGCCTCAGGACGTGCAGACCGAAGCGTTCGAGTATCCGCCTGAATTCTTCATGCGCAGGGTGTGGCCGATCGGGCGCCCGCTGCCCGACGACAAAGCGATCGACCGCGCGGTCGACGCGATCCGTAGTGGGCGCAGGCCCCTGATCGTCGCGGGCGGTGGTGTCATCTATTCGGAGGCGACAGAGGCGCTGGAGCGGCTCGTGCGCCGGACGGGGGTTCCGGTCGCCGAGACGCAGGCGGGCAAGGGGTCCCTCCGATTCGATCATCCTCAGGCGCTGGGCGCCATCGGCGCCACCGGGACGCTGGCGGCCAACCGGGTCGCCGCGGAAGCCGACGTCGTCATCGGTGTGGGCACCCGCTACAGCGACTTCACGACCGCTTCCAAAACCGCGTTCCGCGCGGCCGGCGTGCGGTTCGTCAACGTCAACGTCTCGGACTTCGACGCCCACAAGCATGCGGGCGTAGCGCTCGTCGGCGACGCCCGCGCGACGGTGGAAGCGATCGATGCGCGGTTGGCCGGATGGTCGGTCGAGCCGGATTACCGCTTGCAGTGCGAAAAGCTGCGCGCCGAGTGGGATCTCGAGGTCACGCGTCTCTACCACCTCGGCCACGGCCCGCTGCCCGCGCAGTCGGAGGTGATCGGCGTGGTGAACGAGCTGTCGGGCTCGCGCGATGTGGTCGTTTGTGCAGCCGGCTCGATGCCGGGCGATCTGCACAAGCTATGGCGCACCCGCGATCCCAAGGGCTACCACGTCGAATACGGCTTCTCGACCATGGGCTACGAGATCGCGGGCGGGTTGGGAGTGAGGATGGCCGACCCGAGCCGAGAGGTCTACGTGATGGTCGGCGACGGCTCGTATCTGATGATGGCGCAGGAGCTGGTGACCTCGGTCCAGGAAGGACTCAAGCTCACTGTCGTGCTGGTCGACAACCAGGGCTTCGCATCCATCGGGTCGTTGTCGCGCTCCAAGGGAACCGCCGGCTTCGGCACCCGCTATCGTCGTCGAAAGGACGGCTCGCTCGGCGACGACTCCGGCGACCACGAGGGCGATCCACTGCCAATCGACCTGGGACTCAGCGCCGAGGGCCTCGGCGCGCACGTCATCCGCGCGCAAAACGTGGAGGAGCTGCGCGACGCGCTCGTCGCCGCGAAATCGATCGATCGCACCGTTGTCATCCACGTGTATGCCGACCGGTACGAGCGCGTCCCGGACTATGAGAGCTGGTGGGAGGTGCCCGTGGCGGAGGTCTCCGAAGGCGACGAGGTGAGGAAGGCTCGACGCGAGCACCAGGCCGGCGCCGCACGCCGGCGGTGGTACCTCTGAGCGAAAGCAAGCTGCTCGTGCGCAGCTTCGCGGAGCCCAAAGCGGATGGCCAGATGGTCTGTGTCACACCCAGGTCGGCCGGGTGGGGCTACGTCGGTTTCGAGGTGTACCGGCTCGCCCGCGGCGTCCCGCTCGACTGGACGAGCCCGGGTCATGAGGTGTGCGCGGTCATGCTGTCGGGGCGCGCCGATGTTTCATACGGGCGCGAGGAATGGCCCGGCGTCGGCGGGCGGACGACCGTATTCGATGGCGTCGCCGACTCGGTTTACGCGCCGCCCGGCGGCACCCTGAAGATCTCTGCGGCGACCGACGGCTGCGAGGTGGCGCTGTGCTGGGCGCCGGCGAAGCGCGGTTCGGACCCGGCGCTGATCAGAGCCGCCGACATCAAATCGTTCCAGCGCGGATCCGGCATCCTCGAGCGGACGATCCACAACATCCTGATGGAGGATCGACCGGCAGAATCGCTCCTGGTGACCGAGGTTCTCACGCCAGGCGGGAACTGGTCCAGCTATCCACCACACAAGCACGACACCGATGATCTCCCGCGCGAGGCTTACCTGGAGGAGACGTACTACCACCGCTTCAAGCGGCCTCAAGGTTTTGCGGTGCAGCTCGTGTACACAGATGATCGGTCGCTCGACGAGGCGCTCCAGGTGCGCGACGGCGACGTCGTCCTCATCCCGCGCGGCTATCACCCTGTCTCGGCCGGCCCCGGGTACGACCTCTACTA
>DATINX010000293.1:0-4550 GCA_035473835.1 Candidatus Dormiibacterota bacterium | reverse complement strand
CGCGTCGATCCGCTGCAGGCTCAATATCACTGGGACCTCGGCAACCGGCTCCTCGGTGCGGGCGACGCACGCGGCGCTGTCGCCGAGCTGCAGCGCGCGGCCGACCTCGGCGAAACAGAGCCCCAGCTCTACGTGGATCTTGGCGATGAGCGAAGGCGACTCGGCGAGATCGCGGCGGCCCGCCAGGACTACCAGCGGGCGCTGTTCATCGACCCGTACTACGCGCCCGCCCAGCAGCGGCTGACCAGCCTGGGTTCCTAAGGCAGGTCCGGTTAGGACTCGTCTCCCAGGTCGCCGTACTCCTCCTGGAGCCGGTCGTTCCGGCTTGCGCCCAGGCTGGCCGGCGGGGCCGACAGCTGCTTCAGACTCAGCGAGATCCGCCGGCGCGCGGTGTCGATCCCGATCACCTTCACCTGGAGGGTCTCTCCGACCTTCAGCACGTCCTCGGTCCGCTCGACGTGGTCCCACGATAGCTCCGAGATGTGCAGCAGGCCTTCGATCCCGACCATGATCTGCAGGAAGGCGCCGTACTTCTTGGTCTTGGTGACCTGGCCTTCGACGATCGATCCGATCGGCATCGACTGGACCAGCTTCTCCCACGGATCCTGCTGAAGCTGCCGCAGCGACAGCGAGATGCGGGTCTGCTCCGGGTCGAGCTTGATGACCTTGACGGTGACCTCGTCCCCGAGCTGGAGAACGTCGGTGACCTTGGAAACGCGGTCCCACGACAGCTCCGAAATGTGGATCAGGCCGTCCGCGCCGCCGATGTCGACGAACGCGCCGTAGCTCGTGATGCCCGAGACGGTCCCCTTCACGGTGGCTCCCATCTGCAGGCGGCTGAAAAGCTCCTCTCGCTTGCGTGCTCGATCCTCATCCTCCGCAGCCTTCTGGCTGACGATCAGCCGGTTGCGCTTGCGATTGACCTCGAGGATCTTGACCGGGATCCGCTGTCCGACCAGCGATTCCAGGCTGCCGGCGTAGGCGCGGGCCACCTGGCTGGACGGCAGGAAGCCGCGCAGCCCGAGCACGTTGACGATCAGGCCGCCCTTGTTCTGCTCGCGGACGTCGGCCTCGATGACCGAGCCGTCCGTCTGCTTCTCGGCGGCCACGAGCCACGTCGTCTCCGCGCGGGCGCGGCGCAGGCTGAGGACGACGTTGCCTTCCTCATTCTCGGGTTGGAGAACATAAACCTTGATCAGGTCGCCGGGAACGAGACCGATCGATTCGACCTCACCCCTCAACCCGAGCTCCTTGCTCGAGATCACCCCTTCGGCCTTGGCGCCGATGTCAACCAGCACCTCGTCAGGGTCGACGCGGACAACAATGCCATCGACGATGTCCCCATGGTTGGGGGTCTTGAAGGCCTCTTCCTCGTAGTGGAGGTAGTCCTCCATGGTCATCGCCGCTGACGAGTCCCTTTCGGTCGCCTCCTCGTGTTCTTTCAAGACGACACCGGACTCTGTGGTCAAAAACGTGTACCCCCTAAGGATTATTGGTGTGGTGTTTGGTCGTCAAATACGGCCTCCGCCAAAACGGAGTGCCATTGTACGCCAGCGCTGCTATTTATCCAGGATACCTCAGGCTCAGGTCGTGGTTGTCGATGAGACGCGTCCGGCCAAACCAGACCGCGAGTACCGCCAGGCTCCCAGGGGTCGAGAAGTTGGCCGGATCCACCACGTCGGCGTAGTCGAGCCTGGCCAGCGGTTCCGCCTCGATCGGCTCTCTCAGAATGGCCCGCAGCCGCGCGGGGTCGTCCTCGCCGCGGCCATAGGCCCCGGCGGCAAGACCAAGGGCCCGGCTCAAGCACACCGCCGCCTTGCGCTCCGCCGGGTCCAGGTTGGCGTTCCGCGAGCTCAACGCCAGTCCATCCGCCTCGCGGACGGTTGGGCACACGCGGATCTCTACTCCCATATCGAGATCCCGAGCGAGCCGCATGACCACTGCCACCTGCTGGGCATCCTTCTGGCCGAAGTACGCCCGGTCGGCCGAGGTCGCGCTGAACAGCTTCGTTACCACCGTGGCCACACCTTCGAAGTGGCCGGGCCTGGCTGCGCCTTCCAGCTTGTCCGTGACGCCGTGGACAATCACCCGCGTGGCCGCGCCCGGCGGGTACATGTCGGCCACCGACGGCTTGTAGATCGCGTCCACGCCCGCCGCGCGCAGCATCGCCAGGTCGCGAGCGGGGTTCCGCGGGTACCGGCCGAGGTCCTCCTTCGGCCCGAATTGGATGGGGTTCACGAACACGCTGACGACGACCTTGTCGTTCTCGCGGCAAGCCTGGGTGATCAGGCTCATATGCCCGGCATGGAGGGCGCCCATGGTCGGCACCAGGCCGATCGTGTGGCCGTCCGCGTGCCAGCCGCGCGCGATGTCCCGCACGAAGGCCGGCGTCGCGATCGCGATCGGAAGAGCGCTAGGCTCCGGCGCCGTACTTGACCTCATCGAGCTGCACCTTCGCAGGCGCCGTCGACCCGTTGGACGAGTAGGAGTGCTCGGGACCAGGGAAAGTGCCGTCGCCGACCTCCCGCACGTAGGTCTGAGCCGCGTTCGTGATCTCCTCGGCGAGGTTGGCGAATCGCTTGACGAACTTCGGCGCCTTGCCGGTGGTCAGGCCGAGCATGTCGTGGTAGACGAGCACCTGCCCATTCGTGCCAGGTCCGGCCCCGATCCCGATGGTCGGTATTCGCAGGGCCTTGGTGACGCGGGTCGCGAGGTCTGACGGCACCCCCTCCAGGACCAGGCTGAACGCACCGGCCTGCTCGAGCTCCTTAGCGTCCGACAGGATGCGCGCCGCCTGCTTGTCGCTCTTGCCCTGCACCTTGAAGCCGCCCATCTGATGGACGAACTGCGGGGTGAGGCCGAGATGACCCATCACCGGGATGCCCATCTCGCTCAGCTTCCTGGTCATCTCGACGACCCGGCCGCCGCCCTCGAGCTTGACCGAATGCATGCCTGCTTCCTGGATGAAGCGGCCCGCGTTCGAGATCGCCTCTTCGACCGATGCGTGATATGACATGAACGGCATGTCCCCGACCAGCAACGCCTGGTGCGAGCCCCGAGCAACCGCCTTTGCGTGGTGGATCATCTCGTCGACGGTGACCGGCAAGGTGGTCGGGTAGCCGAGCATCACCATCCCGAGGCTGTCGCCGACGAGGAGGACAGGAATCCCCGCCTCGTCGAGGATCTTCGCGCTCAAGTAGTCGTACGCCGTGAGCACGGCAAAGCGCCGGCCTTCTTCCTTGAACCGCTGGACGTCCAGAACGGTCGTCATCGCAGACGTCTCCTTCGGGTCGCTGCCACATCTCGGGTCAGCGCCCTGTCGATCTGCCGGGCCGCCGCGGGCTTCAGGCCCGCATCTTTTGCGATCTCGAGCGCGATCCGGCCGAGCATACGATAAACGTCCGCCACCTCCCCGTCTCGCGACGACCGGACATCGAGCGCGGCCAGCGCCTTCAGGTGGCGGCTGACGGTCTGGGCGTCGCCGCGGCGGATCGGCCCGGTCAGGGCTGCCGTCGGGCCGCGCCGGGCGACCTCTTCCAGCACCCCCTGCATGAGCGGGACCAGGCCGTCTACCGCCTCGCGCTCGCTCCAGCCGATCGTCTCCAGGAGCTTCGCCGCCTCGGCGGCGAGCGCGACCAGGTAGTTGGAAGCGAGCACCGCGGCGGTGTGGTAGACGGCACGGTCGGCGTCCTCGACACGGCGCGGCCTGGCGCCCAGGTCACGCGCGAGGCGGGCGAGACGGCGGCGCAGCGTCTCGGTGCTCGCATCGACGGCGACCACGCTGCGCCGGAACGCCTCCGGGGCGCGCGGCGTGGGAAACGACTGCAGCGGGTGGAACGATCCCAAGGCGTGACGGGCGCCCAGTTCCGAAAGCACGTCCAGGCCGAGCGCGCCGCTGCAGTGGACGAACGACGAGGTGGCGGGAAGGCCCGGAGCACGGGCGATCTCAGCTGCGAAAGCGGCGATGGCGCCGTCGGGCACTGTTAGAAAGACCGTCGCCCGGGGCCGCGTGCTCAGCGCGCGCGCGAGCGATGCCACTCCGCCCCGCCCGCGGACCAGGAGCACCCGATGCCCGGCGCGCCCCCAGGCGCGCGCCAGGCTCCGGCCGAGGTTGCCCCGGCCCGCGAGAATTAATTCCGTGGTGGCGGCGCTAGGAGGCGGAGGCGCCCGAAGAAGCTGCGGCGCTCGGCTCGTCCTCGTGGTTGAGGATCTCGTCGAGCTGCTTCGAGTCGAGGGTCTCGACGATCTTCAGCTGCTCGACCACCGCGTCCATCTTGTGCCGCTGCGCGGTTAGGATGACCTTGGCGGTCTGGTAGCCATGGTTGACGATGCTGCGGATCTCCTCGTCGATGACCGCGGCGACCTCTTCTGAGTAATTCCGCTGCTCGCCGAGGTCGCGGCCGAGGAAAACAAGCTCCTCTTTGTGGCCCATCGTGACCGTGCCCAGCTTCTCGCTCATGCCCCATTGCGTGACCATCCGGCGCGCGATCTGCGTCACCTTCTGGATGTCATTCTCCGCCCCAGAGGTCACATCGCCGAAGACGATCTCC
>DATINX010000292.1:0-8539 GCA_035473835.1 Candidatus Dormiibacterota bacterium | reverse complement strand
TGACTGTCTGGCGCGACCGCCCAACCCTAGCCTGACCTCATCGAACCGAACCGGTTTCAACCCACAGGGAGGGCAGTCGCCATGTCGATCTTTCGGAATCTCACGCGGCGCAAATTGCGCAGCTCTCTGACCATCTCTGGCATCGTCATCGGCATCGTCGCGCTCACGACGATGGGCGCGATGGCCAACAACTTCAACGCGCTGCTCAACGGCGGAGTCACCTACTACGGCGACCACGTCACCGTCAACGACTCCAGCGCCGGCTCGAGCCTGCTCTCCAGCGGTGTTCTGCCGACCAGCAAGATCGCCGAGATCCAGCGAGTGACCGGGGTGGCCGCGGCCTTCCCCGAGATCACCATCCTCGCCCAGCCGGGCAAGGTCCAGGTCGTCAGCTTCGGCTTGCCCGACCTCATCGCGGCCAGCACACCCAACGAAGCCAGGTACGCGTCCGAACAGTCGCGCCTTGCAAGCGGCCGTAACCTCACCAGCAACTCGACCGGAGAGGTCGTGCTCGGCTCTTCCATGGCGGCGGAGTTCGGGAAGAAGCTGGGCGACACCATCGACCTGCCGGTCAGGCCTGCAGACGCCACCTCCGATTTCGTCAGTCACACCTACAAGGTCGTCGGCATCCTTGCGCCGACCAAGACCATGCCCGACACCACTGCGTTCGTGAGCCTCACCGATGCGCAGACTCTCCTCAAGGACAGCCTGCCGGCCTCGCTGCGCGGGAGCGTCGACGCCACCCAGGTGGCCAACAGCGTCAGCGTCTACGGCACGCCCGGCAGTAACCTCGACCAGCTCGCCGGCCGCATCAACGACCAGGTCGCCGGCGTCAAGGCAGTCAAGCCCAGCGACCAGGTCGCTGCTTTCAAGTCCGGCGGTGCCATCTTCACCGCCATCACCACCGGCGCGGCGCTGCTCGCGCTGATCATCGGCGGTCTCTCGGTCCTGAACACCATGATCATGGCCATCAGCGAGCGTGTCCGTGAGATCGGCCTCAAGAAGGCCATCGGCGCCTCGACGTTCAGGGTCATGCGCGAGGTCGTCGTCGAAGCCACCCTCATCGGTTTCGTGGGCGGCGCCATCGGCTTCGGGCTCGGCGCCGGCGTGGCGCTCCTGCTCAACGCCCTCACGCCCGCTTCCCAACCTGTCCTGTTCCTCGTCACGCCCGGCCTGGCGGCGGTCTCGCTCGGTTTCGCCACCCTGCTCGGCGCCGTCGCCGGCGTAATCCCCGCCTTCCGCGCCGCTCGGCTCGACCCGGTGACAGCTCTGCGGGCCCAGTAGACACATACATAAGGAGAGAAGCGAAATGATCCAGACGTTCGAGCTGACCAAGCACTACAGGCAAGGCGACAACCTGGTCCGCGCCCTCGACGGCGTGAACATCACCATCGACAGCGGAGAGTTCGTGTCGGTGATCGGCCGCTCCGGTTCAGGCAAGAGCACCCTGCTCGACGTTCTCGGGCTCCTTCTCCGGCCGACCTCCGGACGGGTTGTCATCGATGGCATCGACACAAGCACGCTCGGCGACGGACGCCGCTCCCACATGCGCGGCATCAAGCTCGGCTTCGTGTTCCAGGAGTACAACCTCCTGCCGACAATGACCGCGCTCGACAACGTGATGCTGCCGCTGACCTATGCGGGCAAGGCTGACCGCAACGGCAAGCAGCGGGTCATCTCGCTCATGGAGGAGGTCGGGCTCGCCGACCGCGCACACCACAGGCCCGACCAGCTGTCCGGCGGCCAGCAGCAGCGCGTGGCGATCGCGCGGGCGCTCGTCAATCAGCCGTCAGTCGTCTTTGCCGATGAGCCCACCGGGGCCGTGGACACCGAAACCAGCGCGCAGCTCGCCGACACCATGAAGCGGATGAACCGCGAGCACGGAACCACGTTCGTGATCGTCACGCATGATCTCGACCTGGCGGCTCAGACCGACCGCATCATCCGCTTGCGTGACGGCCGGGTGTTCGCCGACGAGACCAGCGCGCAGGCGGTGGCTTGACGATCAAGCCGCAGCCTGGGGAGCCATTTCACCTGGCCTCTTCCATAGCCGCACCAAGATCGCGGACGCCGCAATGCTCAAGACGACGGTCGCGAGCATTGCGGTGAATAGCTCGGAGGGGATCAAACCGCGAGCCACGAGGATTCCGGTCAGAACGAAGCTGAACTCTCCCACCTGGCCGAGGCCGATTCCCAGCTGCCACGAGCGAACACCATGCAGCCGGGCCAGCCGGGTGAGGCCTGCGACCGGCAGAACCTTGGCCAGTACGACCGCGGCGAGCAGGAATCCGATCCACGGCAGGGCTCGCGGAATGGCGCCGGGATCGATGAGGCTGCCGAGCAGGACGAAGAACAAGACGGCGAAGAGCTCGCGAAAGGGCAGGATTCGCGTTCGCGCCTCGGCAGCCACCGGACTCTCTCCGACGGCCAGGCCGGACATGAAAGCGGCGAGAGCGAGAGGCACGTCGAACACAGTTGCGCCCAGGCCCGCCAGCGCAAGGCCGCTGCCCACCGACAACATCAGGAACAGATCGTGCTCCGCCTTCAGCAGACGCAGCAGGCGCGGCAACACCCAGGACGCCGCGATCACAAGCACGATGTAGCCGAGGACGGCGGCAGCGGCTTCCAGCGGCGGCCGCGCTCCGAGGCCCAAAAAGGCAATCGCTAGAAGCGCCAACGCCACCCCGACCATGTCCTGCAGGACGCTCCAGCTCAGCAGCACCTGTTCTGTCTCCGAGTTGGTCTTGCGCCGCCGGCTCCGCGTCATGTTGACCACCACCACGCTCGACGACATAGCCACCGCCAGCCCGACCAGCACCGCCCCCCGCCAACCGACCCCCAGCGCCACTGCGGCCCCACCTACCAGCAACGTGGTTGCGACCACCTGGGCCGGCGATGTCCACAACACCGCATTGCGATTGCGCAGTAGGCGAATTGGATCGATTTCGATACCTACTTCGAAAAGGAGCAGCACGACGCCGACATCCGCCAACAGCGCGAGCTGCCTGCGATCGGCAACGTAGCCAGGAGTAAATGGCGACACGATGAGACCGACCACGAGGTAACCGACCACCGCCGGCAGTCCGAGCCGGCGTGCGAGCCAGCCCGCCGCAACCGCGAGCAGCAGCAGAAGCCCGATCTCGAAAACAGCAGGCGCGGTCTCGACATTAATGGGCGCGGTAAGGAGCATCCGAAGTGATCCTAAGATGGCGAGGTGGCCACGACTCCGATGTCACCCAGCCGCGTGCTGTACACCGCCGAGGCGAGCGCGACCGGGGGTCGCCGGGGCCACGGGCGCACCAGCGACGGCCGCTTCGACGTCGACTTCTCTTCCCCAGCCGAGATGGGCGGCGACGGCGGCCCAGGCACGAACCCCGAGCAGCTTTTTGCGACCGGGTTCGCTGCTTGTTTTCAGAACGCGATCATGAGCGTCGCCCGCCGCAAGGATCTCGCCGTAGACGACTCGCTCGTCACGGTCAGGATCGGAATCGGGCCGGTCGAGAATCGATTCGGCCTCACCGCCGAGATCGACGTCAAGCTGCCGTCGATCAAGGACCGGGCGCTGGCGGAAGAGCTGGTGGCGGCGGCCGAGCGCCGGTGCCCTTACTCCAACGCCGTACGGGGAAACATCCCGGTCACGATCGACATCCTCGAGCCCCCGGCTTAGGCTCACCCGCAAGAACGGCCTAGTTCCGGTCAGCCACCGTGCGCGTGCGGGTGGGCCAGGGTTTGCTTCAGCTCCCGGTTCTGGCAGTCGTAGCAGATCGCGGCCGGGCATCCAGGCTGCTCGCAGAACGCGCAGACCTCGATCTCGCGCTGGCAGCCTTTGCACTTCTCTTTGACGGCGGCCTTGTCGCTCATGGGTTCCTCTCCAATTCCGCGACCACGTCCTTCTGCAAGAGTAGGCCGACGAGCCGCCCGTCGGACGTCGTGATCGGCGAGCTGTCTATCTTGTGGTCGATAAAGAAGTGCAGCATCTCGTGAAGAAGCACGTGGGGCCGGAAGGTGCTCGGTCCGGGTCGCATGGCCTTCTCCATCAGCAGTTCCGGGTCGCCCTGCAGCTCCTTGGAGCGAAGCAAGCCAAAGACAACTCGATCTTCATTGACGACGACAACGGCATCCCAGCCCGCCGCCTGCGCCCGCGATCTCGCATCACCGAGCTTCTCACTCAAGCCGGACGTGGGCACGTCCTTGCGCGCGACGCCACCCGCGCGGGGCTTCTGGGCGTTCGTGCCTTCGGTCGGGAGGCCGGCGGCCAACCAGTCGATCTTGCCGTCGACGTAGTCGGATACATCCTTGAAGCCGAGACTCACGAGCCGCTCCGCGGCCCTGGGTGACATGTCTCAAGTCGTGTCCCAGCAGTAGACGACCACCGCGCGGTTGGGATCGAGCACGTCTCGCGCCTGCGCGTCCAGCTTCCTCAGCGGCAGATGGATCGCGCCGGGCAGGTGGTCTTCCTCGTACTCGGGGCTCGGCAGCACCTCGACCAGCTGCACGCCGTTCGCGATCAGCTGCCGCACCTCTTCGCGGCGAATCTCCCTGTGCATCCACGACCTCCTTTTGGCTGTCGCACTATTCTCGTCCCCTGATGATGCTGTCCATCGGCGACCTGGTCCTGGACATCGCGATCGTGCCCCAGGGCCCGCTCCGCGCCGACGACGACAATCCGGCGAGCATCTCGTTCGGTGGCGGCGGGCAGGCCGCCAACTTCTGCGCCTGGGCAGCCAAGCTCGGCGAACCGGCGAGGCTGATCACGAGGGTCGGAGACGACACCGGCGGCCGGCTGCTGGTTGACGAACTGCTGACGTGTGGGGTCGATGTTCGCGCCATCTGGGGGGAGCAGCCAACCGGCGCGATCGCGGTCCTCGTCGGCCCGAACGGCGAAAGGACGATGGCCACGCAGCGTGGCGCCAGCGTCGGCCTCGAATCACGCGACATGCGGCAGGAGTGGTTCGAGGGCGTGAGGCTCATCCACGTACCCGCGTACTCGCTGTTCGAGGATCCGCTGGCTCATGCGGCCCGTGTCGCCATCGGATGGGTGCGCCGCGGGGGCGGAATTCTTTCCATCGACCTCTCGTCGGTGTCCGGCCTGCAGGCATACGGTCCCACGCGGATGGCTGCCGATATCAAGGCTCTGGCCCCGGAGCTGCTCTTTGCGACAGACGCGGAAGCGGACGCACTTGGCGTCCCGCTCGAGACGTTGGCGAAGGTGCCTGTGGTGAAGCTGGGTGCGTCGGGCTGCTCGGTCGCCGGTCACAACGTTCCGCCACCGCCGGTGGAAGTGGTCGACCCCACCGGCGCCGGCGACGCGCTCGCGGCCGCCTTCTGCTCCTCTTATCTACGCGGCGCGAGTCCGATCGTGGCCGCGCGGCACGCCGTCGAGGTGGCGGCTCAAGCTGTCACCCGCATCGGCGCGCGGCCCAATTGAGCGACCTGCTGCGCGTCGCGGATGAGGTCGCCGATGCGCTTGCGCACGGGAGACCGGTGGTGGCGCTCGAGACCTCGATCGTCGGTCAGGGTCTCCCCCATCCGCACAACCTCCGTGCGGCGCGCGAATGCGAGGCTGCCATCCGCGAAGAGGGAGCGGTTCCCGCGACCGTGGCCGTGCTCGATGGACGGCTGCATGTCGGGATCACGGACGCCGACCTGGTTCGCATCGCCGGCGGCGCCGTCAAAGTTAGCTCGCGCGATCTCGGATGGGCCGTTGCTCGCGGCCAGGTCGGCGCGACGACCGTGGCGGGAACGCTGCGGGCGGCGGCGATGGCCGGTATTCGATTCTTCGCCACCGGCGGCATCGGGGGCGTGCATCGCGGCCATCCGGAAGACCAATCCGCCGACCTCGTGGAGCTCAGCCGGATGCCGGTCGCCGTTTTCTGTGCCGGTGCGAAGATCATCCTGGACCTGCCGCTGACCCTCGAGCGGCTCGAGAGCCTCACCGTCCCGGTGCTCGGCTATGGAGTCGATGAATTCCCGGCCTTCTATACCCGGCACAGCGGCTGTGCCCTCGCCGCGAGGGTGGATGGACCCGAGCAGACGGCGATGGTGCTGCGCGCGACTTGGGACACCGGGTCCCGCGGCGTGGTCGTGGCGCTGCCTCCACCGGCCGAGCTCGAGGATGCCGAGGAGCTCGTCCGGCGCGCGGTTCACGAGCTGGCCGACATCGCCGGTCCCGAGGCGACTCCGCGCCTGCTGGCCAGGGTGGCCGAGCTCTCCGGCGGACGATCGCTCGACCTCAACGTCGACCTCGTCGTCAACAACGCCCGGGTCGCCGCCCGCGTCGCCTCAGCCTTCGCCGGCTAGGCTCGGCGCGGCGCCTTCAGCTCACACCAGGCCTTGGCGATGCGCGTGAGCTCGGCCGCGCGCGCGTTGACCTCGGCCATGTCGGCGAACCGCATGAACCGCGCATTGGGACCATTGCCTTCGAGGTGCGGGAACTTGCCCGGGATCTTGGCCCCGTTGTTGAACATCAGGTTGATGTTCTTGCTCTGTGCCTGCACCAGGCTGACGAGATCTCCCTCGTAACCGAAGAGCAGCGAGCCGTACTTGATGTAGTCGGAGATCCGCGGGTCGGCCGCCAGGAGAATCTCCCGTAGCCTGCGGATCGGCTTCTCGTTCGGCAGGTTCTTCTCGGCAAACCAACGCTCGACCTCGGCGTTGTTCATCATCCAACCGGAGTCTAAAGCGGCCGATCGATCCGCCGACACCCTTTTGGCACAGCTCTGGTCTACCGTCTGGACCAGACAAGGTGGAGAGCACCGTCGAGGAAAACACCACGAGGCCGGGGTCGGGAGTACCCACCTGGGTCGCGCGCTTTCTGCACGTCCTCATCGAGCCGCGCTCGTATCTGAACCTCCTCTACCTGCGGCTGGCCTTTCCCCTCGGCCTGACCTCTTTCGCCGTCCTGTTCGGCGGCGCGCTGCTGGGCGCAATCCTCACCCCGGTGCTCGCGGGGCTGCTGATCCTGCTTGCCGTGCTGGTCGCGGCATGGGGCTTCGCCCTGTTCGAGCGAGAGCTTGCCATTGGTCTTTTGGGTGCGAAGGTCGCGCCGCTGTCCCTTCCCGACCCGGAGGTCGTTTCGCCCTGGCGGATGCTGGTCCGCCATCTCCGCCAGTCGACCACCTGGCGATCGCTGGCGTATCTGCTCGTCAAGCTGCCGTTCGGCATCTTCGCCACGGGCGTCGCCCTCGCGATTGCCGGGCTGCCCATCGTCGGGATCCTCGTGCCCACCCTGCGCCTTCTCACGCAGGGTCCGTCGCCGGACAACCTGAGCCTGTTCATCCTGCCCGGAATGCTCAGCGTCGTCGGGCTGGCGGTCGCATTCCATATCCTGAACGTCATCGGCCGCGTCTGGGGCCGCTTCTCGGCCGACATGCTCGGAGTCGGCGAGGAGCAGAGGCAGATCTGGGAGGCCCGCCGCAAAGCCGAGGCCGCCGATCGCAGCCGTCGCGAGCTGATCATGAACGTGTCCCACGAGCTGCGAACCCCCATCGCCAGCATCCAAGCGCACGTCGACTCCCTTCTGCTGCCCGAGCCCGACCGCCCCGACGCGGAGGAGACTGAGCGCCGCCTGAGGGTGACCGCCGCCGAGACTCGCCGCCTGGCCGACCTCATCGAGGACCTGCTGATGCTCGCCCACGCCGATGCGCAGGAGCTGAGGGTCGTCAATCGCGCCATCGAGCCGGCAGCGATCGTCGAGCAGGTCGTCAACGCGCTGGCGCCGCTTGCCCGCACCGAGCGCCAGGTGACCGTGAGCCTGGAGGACATGCCGGCCGGCCTGTGGGCGATGGGCGACACCGACCGGCTCGCACAGGTCCTGACCAACCTGGTCCGCAACGCGATCAACTACACGCCCGAGGGCGGCGTCGTCTCGGTCAGGCTCAGCGCCGGCGCCGATCACGTTCAGATCGCAGTGTCGGACACGGGGCTCGGGATCTCCGCCGCCGATCTCGAGCACATCTTCGAGCGCTTCTATCGCGCCGATGTGTCACGCACGCGTGACACAGGCGGCTTCGGCCTCGGCCTGTCGATCGCGCGCGAGCTGGTGGAGGCGATGGGTGGCAGCCTTTCCGCGACCTCGCAGCCCGGCCTCGGGAGCACCTTCTGGATCAGCCTGCGCCGCGCGGAAGAACCGGCGCACGTAGAGGCGTCCGCGTAGATGGCACGCATCCTCATAGCCGAGGATGAGGCGGCGCTCTCCGACCTGGTCCGGTCCCATCTCGAGAAAGAAGGGCATACGGTCGAGCAGGCCTTCGACGGCAGGCAGGCGCTCGTGGCCGCCGACAAGGCGCGGCCCGACCTTGTGATCCTCGATTGGATGCTCCCAGGTCTCGACGGGCTCGCCGTTTGCCGTGAGCTGCGTCGCAAGCACCTGATGCCGATCCTCATGCTCACCGCGCGTGGTGACGTCGCCGACCGGGTGACCGGGCTCCAGGTGGGCGCCGACGACTACCTCGGCAAGCCTTTCTCGATCGTCGAGCTCGCGGCCAGGGTGGGCTCGCTGCTGCGCCGGGTGGCCCTAGACAGCGCCACGGCGACATCG
>DATINX010000291.1:0-6498 GCA_035473835.1 Candidatus Dormiibacterota bacterium | reverse complement strand
GCGGTCGCTGCCTCCGAGCGCGCTGCTGAACTGAGGCACTGGCGACGGGACCACGCCGGGGATCGCTCCATGCGGAACGATCGGGGCCACCGTGATCATCAGGATTCCGGCGGTGAATCCACCCAGCAGCACAAGCACCGTGGGGCGCTGGAGCGAGTGCGCCAGCCCGATTGGCACGCGGTCCGCAGCGACGACGAGCAGCAGGGCAACCGCCGCCAACGCAAGGACGCCACCTGAAGAGGGGATCGTCGCGAACCTGGGGGAAAACTCGTACGCCAGGGCGACCGCTACGACCATGGCGGGAACGGACCATCTCCAGACACGGTGCTCGAGCAGGGGGCGGCCGACAACCGCCAACACGAGGCCGAACGTCAGCATGGCGGCGGCCCACGAGAGGGACGAAAAGTAGTGCTCCTCGAGCAGCTGCATCCTGCCGATGAACTGCATGGCAGCGGCCGCAAGCACCGCCACCGTGAAGCCGGCGCCAATCATGAGGTGCGGTGTGGACAGGCTCTTGATCCGGCCGGCTGCTGTGGCCAGCCACGCGAGCGCGATCACCGGCAGGACCAACAGGTAGGTCTCGTACGGAGCCCACGCCCAGCTGCTCGAGTGCCACAGAGCTTCCTGGCTGGGATGGGCGAGGTAAATGAGCGAAGCAACGGTGGGCAGGATGAAATCGAACTGACCAAGCAGCAGTCCGGAGGCGATGACAAGAATCACCGTCGTCGCGAGCGACACTCCGACCGCGATGGCGACGTCTCGTCTCAGGTGTTCACGTTCGCGCCACCAGCGCAGCGCGAAGTAAACAGCCGCGAAGCAGCCGCCGATGACCGCCGACGCGGCGAATGCCCACGCGGCCAGGGTGAGGAGAACAACTGCAGCCGCGCCCCAGCGGACCCGATGCTCGAGAGATGGCATGGCCAGACACGCGAGCGCGCCGATGAGGTAGGAGACGGAAGCGGAGTCGGGAAAATCCGTGCCCCACGCCGTGATGATCACCGGGCACGTCATCACGACGAGAGCCGCAGTCAGCCCGGCGGCGACGCCCGCAAGACGCCGAAGCAAGAGGTATGCGGTTCCGACGGCGAGCACAGCCAGCATGTATCGGAACACGACGAAGCCGCCGACTGGTCCGAACAGCAGGTAGCTGATGCGGGCCGGGACCAAAAGGCCGACACGAGCGCCTTCGCGCAAGCGGGCGGTGGGAGTGAACAGGTCCGAGTACCGCTCGAAGATGTCATGCGGGTCCACGATGAAGGTGGTATGCATGGCCGGATCGTTGAGATCCGGGAAGGGCATGAGACGGATCCGCAGCAGCATGAAGGCGATCACGGGCAGCGCCACGACGAGCAGGCCTTCGACGACCAGGCGCGCCGCCCGCAAATTTGCGGGCCTTGCGGCAGCGAGAGTTAGCGGCCGAGTCGCTGTCGCGGGCGAGACGATCGGGCCGGCCACGGCGAGAGTCTATCGGGCGTTCTGACGGCCGGCCGGCGCGGATCATGGCCGCGCCGGCCCGGAATTCTTAATGAACTAACCGAAACAGCCCTGTGCAGGGGAACCCTTGACGTCCATGTGCACGGTCGTCGAATTGATGCCGGCGAAACTTGTCGTCCACGAGCCGCTGACGCCGGTGACGGTGCCCGCGGCGTTCGAGCCCGCGGTCTTGGTGAGGTTGGTCACGTCCTGTGAGAAGCCGCCGCAGTCGAAGCTGCTGCGGTCCTTGCCCGACCCGGTAACTCCGGTACCGGTCCAGGTGATGTCGAGCTGGATTGGCGGTTGGGGCCCGCCGCCGCTACCCGCGACTGGTGTGAAGGCCCCTTTGCCGGTTCCGGGAACGGGTCCGCCGAAGTTGCACATTTCGTCGGCGGTCAACAGGGTGTGAAGCGAGGCGCTCTTCAGGTTTGCACTGACGGCGAAGTCCGACTGGTTGCTGAGAACGAAGCAGTAGAAGATGCTGACGTTGTTCGAGTCGATCGTCTGCAGATTGACGATGGTGGACGTGGTCACGACCGGTGGACTCTTCTTCGGATGCTCGAGCTGGAACGAGTTCAGGCCCTTGCTGACGAAGACGGAGAATCCAGACGTCTGGGTCGGATCGCTAGGAAAGCCAAACTGCGCCTCGGCGTTCGTATTGACGAACACATAGTCCCCAGGCCCGATGCCACCGCCACCTCCGGCGGCGGTAGCGGCCGCAGACCAAGCGAGCGAACCGCAGACGACGATCGAGACGACAAGCGCGAATCTCCTGATGAAGGCCATGCCCAAAACTCCAAATCACGGATGGCGACCCCCTATCGAGAGCGCGGGCAAGGCGACAGCTGCCGGGCTACACCTCCTGGCCGACCGTGATTCCCCCTGGCGATACAATGCGGCATCCCGCGGCGAAGTTACGAACTATCTGGTCGGGAGGGCCGTGTATAGGACGATCTGGCCGTTGAATCGGGCTGCCAGCCGCTGGCCGGGTGGTTGTCCGTTGACCTGGTAGATGGGCGTTCCGACGTCGAGGAACGCGGCGTCACCATCCTTGAGCCGGTAGTTGGGATAGCACACGTTCCCGCTCACCTTGAACTTGACATGCGCGTGGACCGGTCCCAGGTCGCTCGCCTGAAGAACGGCGGGAGGCTGCTGCCCGTCGGCGACATACTGCGTTGAGCCGACCTGGATGAAGTTGACCCAATCGATCTGCACATTACAGGTAGAGGATGAGCCCGGGAGCTGGCAAGCAGCTGTCAGCAAGAAGACTGCTGTTACGAAAATGATCTTGCCTGCCATTCCGTTGAACCGAACGGTTGGCAACCCGACGGGGTAACGGCGAGCGGGCTGCCACTTGCCGGTTCGTCCTGCCCCTCCAGGCCTCGGCCAGTCGCACCCTTGATCCAATCAGCAGCACAGAGTTCGAGTAGATGCGGGCGGCCAGAGCATTCACTCCGGCGATGCCGGCCAGCATGAGCAGGATCGCCAGCCCGACCTGCCACGCCTGCGCATCGCCAGTTGCCATGCGTGCGGACATCAAGACCGGCGCGAATGGAGGCAACAGCGAAAGGGCAATGCCGATGGGATTGGCGGGGTTGGCCTCGACCCAAAAGAACACGAAGTAGCTGCCGATGATGAGAAGGCCGATCGGCGCGACCACTGCCGCGACGTCCTCCTGGCGGGAGACCATCGAGCCGGCGGCGGCGTATATCAGCGCGTAGAAGACGAAGCCGAGCACGAACCACAACAGGCCTACTGACTCTGTTGCGCCGCGTTCGGATCGAGTGCAACCGGGTGGATTCACGCCGCCGCCCGACGAGGCGGCCACCTGTTTGGCCACCCAGGACGAACGGTCGCAACGCGCAGATCTGCCGGCTAGTGGAGGTGTCGCCGCTGAGGTCTAGGTTATGGCGGCCAGGAGCTCACGGCAGGCTTGTTCGCAACGCCGACAGGCCTCCCCGCACACCCGGCAGTGCGCGTGCATGTGGGCATGCCGCTCGCACTCATCTCCGCAACTCTTGCAGATCGCAACACAGGCCTCAACCAACGGCTTTGTGACATTGCCGTCGTATTCGGCCGGGCGGCTGACAACCCCGAGCGTAGCTGCGCAGACGTCGGTGCAGTGCACGCACAGCCGGATGCACTTGACCATGTCGGCAAGGTCGCTCTCGCTCAAGTCAGCGTCAACGTCGGCGGTGCAGGCTTGGACGCAGTCGCTGAGGGCGTCGATCGCGGCGGCCAGTACTTCGGCGCCGATCCGCGAGCGGTGCGGGTAGGTGTTAAGCATCTGTCGGGCGTAGCTCATGGGCTTTCCTCCGATGTAGCAACTGACTTGGGACTTGCAGTTAGTCCCAAGCTACTTCAGGCCGGGTATTCGTCCTTCCGCCACGTGCGCGGTTCGGCGGGTTGGGCTTTCGGCGTGCGCTCGAGCAGGAAGCTGAAGTACGGTGCGACGAACGGGTCGGGCGCCGAGACGGTGTAGGTGTGGTAGACGCTCCCGTTGTCGCGTGTGAAGGCAATCCAGCTCGGGTTCTCGCGCATACCGTCCTTGAGCTCAGCCCCGACCTGGCGCGACCACTCCTCGAGCCACTCGGGCGGGTTGTCGATCATCTCCTTGACCTCGGGTATCTGCTGCGCCTGCTCCTCGGTCAGCGCGAGGCCGAAGTCGAACGCGAAGTCGCTGTTGTAGGTGGAGACGTAGGGGAACTGCCAGCCCATCCGCCGCTTGTAGGCCGTCAGCCGCTCGACCGGCGCCCGCGAAAAACAGAGCAGCGTCACGTCGCGGTGGCTCAGGTGAACGAGCGAGCCGTCGAGCCCGTCGCCCAGGCTGGTGCAGCCAGGGCAGGCGCCAAGCCTGTAGTCGGGGCCGAACATGATGTTGTAGGCGAGCAATTGTGAGCGCCCGTCGAAGAGTTCGGCCAGGGTCTTCTTGCCGTCCACGGTGTCGAACACGTACTCCTTCTCGACCCGAACCCAGGGCAGATCGCGACGCGTTCTCGTGATCTCCTCGTTTCGCTTCGCCTGCTCCGCCTCGAGCTTGGCGAGCTCGACCCGGGCCACCTCCCATTCCTCTCGGGTTCCGATCCTGTGTTCGGGCATCTCATCTCCTCCAGTCCGATCCCAGCGCTCCCACGCGATCCGAAACCATCATCGCATCGGGCGTCCCAGAGCAGTACCGGCGCTGTGACGGTGAGCATGCCGAGCGGGGTTCGCTTCATCAGCGTGGCCACGTCGTCCTGCTGCGGCTACGCCATATCTTCGCTGCCATAATCGGTCGGCGTGGCAGAGCAGCGCGGAACGCATAGACCAGCCCAGGTTGGCGATCTCTCTGCCGACGGATCCCGTGTCTTCGATGGGAAGTACTGGGTGATGCAGCGGATCGAGCCGGCAATCAAGGACAATCCGCGCGTTGTCGAGCGGCCGCTCCGATCGCTCGAGTTCTCTTCTTCACGCGCCGGCTTCGGGTTCAGAGGTGTGATCATCGCCACCGTGGTCGGCCTCGTGTTCGCATACGCGCCGTATCCGGCGCTGCCGGCCTCCTCGCTGGATGGGGCGATCCAGGAGCTGGCGATCTCGCTGGAAATCAGGACCTACGGCACACTGATCGTCGTCGCGCTCATCCTCAGCGTCGGTCGCCAGGCGATCGACGTCCTGCTTCTGCGCTCGATGATCGTCGCGTTCGTTATCGGCGTTTTCTTCGCGGGCATGATCGTCCTCGCAGCGGTGGCCGCGTCGATCCCGGTCACGCCACGGGTCCCGTGGGTCGTGGTGGTGCTTGCCGGCGGCCTCATCGCGTCCGTCACATCCGGTCCTCTTCTTGCCATCGTCGCAACTCTGGTCAACCTGCTCTGGTACCGAAGCTTTCGCTCATTGCGGCCGTGGCTGTTGACTCGGCGAGACGCTTACTAAGATTCCCGGCCCAGGGCGCTTTTCGGATACGGAATCGGAGTGGGCACTGGTACCGAAACCTAAGTAGTACTGTGCCCTGAAACGGGGCGGCGAGCGGAATCTGGCCCGCCCTGGCGATCCTTCTGTCTCTCTTGGCGACGCGAACGTGCATCGGGTTGAATCGGCGGACAATCTCCTCATGCCGGAAATGGAACGCTTCGACGTGGTCGTCGTGGGCGCCGGCGCGGCGGGTTGTGTCGTGGCCGGGCGGCTCGCCGAGGCGGGCGGCCCGTCGGTCCTGCTGCTCGAGGCCGGTCACGACCCGCGGCCGCACCTGCCTCCGCTGCTGCTCGACGGCTGGCGCATCACCCGTGACTTCGACTGGGGATTCAACTCCGAGCCCGACCCGCTCGGCAACGTGCACAAGCTGCGCCGGCACAAACTCGTCGGCGGCACGGGCTGGGTCACTCGGTACGCGCTGCGCGGCTCGGCTGCGGGGTTCGACGACTGGCGCACGCACGGCAACGCGGGGTGGGGCTTCGACGACATGCTGCCCTGGCTGAAGCGGCTCGAGCAGGACCTCGAGTTCGGCGACCGAGCGTGGCACGGTAACAACGGTCCAATCCCAATCACCCGTTACCCAGAGCTACCGTCAAGCGCAGTCGGCGAGGCGACACTGCGTGCATACGAGGCGGCCGGCTTCCCCGCCGTGGACGACCTGAACCAGCCAGGCGCGGTCGGTTTCGGCCGTATGCCGATGAGTTCTCGGGATGGCGTGCGTGTGACCACCGCGCAGGCGTACCTGCCGGCCCCCGGCGCGGCTTCAACATTTCGCCTCCGAGCAGGCGCAGCGGTCGACGCTGTGACCTTCGATGGATCGCGCGCGACCGGGGTGAGGCTTGCAGACGGTGCGGTCATCGGCGCCGATCGGATCGTGCTGTCGGCCGGTACTTACGGAAGTCCGGCGATCCTTCTGCGGTCGGGCGTCGGGCCGAAGGAGCACTTGCAGGCGGTCGGAATCGCGACACTCGTCGACCTGGCCGGCGTCGGAAGTAATCTTGGATCGGACGTCGCCGTGGATGTCGACTGCGACTACCGCGGCGAAGCGCAGAACCCACCAACGTTTCGCTACGTTGC
>DATINX010000290.1:0-7920 GCA_035473835.1 Candidatus Dormiibacterota bacterium | reverse complement strand
GTGGTCGATCGCGGATCTCATGACTCCTGAAGTGAGCTGACCGCTCTCGACCATCTGCCGAAGGCCGCCCGCGGCCCTGACGCGGTTGATCGCGCGCATGTGGTGCTCGTGCCCGTGCTCGATGGCGAGCCCGCTCTCGACATTGACGCCGAGCGCGGTGCCGAAGAGAGCCGACTCCACGTCGTGCACGGCGAGCGCGTTGCCGGCAAACAGCACCTGCACGTAACCGAGCTCGATCAGCCTGGAGAGGTAGCGTCCGGCGCCGGTATGGACGACAGCCGGACCGGCGACGACGGCGATGCGTCCGCCTGAGGCGCGGATCTGCTTCATCTCGGCGGCGATCGCCCCGATGAGCACCTTCTTCGGTTTCTCGGCCGAAACCTCGCTCGCCATGAAGGTGAAGATCTCGGTCTGCCGGGAGCGCTCCAGCGGGATGACCCTGACGCCGCGGTGGCCGACGACGACCTCCATCCCAGGCTTCGCGCCCTGGAACACGATGCATCGCGCGGTGCCGGCCTTGGCGTCGACGGCGATCGCACAGTCCATCTCGATGTTGTCGACGGTGGCCCAGCGGCTGTCGATCAAGACCTCGGTCGGCAGGTTGCTCGTGGAGTAAAACCCTTCTGGGAAAACTCCTTCCCGCGTCACCGATCGCAGCTCGACCGGCTGCTCCGACTCCGCGGTCGCACCCAGGGCGCGTGCCTGGCGGACGATGCGATCGAGCTGCTCGGCCGTGGACGCCACCACTTCCATCCGGCACAACGACGTGTCGGTCTTGTGCTGGCCGACCTTGAGCTCCTCGATGGTGAAGTTGCCACCGATGTCCATGACCAGGTCCATGATCTGGGGCAGCATCATCGAGTCGATGATGTGACCTTTGAGGACGAGCCGGGCGATGTGCCGCTGCTCGTTCACCGCAGCGCTCCAACCACCGAGTTGATCGTGTCCCTCAGCTTCGCCGCCTCGCGCGAGGGTTTGTCGGCGAACAGAACGCTGCGGCTGGCGGAAACGAGGCTGGACGCGGGGTCACCGTTCCACGCCGCGCGCACGGAACCCTCGAGGTCGCCGCCCTGCGCGCCGATGCCCGGGATGAGGAACGGCAGGGTGCTGCGACGGCGGACTTCCGCGACCTGCTCAGGGGCGGTGGCGCCGACTACAAGTCCGACATTGCCGTGAGAGTTCACCCGCTCGGCGAGCGCGGCCACTTGCATGTACAGCGGCCTTCCATCGGCGTTCATGTGCTGCAGGTCGGCGGCTCCTGGATTCGACGAGCGGCACACGATGTACACCCCGCGATCCTCGTAGCGTGTGAACTCCTCGATCGAGTCGGCGCCGAGATATGGATTCACCGTGGCGGCGTCCATGGCCATCGTACCGAAGACTGCGAGTGCATATGCCCGCATGGTGTTGCCCATGTCACCGCGCTTGGCGTCGAAAAGAAACGGTGTGTCGGGCGCTTCGTCGCGCAGCTCGAGCAGTGCGCTCCAGCCGTCGGGACCGTACTGCTCCCAGAACGCGCTGTTCGGCTTGAAGCAGCAGACATGCTCTTCGGTCTGGCGTACCACCTCGCGGCAGTGACGCAATGCCCCCGCCGCGCCGCCGGCGATGCGCTCTGGGTCGGGGTCGAGGCCCACACACAGGAGCGTCCGCCGGTCTTTGGAGAGTGCGCGCAGTCGTTCGAAGTAGCTCACGAGCACTCTGAATGCTAACTACCATTCATGGTGTGCAGCGCCAGGTCCGGCTCGGGCTCGCCCAGGTCAACACCATCGTCGGCGACCTCCAGGGAAACACCCGTCTCATCACCGACTGGATTACGCGCGCCCGCGATGAAGGCGTGGACATCGTCGCCTTTCCGGAGCTCGCGATCACCGGTTATCCCCCGGAGGATCTGGTGCTCAAGCCCGGCTTCGTGCGGGACAACCTCAAGCAGCTGCATGTGGTCGCGGCTGCCACCAAAGGCATTTCAGCTGTCGTCGGCTTCGTCGACGAGGACGGGGACCTCTACAACGCCGCCGCATTCATGTATGACGGCGAGATCAAGGCCGTCTACCACAAGGTGTTCCTGCCCAACTACGGGGTATTCGACGAACAGCGATATTTCGCGCCGGGCCACCGCTGTCCGATCTTCGAGCTCTCTGGGATACGAGTTGGCGTGTCGGTGTGCGAAGACTGCTGGTATCCGGCCGGACCGATGGCCTGGCAGGCGCATCACGGCGCCGAGCTCCTGATCAACATCAACGGCTCGCCCTACCACGCGGGCAAGCGGGTGCAGCGTGAGGAGATGGTCGCCGAGCGGGCGGCGGACTACGGGGCCTATGTCGCGTACGTGAATCTGGTCGGCGGTCAGGACGAATTGGTATTCGACGGCAACAGCGTCATCTTCGGCCCGAGCGGCGAGCTGCTTGCGCACGCCCCGTCATTTGTCGAGGACCTTCTCGTCTATGACGTCGACCTTGAGACAACCGCCTATCACCGGCCGCACGAGAAGATCCACTATGAGGCGGAGGGCGCCGCACGCCTGGAGCTGGTCGTGACCGAGGTCCCGCTACCGGCGCCGTCTCAGGCCAAGCCCAAGCCCAAGATCTCGCCCCGGATCGAGACACCTCTCGATGGGGCGGCCGAGATCTACACCGCCGTCGTGCTCGGAACTGGTGACTACGTCCGCAAACAGCAATTCAAGAAGGTCATCGTCGGGCTTTCAGGCGGCGTGGACTCGGCGCTCACGGCCGCCATCGCTGCCGACGCGCTCGGCGCCGAGAACGTGATCGGCGTACGCATGCCTTCCCGCTTCACCTCTCGCGAGAGCCTCGAGGACGCGGAGCTCGTGGCAGACGCGCTCGGCGTGCAGCTTCTCGACTTTTCCATCGATCCGCCCCACCGGGCCTTCGAGCAGATCCTCGCCACCGCTTTCGAGGGCACCCAGGCAGGAGTTGCCGAGGAGAACCTGCAACCCCGCATCCGCATGATCATCCTGCACGCGCTGTCGAACAAGTTCGGCTACATCGTGCTTACTACCGGTAACAAGTCCGAGATCGCGACCGGCTACTGCACGCTGTACGGCGACATGGCGGGCGGATTCGCGGTCCTCAAGGACATCCCGAAGACGACCGTCTACGAGCTGTGTCGGTACCGCAACGGGATCAGCCCCGCGATTCCGGAGAGAATCCTCACCAAGCCGCCCTCCGCCGAGCTGAAGCCAGACCAGAAAGACTCCGACAGCCTGCCGCCCTACGAGGTGCTCGACCCGATCTTGCGCGGCTACGTAGAGGAAGACCAGACCCCTGAAGAGCTGATCGCTGCCGGTCACCGCCCGGACATCGTGGCGCGGGTCATCCAGCTCGTCGATCGCAGCGAGTACAAGCGCCGCCAGGCGCCCCCCGGGGTGAAGATCACTCCGCGCGCTTTCGGCCGCGACCGGCGCATGCCTATCACCAACCGCTATGTCCCCAACGGCGCCAAACCAGCGAACTGAAGACCGCTCTCGGCATAATCAACTCCGATAGCAGCTATAGATGGGAGCTATATGACGAACTCTTATGACGTTGTAGTTGTGGGCGGCGGGCCCGGTGGGTACGTCGCAGCCCTCCGCGCCGCGCAGCTTGGCGCGAAGACCGCAATCGTCGAAAAGGATCGCTTCGGCGGGACGTGCCTGGTTCGTGGCTGCATCCCCACCAAAGCTCTCCTGCAGTCGTCAGAGCTCTTCACCCTCGCCAAGGATGGGCCTCGGTTCGGTGTGCTGGCCGACAACATCGCCTTCGATTGGCCGGCCGCACAGAAACGAAAGACCGCCGTCGTCGACCAGCTGGTCAAGGGCGTGGAGGGACTCCTCAAGGCTGGTGGGGTCACCTCGATCCGCGGCGGCGCCAGGCTGGCGGGAGGCGGCGCGATCGAGGTCGCCGGCGAGCGCGTCCAGGCGAAGGACATCATCATCGCCACCGGCTCGGCCGTGTCCCGCATCCCGCTCAAGGGCGCCGAGCTGACCATCGACTCGGATGCCATCCTCGAGCTGAAGGAGGTCCCGCAGCGTCTCGCCGTCATCGGCGGCGGCGTGGTGGGCATGGAGTTCGCGGCCATGTTCGCCGCGCTGGGTAGCAAGGTGACCGTCCTGGAGATGCTGCCGCAGGTGCTCCCGATGGTTGACGTCGACCTCGTCAATGTTTACGCCAAGCATCTGGCCGGCCTGGGCGGCGAGATCCACACCGACAGCAAAGTGGCCGAGGTGGCCAAGGTCAACGGCAGCCTGCAGGTGCGATTCTCAGCAGGAGGCGAGGGCGGCGCCGTCGACGCTGACCGGGTCTTGCTGGCGGTCGGACGATCGCCCTACACGGAAGGCCTCGGCGCCGAGGCGGCGGGCGTGAAGCTCGAGCGCGGCCGTGTAGTCGTCGACGAGCACCTTCGCACCAGCGCCCCCGGCGTGTGGGCGATCGGCGATGTGATCGGCGGCATCATGCTCGCTCATGTCGCGTCATATGAAGGCGTCTGCGCGGTGGAGAACATCGCGGGACACGCGCGCACGCCCGACTACCACGCTGCGCCGAACTGCGTTTACACCGATCCCGAGATCGCTCACGTCGGCCTCGGTGAGAAGGAAGCGAGGGAGAAGGGACTGGACATCAAGATCGGCCGCTTTCCTTTTGCCGCCGCCGCCCGCGCAATGACGCTTGGGCAGACGGAAGGTTTCGTCAAGGTGGTGTCGGACGCCGAGTCTGGACGCATTCTCGGCGTCCACATCGTCGGACCGCGCGCGACCGACCTCATCGCCGAGGCGACGTTGGCGGTCCAGAACGAGCTGACCCTCGAGCAGATCGACCTCACGATGCACGCCCATCCCACCCTGCCCGAGGCGCTGTACGAGGCCGCGCTGGCCGCTCAGGGCCGAGCGATCCACATCACGAACCGGCGCTCTGGCCTCCCCACCACGTGGGGAGCTCCGGCCGCGCCGCAAGGCGCCGCCGGTGTGGGGCGAGACACTCCGCCAACCACCACGGCCACCCTCCCGTTGCACAATCGTGAGGAGAAGATGGTCGCCCCCGTCAAACCACCCGCCCCCCCACTCCCCGCCGCCATCACTGCCAAGATGCTCGAGCTGACCAAGGAAAACCGCGAGTTCCTGCTCGGGATCCACCGCACGATGCAGCTGATCCGGCGCTTCGAGGAGCGCGCCCAGGAGCAGTACACGAAGGCCAAGATCGGCGGTTACTGCCACCTCAACATCGGTGAGGAGGCGGCTGTCGTTGGCGGCATCCTGCCCCTCAAGCTGACGGACTACATCTTCACCAGCTACCGCGAGCACGGCCACGCGATCGCACGCGGTGTCGACCCCAAGGCCGTGATGGCCGAGCTCTTCGGCAAGGAGACCGGAACATCGCACGGCCGAGGAGGCTCGATGCACATGTTCGACGCCAAGCTGCGGTTCATGGGCGGCTACGGAATCGTCGGCGGCCACCTTCCGCTCGCGACGGGTGGTGGTTGGGCGGTCAAGTACCGCAAGCAGAAGGATGTCGTCGAGTGCCTGTTCGGTGACGGCGCCACCAACATCGGTGCGTTCCACGAGTCGCTCAACTACTCGAAGGTGTTCGGGCTGCCGGTGGTCTGGTACTGCGTCAACAACCGGTATGGGATGGGGACGCCGGTCGAGGCCGCCTCCGCAGTCAAGGACATCTACAAGAAGGCGTGCGCGTACGACATGGAGTCGATTCAGGTCGACGGAATGAACGTTCGCGAGGTGCTGCTGCGCACGGCGGAGATCGTCGAGAAGGTGCGGGCCGACTCGCAGCCCCGCTTCATCGAGGCGCTGTGCTACCGCTTCAAAGGCCACTCGGTGGTCGATCCGGACAAATACCGCTCCGCCGAAGACAAGGAGAAGTTCCGCAAGGCAGACCCGATCGTGGCTTTCGAGCATGAGCTCGAAAAGAGCGGGCTGGCGGACGAGGAGTACTTCAGGTCCGTGCGGCAGGACGTCGAAGCCGAGGTGCAGGACATCATCAAGTTCGCCGACGAGAGCCCCGATCCGAAGGTCGAGGAGCTCTACAAGTACGTGTACTCCGGCGACTGGGAAGAGCGGCCTGAGCTGCGAGGGAATCCACTCTGATGCCAGCGGAAGAGAAACTGTATCGCGTCGCCCTTCGCGAGGCTCTTGCCGAAGAGATGGAGCGCGACGACTCCGTCTACCTGGTCGGCGAGGACATCGGCAAGTTCGGCGGCGCATATCGAGTGACGGAAGGGCTGCTCGACAAGTTCGGAGCGCAGCGCGTGGTCGACGCCCCCATCGCCGAAGAGGTGATCGTCGGCAGCGCGATCGGCTCCGCGATGCTTGGTTTGCGCCCGGTGGTCGAGATGATGACCATCAACTTCTCGCTGGTCGCGTACGACCAGATCGTCAACAACGCGGCCAAGATCCGCTACATGTTCGGCGGCGAGGCGAAGGTGCCTCTGGTCATCCGCATGCCTGGAGGGGCCGGTCACCAGCTGTCGGCCCAGCACTCGCACAGCCTGGAGGTCCTCTACGGGTTGATCCCAGGCCTGCTGGTCGTTGCGCCCACCACGCCCGAGGACGCGAAAGGCATGCTCAAGTCCGCGATCCGCACCGACAACCCGGTGATGTTCCTCGAGTCGATGAGCCTCTACAACGTGCGCGGCATGGTCCCGGACGGCGACTACACGACTCCGATCGGCACCGCCGCGGTCCGGCGCAAGGGATCCGACATCACAATCGTTGGCGTGTCGAGGATGGCAGTGCTCGCCCATGAGGCGGCCAAGCAGCTCGAAGAGGAAGACATCGACGCCGAGGTGATCGATCTCCGCTCGATCCGCCCCATCGACTGGCCGCCGATCGTGGAGTCGGTACGCAGGACGAGCCGCTGCCTGGTGGTGGAGGAAGGCTGGGCGACTTATGGCGTCACGGCGGAGATCGCCGCCGGCGTCCAGGAGCGATGCTTTGATTACCTGGACGCACCGATCCGGCGCCTCGGCGGCGCGCAGGTGCCGATGCCGTACAGCCTGCAGCTCGAGAAAGCGTCAATTCCGACCAGTGAGGACATCAAGAAGCTGGCGCGCGAGGTTGTCGGCAGGAAAGCTCTCGATGGCTGATGTAAAGGCGTATGAGGAGAAACCTGGCGGTTTCCCCTCATCGCGGCGTCGGCAAAGCCGACCCCGCGGCAAGCCGCGGGGCAAGCGCCGCTGCGCTCTTTCCCTGGAGAGGAAATGTCTGATGTAAATATGCCGAAGCTCTCCGACACGATGGAGGAGGGCACGATCGTCGAGTGGAAGAAGAAGAGCGGTGACGTCGTCAAGAAAGGCGATGTGATCGCCGAGGTCGAATCCGACAAGGCGACATTCGACCTCGAGTCCGAGGACGACGGAGTGCTCAACATCATCGTCGAGCAGGGCGTGCCGGCCAAGATCGGCGCCCCCATCGCACGCATCGGAGCTGCGGAAGCGGCGCCTGCGTCCAAGCCGGCCGCCAAGGAACCAGCCAAGGAGGCTCCCAGGGCGAAGGCCGTGGAGCCCAAAGCCGAGCCGGTCCCGGCCGCCCCCTCCCCGGCCGCCCCGTCACCTCCCGCTGAAGGGACACGCCCCACACCGGCGGCGCCTGGCGGCGCGGCCGGAGCTCCCCGCGGGGCGGGGAGCCCAGGCGCGGGGAGCCCAGGCGCGGACGGAGCTCCCCGCGGTGCGGCGAGCCCGGCTTCACCCCTCGCGAAGCGTCTGGCGGCCGAGCTGGGCGTCGACCTGGGCGCCGTCCAGGGCACCGGCCCCGAGGGCCGCATCGTCAAAGAGGACGTCGAGTCCGCGGCCGCGGGCCGCTCCACGCCGATGAGGGCGCCGGTCTCCGCCGCTCCCCGGCAGTCGGGCCCAGATGTAGAGGTCGTCGAGCCGAACCGCATGCAGGCCACGATCGCGCGCCGCATGGTTGAGGCGAAG
>DATINX010000289.1:0-8116 GCA_035473835.1 Candidatus Dormiibacterota bacterium | reverse complement strand
TGCTCCATGCCACGTTTGGGTGTCGAATAAAACAAAGTTGCGGCCGGGGTAACCCGGCCGCCCACGCGGCGCTAGTTTTGGAGGTATGAGGAAAAACCTGCCGGTTTTCCCTCATCGCGCGTCGGCTCCGCCGAGGCGCTGCGCTCTTTCCCGCGGTTCGGATTTACGGAAAGTTGCTCCATGCCACGTTTGGGTGTCGAGTAAAACAAAGTTGCGGCCGGGGTAACCCGGCCGCCCCGCGACGCTAGTGCTGGGCTCCGACGGGCGCTGTTACTCCCTGCAGTCTCTTTCTAATCGCTGTCACGTCTTTGAACACGCCGCGCTGACGCTCTGGCAGTAGTTCCGCGATCTCGACCATGATCGCCTCGGCCGCCTCCTCGCGGCTGATCTTCGAGCCATCCGGACGTTTCGAGAGCACGATGAACGGCTTGCCGAACGTCACGCTCACTCGCACGCGGCGTGGCCAGCGCGCTCCCTTGGGCAGGCATTCCCGCGTTCCGGTTAGCCCGACCGGCACGACCGGGCAGGCTGCTCTCTGCGCGATGAACCCGGCACCAGGTTCCGGTTCCGCGAGGACGCCCGAGTCGACCCGCGTGCCCTCCGGGTACAGGATCAAAGCTTGCCCGGACTGCAGGATCTCGAACGCCCTCCGCAGTGCTGTGCGGTCGGCGGTATGCCGGACCACAGGGAACGCGTGGTACTGGCGAAAGATCCACGCGACGAACCCGCCTTTGAAAAACTCGGACTTCGCCATGCTCCAGGTGTCCCCCCGAGGCATGAACGCGGGCACCATCGGCGGATCGAGCGTCGCCGAGTGGCTCGGACAGATGATCACCGGACCCGTTCGAGGAATGTTCTCGGCGCCGATCACCTTGAAGAGTCCAGCAAGGTAGATGTGCACCAGCGTGCGCATCAGCCACCGCATGAACGCGTACATCATTTCGCCGAGCGCCTCTCTTCGACCAGCCGCCCGATCAGATCCACAACCTGTTCGACGTCGAGGTTGTCTGTATCGATGACGACCGCGTCTGGCGCCGGCCTTAGCGGAGCGACCGCCCGCTGGGTATCGACCAGGTCCCGCATCTCCACCTCGCGGCGCATGACCTCCGGGTCGACCCGTTCGCCGCGGCGCTCGTACTGGGCCGCGCGCCGGCGCACTTTTTCGTCGAGGCTCGCCACGAGGAAGAACTTGTGCTCGGCATCATGAAAGACGACGGTGCCGATATCGCGGCCCGCCATCACAACGCCGTCCCGCGCCAGCCGCCTCTGCTGCTCGACCAGCGCCTCGCGGACGCCCGGGATGGCGGAGATTCGCGGCAGAGCCTCGGCGAAGTCGGTGTCATAGATGCCGTCCGTGAGCTCGACACCGTCCGCCCATACGCGTTCTCCCTCAATCTTCAGCGGCACCGATCGCGCGATTTTGGTCACCGCCTCGGCGTCGTCAGGATCGATGCCGCGCTCCGCGGCAAGCCTCGTGATGGCCCGATACATGAGCCCGCTGTCGACGAACGGCAGTCCAAGCCGTTCCGCCACCCGCTTGCCGACCGCCGACTTCCCCGACGCCACCCCGCCATCGATGGCGACGATCATTGCGGCTCGATCCGCACCGCTCGCCGCAAGGCGTCGACCTCGGGCTCGCCAAGGACTCGCCAGTCACCCGTCTTCAAGCGCCCGAGCTTCAACGGCCCGAAGCCTGTGCGGCGGAGCGAGTGCACCTTATGGCCTACCGCGTGCAGCATGCGGCGGACCTGGCGCTGGCGGCCTTCGCGGATGACGACGCGCAGTTCGGTGCGGACGGCACCCGGCGCGGGATCGAAGGAGATCACCTCCACCTCGGCAGGCGCGGTCTTACCGTCCTCGAGCGCGACCCCCTTCCGCAGCGATTCGAGATCTTCGGGATTCGGGCCGCCGGCGACGGTGACGAGGTACTCCTTGGCGACCTTGTAACGGGGGTGCGTCAGACGGAAAGCGAGGTCCCCGTCGTCGGTGAGCACGAGGAGGCCGGTGGTGTCGGCATCGAGGCGTCCGACCGGGAAAAGCCTGTGACCGGCAAGGCCTTCCTCTCCGATCGCGTCAAGCACGGTCGTGCGAGATGCCTCGTCCTTTGCGGTCGTGATCACGCCGAGTGGCTTGTTGAGCATCAGGTACCGATGCCTGGTCATCGGCTTCACGACACGGCCGTCGACCGTGACGGTGTCTCTGTCGGGATCCACCAGCACTCCCGACGGTGGGGGGCGGTCGCCGTTGACGAGCACGGATCCGGAAGCGATCAGCTCATCGGCACCGCGTCTGCTCGCGACTCCGGACCGCGCCAGGAACCGGTTCAGCCTTTCCAATCACGTCGCGTCCGCTTGCTCACGCGCCGCCCACAGTGGGCTTCGGCAGGTGGTCCAGAGACTCCAGGCCCAACACCTGCAGGAATCGCATCGTGGTGCCGAAGAGCCTTGGCTGGCCGGGACCGCTACCACGGCCGACCTCGGTGATGAGGTCGCGCAGCTCGAGGTTGGTCAGGACGCTTTCGCAGTTGACGCCGCGCACCTCTTCGATCTTGGAGCGCGGGACGGGCTGTTGGTACGCCACGATCGCAAGCGTTTCGTACGCGGCGGCCGAAAGCTTGCCCGAGACCTCAGGCCGGAGAGCCCTTCGCACAGCCCCGGCAAAAGCGGGTCGTGTCGCCAGGTGCAGCTCGTCCTGGTGCCGCATGAGCATCACGCCGCGTCCATCCAGCGCTTCGCGCAGCTCGCCCAATGCACGCTCGACGCCGGTCTTGTCGCTGTCGGTCGCCTGCTGCAGCTCCCGCAGGGTGAGCGGCCGGTTGGAGCTGAACAGGATCGCTTCGATGGCGGCCGCGAGGTTGTAAGACTCGTTCAAGTGATCGGCTGCTTGGCTTCGATATGGATTGCGCCGAAGCGTTCCTTTTGGCGAACGCTGATCAGCGACCGGCGCAGCAGCTCGAGCACCGCGACAAATGTGACCACCGCTTCCAGCCTGTCCTCAGATTCCAGGATGAGCTCCAGCAGCTCGATCGGTCCCTGGCGCAGGCGGAGGGTGATCAGGTCCAGCTTCTCCTCCAGCGTCCAGGTACGGCCGGTGACGACGACCGGCCGCGGCGGGATGCGCGCGAGCACGCTGTTGAAGGCAACCACGAGGAGGCCGATCTCGAGCGGCTCCTCCTGGCCCGCCGCGTCGATCGTGCGCGCCGGCGGAGGAAATGAGAACGTCTCCTGCTCGGCTCGCTCCATCAGGCCTTCCGCCATCTGCTTGTAGGCGCGATATTCCTCGAGCCGTTTGCGGACCTCCTCTTCCCAACCCAACAGGTCGGTCTCGTCTTCGCTGACCGGTTCGCCTGGAAGCAGGCGGATGGACTTCAACAGGAGGAGGCGCGCGGCCATCCACAGGAACTCGGCCATCTCTTCTAGCAGGGGGGAACTCTCCCCTGCAAGAGCGCCGGCCGGGCTAAGCCCGTCCGCCGCTACCCCTCTGTGGGGATCCACGAACTCGCGCGATGCGATCTCGACCAGGTAGGCGTCGGTGACGCGCGCCAGCGAGACCTGGAAGATGTCGACCTCCTCACGTTCGGCCAACGCGAGGAGCAGCTCGAGCGGGCCTTCGAAGACGGCGGTCTTGACGTCCAATCGAGCGTCCACTTTCGCGACGCCCGGGCCGACGACCGGCGGTTCCACGGTGCGTAAGGCTAGCGTAGGTCGACCTGGTGGAACCTCTCCACTCTCGCGCTGTACCGCCAGCGGCGCCGGAGGCCGGCCGCGCTTCCCGTCTGGCTGGCATGAGCCAGGCGCGCCTCGATCTTCTCCTCGAGGACGTCCATCACGTCGACCTCCAGCGTCGGCTGCTGGCCGGCGAAACACCAGGCCTCCTTCGTCTCATGTGGCTCGCCCGCATTCGGAAACGTGAGCGGGTCGCGCGCACAGGGCCATGCCGCATCCAGCGCCACTCGACCCACCACCCGATGATCGGGGTGGTAGCGGTACGGCACGTTGGGATCGAAGGTCAGGATCACGTCAGGTTTCGATTCGCGGATCTCGTGGACGAACTCCTCGCGCAGCGCCAGGTCTTCGACGACCTCGGCGTCCGGATGGCGGAGGAAGGCAACCCGCTTCACACCCATCACGTATGCCGCCGCCTCCTGCTCACGCTCCCGAATGCGCGCCACCTTGGTTCTCGATTTGGACGCATCAGGCGCTCCTTTGTCGCCGGAGGTGGCCAGGATGAAGTCGACGAGCACGCCTCGCCTGGTCATCTTCAGGACGGTGCCGCCGCAGTAGAACTCGATGTCGTCGGGGTGCGCGACTATGCACAGGGCGCGTTTGATCCGCCGATCGTCAGGTCCGGTGAAGAGTTTTCGCGCCGCCACTATCTCTTGCGGGCCTCGTCGAGCAGCTCGCGCGCACGGGCGAGCGCTTTTGGTGTGACCCCACCGCTCATCATCCGCGCCAGCTCGGCCGCGCGCTCGTCGTCGGAGCCAAGCTCGCGCACGGACACGACGTTGCGGCCGTCCGCGCCTGGGGCCTTCTCCACCACGAGGTGGTGGTCGGCAAACGACGCGATCTGCGCGAGGTGCGTGACCACCAGCACCTGGTGCTTGGCGCCGAGTGCCTTCAGGCGCAGCCCGACCTGGATCGCAGCCTCGCCGCCGATGCCCGCGTCGACCTCGTCGAAGACCAGGGTGGGCAGCCGGTCGGCGTCCGCCCCGACGGTCTTGATGGCGAGCATGAGGCGCGCGAGCTCGCCTCCGGAGGCCACCCGCGCGAGCGGCGCCACCGGCTCTCCAGGATTGGCCGAGAACATCATCTCCGCCGCCTCGGCCCCCTGGGGACCGATCTCTGCGCGCACCCTCAGCGGAATCTCGAAATGAGCGCCGTCCAGGCGGAGTCCCTGCAGCTCCGCCGCGACGGCCTTCTCCATTCGCCGGGCGCCCTCGGTACGCGCTTTCGTCAACCGGGAGGCGGCTGCTTCGAGACCGGCGCGAGACCGATCGCGCTCCTTCGTCGCAGCGGCGACGGCGCCATCGAGATCCTCGGTCGCACCGACCTGGCGCTCCAGCCGGTCTTGCTCGGCGATGGCTGTCTCCAGGCTGCCGCCGTGCTTGCGCTTGACCGTGTCGAGGACCGCCAGGCGGGCCTCGATCCCCTCCAGGCGACCGGGGTCGGAGTCGAGAGCCTCCGCATAGCGGCGAAGCTCGGCCCCGACGTCGCTGACCTCTTCCTCCACCGTCGCCAGCCGGGCAGCTTGCGGGGCCAACCGCGAATCCAGGTCGGCGGCCGAACGCAGGGCCGCGGCGGCGCGGGCGAGACCGTCTTCGTGGATGGCGTTCAAGGCTTCATTGCCCAGCTCCCCGAGCCTGGCCGCATGGCGCACGGCGGTGCGTTCGGCGGACAGCTCCGCATCCTCGCCTGGTTTGAGGCCGGCGTTCCGCAATTCCTCCAGCTGCCATCGAAGGTATTCCTGCTCGCGCAGACCGCGCGACCGTATCGTCTCCAGCTCGCCGAGCGCGCTCACGGCGGCTGACCACGCCCCATGAGCCGCTGCGACCGCTGCCCGCACCTCGCCCGCCGCGGCATAGCCGTCAAGAAGGTCTGTCTGCGTGTCGGTGTCTAGAAGGGCGTGGTGCTCGTGCTGGCCATGGACCGCGACCAGGCTGCGCCCAAGATCGCGGAGCTGCGCCGGGCTGGCGGTCCGGCCGTCGATTCTTGCCGCGCTGCGCTTGCCGAGCTCGCGCTGGAGCACCAGCGTTGCGCCTCCTGACTCGAAAACGCCCTCGATCGTGGCACGCTGGGCCCCATGCCTGACCTGGTCCGCGCCGCCGCGTGCGCCCAGCGTGAGCCCAAGAGCATCGACGATCAGCGACTTGCCGCTCCCGGTCTCTCCCGTGAGGAGGTTCAGGCCTGGACCAAAGCGAACGCGCGACTCCGCGACCAGTGCCAGGTCGCGCACCTTGAGCTCCCTGAGCATCACTTCATGGGGACGAGCGGCCGCCCCCACCCAAGCTTGTCGGCGAGCCGCCGGTAGAAGGTCTCGGGCGGGCTGAATCGAACGACCTTGAGGCGGCGTGGATGAGAGCCACAGCGAAGCGCGTCGCCCGCCTGGACGGCACGCCCCCGCCGGGCGCCGTCGATGCGCAGATCCGCGGGCCCGCGCAAGACTCTGAGGGTGATGTCCTGTCCATGCGGAAACACGATCGGCCGCACGGTGAGCGCAAACGGGTTCACTGGGACCAGGACCAGGTCGCGCAACGTGGGTTCGAGGATGGGACCACCGCTCGCGAGGGAGTAGGCCGTCGAGCCGGTCGCGGTGGCTACCATCACGCCGTCGGCGTCGATGACTCCCACCGCCTGGCCGCCCACGTCGATCTCGACGCGCAGCAGGCGGGCCTCACCGGCACGGTTGACGACCGCCTCGTTGAGGCCGATCGCGCGGGCCACGTTCTTGCCCTCGCGCGTGAGCGAGGCCTGGAGGACATTGCGTTCTTCGAGTCGGAAGTCTCCTTTGAAGTAGCGAGAGATGCCGTCCTCGAGCTCATCCGCATCGAGCTCGGTCAGGAAGCCGAGCCGGCCAAGGTTGACGCCCAGCAGCGGTATGCCGCGAGGCGCGGCGAGGCGCCCGCCGGCAAGGAACGTGCCATCGCCGCCGAGGGTGACGACCAGGGTCGTGTCCTTGAGGTGGCCCGTGATGGCGCTGACCGGACCGTCGCGGTCGGCCTCCCACGCCTCGGCCGCGTGCGACTCGAGCGCCTTCAGCGTTCGCTCGACCACGGATTTCTCCGCCCCCGGTCCGTGCAGCACACATACCTTCATGGGAGGTGAGACCGGAGGGCCGGCCGAGAGATTCGGTGGCCAGGTGGTCGAGATGCTAGGCGCCGTCGAGCACCGCAGTCGAGCGCATCGCCATTGCGTGAGCGAGGAGCGCAGACGGCAACAACGCAGATCGGCCGCATGGGCGCCGAAGATCCGGTCGGCATCTCCGGGCTCACCTCCTGGCCACGAGGTGGAGAAAGATCTCCTGGTTGCCTTCGGCGCCTTTGAGCTCGGACGGAGCTTCGGCTCGAACCCCGTAGCCGTTGCCCTCACACCATTCACGCAGCCGCCGCAGCGCCCCTTCGACGGCTTGCGGGTCGCGCACGATACCCCCCTTCCCGACCTCCTCGCGCCCGACCTCGAACTGGGGCTTGAAGAGGGCCACGACCTCGGCATGGGGAGCGGCTCGGCGGACCGCGGGCAGCACTTTCTCGAGGCCTATGAACGAAACGTCGATCACGACGAGCTCGATGGGTTCTGGAAAAGAGTCGAGGTCACGAGCATTGAGACGCTCGATGACGGCGACGCGGGGGTCCTGGCGCAGCCGCCAGTGCAGCAGCCCGCGGCCGACGTCGATCGCATAAACGCGCGCCGCTCCCCGTCGAAGGAGCACGTCGGTGAAGCCGCCCGTCGAAGCTCCGATGTCCGCGCACACCCGGCCGGCGGGATCCACCCCAAATCGTTCGAGGGCCGGCGCGAGCTTCAGGGCGCCGCGACTCGCGTAATCCGGCGCCGACTCGACGGAGATGGGCGCGTCGTCGCTTACCGATCGGTCTGGCCGGCGCACGGTTTCGCCGGCCACGCGCACCTTGCCCGCGAGAATCAACGCCTGCGCCCGTTCGCGCGATTCGGCAAAACCGCCCTTGGTCACGAGCACGTCGAGCCTGGTCATTAAAGGATGAGCCCGACCGCGACGCCGATGATCGCTCCGACGATCACCTCGAAGGGCGTGTGCCCGAGCAGCTCGCGTAGCCGCTGTTCCTGCACTCCGCGCATGTGCACGAGGTCCTCGACGAGGCGGTTCAGGATGGCGGCCTGGCGGCCGGCGGCCCGGCGCAGGCCGGCGGCGTCGTACATCACCACGAACGAGAAGATAAGGGCGATCGCGAACTCAGGGGAAGTGACGCCCGCATATTTACCGGTGGCGGCGGTGAGGCCCATCACGATGGCGCTGTGGCTGCTCGGCATGCCACCCGTCTCGGCGAGCACCCTAAGGTTCAAACGTCGCTGGCGGACCGAGGTGAGCGTGACCTTCGCGATCTGGCAGATCGTCCAGGCGACGATCGGGGCTAGGAGGTACTTCA
>DATINX010000288.1:0-4077 GCA_035473835.1 Candidatus Dormiibacterota bacterium | reverse complement strand
AACCGAGTTCGGCTTGGCGGAGGCGGCGGGAGTTGAACCCGCGTCCGATGCAGCGTCTCCCGGGATCTTTACGAGCGTCCAGGATTTTGGTTCTCACTTGGCGGCTCCTCCTGACGGGATCCGCTTCTGCCAGCCGCGGTGCGTGTCCCGCCTCGAGGCCGCGTCGCCCGCCGCGCCCGCCATTGTGCCGATGAATGCGCGGCGTGACAGACCGTGATGGACGTGATGGACGTGATGGGACAGCAGGTCGGGCGGCGCCGGGATTCCCCACTTGATGGTGTCCAGGCTGAGCGATGGCATGACACTCACCTCCCCGCGGTGAACGTTGGCCGATGGCTCCTTGTGAACCTGACGGGAGTCCAGACCTGTCCGGTCAGTCCGTCAAAACAGCGTTCGATGCCAGGTGCGGATTACGAGCGTGTGCGCGAGCTTGTCGTGCCAGCCCTGCTTGCGGGCGTCGCCGGCGACCCACACCACCCCGAGGAAACCCAGGGGGATAGGCAACCATCGGAGGGCACCTGGATGGTACTGCCCGTAAGGCAAGAACCGTTCTTGCCACATGGCTTATGACCTCATAAGATGTGCTCGCCGGTAGGGATACCGCGCGGTCGGCGCGCATGTTACGACCGCGGTCGAGCACCCTCGGCGGAGACGGCCTTAGGGCAGGAGGGCGGCATGGCTCACAGGCTCTCGGTTTCATCCAGGAATCTCACGCGGCGCGACCTGCTTCGCATGGGCATGGCGGGCGCGGCGCTCGGCGCCGCGGGGAGCTTCGCGTTGGACGTCCGCCCGGTTCTGGCTGCTGAGACGGATGGAGAATCGTGCGGCCAAATCGAACCAGGCGCTGGTGCCTGGAAGACATGGGTGATCGCATCGGGCTCGGCGATCAGTGTTCCTCCACCACCGGGCAAGGCAGCGACGAAGGCCGAGCTCAAGCAGCTGGAGGCGCTTGCCGCAGCGCGTAGCGCCGCTGTCCTCGACGCCATCGACTTCTGGGACGCCGGCTCGCCCGTCTACCGCTGGGTCGACTATGCGGTGCCCTACATTGTGGGTCCCGCCGCCCCGCTCGGGAGGCGCGGTCCTGACGGCAGCCGCCAGCTTGCGCTCGTGATGACGGCCATTTACGACGCGATCATCGCGACCTGGCACTGGAAGTACGTGTACAACCGCACGCGGCCCGACCTGCATTCGGACCTGAAGACCGCGGTCGCGACGCCAAGAAGCCCTTCGTACCCGAGCGAGCTCGCCGCGGCGGGGCGAGCTGCGGCGGAGGTGCTCGGATACCTCTACCCCGTCGACGCGGCCACGTTCATACAGAAGGCGCAAGACGCAGCTCAGACACGCGTGGCTGCCGGCGTCGAGTTTCCAAGCGACGTTGCGGCCGGCCTCGACCTGGGCCAGAAGGTCGGCGCGGCCGTGGTCTTGCACGGGAAGAACGACCACCACGACCTCCCCTGGGATGGTGTCATCCCGGTCGGACCTGGACTCTGGACCGGGACCAACCCCGTGACGCCGGTGGCGGGCAAGTGGCAGCCCTGGGTGCTGAGCTCGGGCTCGGAGTTTCGACCGGGACCGCCTCCGGTTTTTGGCAGCGCGGATTTCACCGCCGATCTCAATGAAGTCATCAACTTCAAACCAACATTCGCTCAGAAGGCCGAGGCATTTCTCGCCCAGACCGACGAAGGGGTCACTCTTTCCTGGTACAAGACGGCCGCGAAGCGACTGTTCGAGGAGCGGCTTGCTGAAAATCCGCCGCGCGCCGCACGCGCCTATGCGCTGATGGCGGTGGCAGAGTTCGACGCCCTGGTCGCGACCTGGGACGCCAAGTTCACGTACTGGCGCATACGGCCTTTCCAGGCGTCTCCTGGTTTCGCGCCGCTGTTCACAACCCCCAACCACCCGAGCTACCCGGCGGCGCACGGCGGTGGATCGGGCGCATATGGCGCGATTCTCGCCTACTTGTTCCCGCGCGAAGCCGCCTCGATCAACCAGACGGCTGACGACTTTGCCGTGTCACGCCTGTGGGCCGGGATCCACTACCGAACCGACATCGACGCGGGCCTGAAGCTGGGCCGCGACGCAGCCGGGGAAGTGATCAAGCGGGCGCAGACGGACGGGTCAGCGTCGAAGAACGCCGGCTGCAGCGACTAGCTCATGTAGAGCCGAGTTCAAGGCGATTGTTCGGCTTGGTGGACGCGGCGGGAGTTGAACCCGCGTCTTCCCGGGGTTCGGGTCATGAGCTACTTCCCGGTAAGCACTCGATCCATCGCCGCGGCCGTCTCCTTATGCACCGACGGCAGCACATGTGAATAGGTGATCTGGGACGTGGCGACCGGAACCAACACCCTGCGGTTGCCAGGCCACAGTGGTACCGTCGGGCAGGTCGCCTTCAGCCCGGACGGGAAGCGGCTCGCATCAACTGGCGGCGACGGCAAGATCCGCATCTGGGCCTTGGATCTCGACGACCTGATCGCGTTAGCTCGGCACCGCCTGACGCGGTCGCTCACCACAGCGGAGTGCCTGCAGTATCTGCACCAGACCGCCTGTCCGGAGTCTTTTTAGAACTTCTTTAGCGCGATCGTCCAAAAACATGCCTGCGAAATCCCTCGACGAGGAGGCAAAGCATGCTCAGGAAGTTCTGTGGCGGTGCGGGTGTGTTGGCTGCGATGTGTTTCTTATTGCCGATAGCCTGCAGCGGGCAAAGCACGGCCGCAAGCAGTCCGGCTCCGGCGACCGCTACCGCGACTATCACGCTGACGGCCGGCGGTTGCCAGTATTCCGGCCCGAGCCAGATGCGGCCGGGCCGGCTGACCGTTCACCTCGTCGACCAGACTACGGACACCTTCTGGCTCGGCCTCGGACTGATCGAGAACGGACACACGTACAACGACCTCGTCGCCTGGATCGACGCCGACCGAGCGAGGCAGCTAAGGGCGAGCACAGCGTCGGGCATCCTGATTGGTCATCCTCGATTACCGAAGCACAGGCGGCGAGCAGTTCCGGCACCGACCTCGAGGCGGACCTGGTCACGCCAGGGACCTACCTTCGCGTGCGGCCGGCTCGACCTCAAGGCGGCTAACCCAGAACTCGGCGTCTGGGCCTTGGGGCCCCTCATCGTCTTCAAATGAGCTCACGGAATGGACCTGGTGCCTCACGGTCCAGACCCGTGCGTCCGAGGACTCAAGCCTCCGGACATATCTGTCTGCTCCCGAGCCAATTTCGATCCCGAGACGGAACTCAGTACCTTGGCTCAGCAGGAACCTGTCCTAGCCGGGACGCGACTCATCGCTGACCTCTCCGATTGGGGCTGGATCGTCAGCCCTACGTGGCCAGCGCTGAGGGCTGGCGGCAGCGGTCTGGTAATTCGCTGCTCGCTGAGTTCAGCGGCGGCCAATGAGTGGCACCCGCGAGTTCACAGAACCCTCCTCTCGGCAGCCTTCACGGCGTCTATTGGCAATACCGTTGGCAATATCTAATCCCGACCCTGAGCCAGAACTGAATACGAGAAATGGTGCCGGCGCGGGGACTCGAACCCCGGACCCTCGGTTTAAAAGACCGCTGCTCGTCCAAGCTGAGCTACGCCGGCGCCCAATACGATTCTGCCCGTTTCGGACACAAGACCCGGCGCAGTGTGAACTGGACCTGCTCCGTTGAAGAATGTGTCTGGCCCAGCATGGAGAACGAAGTGGTAGCGGGCGCGTGCGGTCGACCATTGATCCAGGCATGTGGTACGGCATCTCGGTCGCAGTCGGAGTCCTGCTGGTGGTGGCCCTCGCAACGTGGTTAATTCGCGGCCGCCGCGCCTGACCACTCGACTAGGACAGCAGGGGACCGATCGCCTAGGCTTTCGCGCGCTGGAGGCGCAGCGTGAAGACACTGCCCCTGCCGTCGGACTTCTCGAGGAACAGCTGTCCACCATTCCTTTGGGCCAGCCTGCGGCTGATGTACAGGCCCAGCCCGGTGCCTGACGGATAGCCGAACTCGACGTTGTCGACGCGATAGAACTGCTCGAAGATTCGCTCCCGATCCGTCTCAGGCACGCCGATGCCTTCGTCGATGACACGAACCTCTGGCGAC
>DATINX010000287.1:0-2945 GCA_035473835.1 Candidatus Dormiibacterota bacterium | reverse complement strand
CGCAGCGACGGTGGCGGCGGTCGAGGCGGTGAAGGATGACGACCACGTCAAGAACGCGCTCTGCCCGGTTGTCGTCTGGTCAGGCAACACGGCCGACCTGCTCGGGCTGGCGTACGCCGGGATGACCGGGTTGGTCGCCCGGGCCGAGGACCCCGCTCTGACGACCTGGAACGACAACTTCCGCCTCAACCCCGCGCGAGGGGCAGTTGAGCGGCTGGACGACCAGCGGGTGGTGGATGCCTTCACATCGCTGATGACCAACACGGGCCCGGCCCTCGCGAACATGGCCCGGCTTGGCGCTGGAGGCGCGGCCGGGGGCTGACCGGCAGGCTTCGGGAGTTCAAATAGTGTCCCGTCCCCCCGACCCCGTCGATCAGGACGCTCTGGCTGTGTCCACCTCACGGCGAAGTTCCTGACGAGCATCCCGCCGCTCGCGTGCATGTCGGCGCTTGGCCTCTGACAATCGGTCCTTGCTTTCCCGAACCTGGTTCCGCAAGCCCTCGTGTTCATCGCGCCATTTGTCCTCCATCTCGCGGAGTCGCGCCTGGCCCGCCTCCCATAAATCACGAGCACGCTGACGGGGCTGCTGCCGCTTGCCTGAGTCCATCACGGCTGGTCCTCCTTTGCCTTCAAGTGGCACGCGGAATCGCGCCCATGCGCCCTGCTTGGTGGTGCCAAGCGAGATGCCGATCTCCTCCCAACTGGCGCCGGACGCCACAGCCTCACGTACGAGATCGGTCTGCCAGTGAGCAAGAGCTCGGTGCAAGGTGTGGCTCGCGCCAAGCGCGGCCAACGGCGGATCATTGGGCAACCGATCCCAACTGTCCGTCACGGCCTTCGGGATTCTACGCATGGTCAACTACAGTTGATTATTCTAATATGTTGTCCTCAACTGTCAATCCAGCTTGACGATGGCGAGAGGGCCAGGTTCCGTTGTCCTAGCTACACCGACGAGCGTCCGCATCGGGAGTCGGAACCTACGACCGCCAGCGTCCCGCCGCGTTCGCATCCGGATGCCGGGGACCGGATCGAGCGCACGACCCACCTCGGCGGCGCGCCCATCGCGGTCAGGCGTTCTCGAGGATGCGAGCGAACGCCTCGATGTAGCTAGAGTCGCCGGATCGCTCTCGCAGTATCCAGTATTCGGCTCCCCAGAAGAGGTACGAGTCCAGGGGAAAATCCCCATGTCGAGCCCAGCGCATGCACCGGTTGTAGTTCTCAATCACTTGCTCCGGCAAGCAGCTGTACATCGCCAGGTTGTGGGGATTCGGCGGAGTGGTCACTGTTTCCCAAGGTTCCGCTTGTCCTTCCGAGATGATCAAGCGCCGTCCCTGGGTGCGGGCCCATGCGAACAACTGCCTTCGCCTACCCTGCTGCCAAGGACTCCCGCTGCCGTTCAGATACAGCGTCATCCCGCCGAGGCTCACCAGCGCGTGGCGCGGGTAGTAGTCAATGCCTACGATGTCGGCCAGCCGCTGGGCCACTGATAACGAATCGCCCTGGTCTCGCGTGCGCCACCACTGCTGCAGGCGCACGGGCAATGAAGTGGGCAGGAAGCCGGTCATCACAATCGGTCTGGTTGGGTCGGCGTCTCTCACCGCTGCGACCTCCTTCTCCACGAACGCAGCCGCTAGGCGCCACGAATGCTCGATTCCGAGCGGGTCCACGGCTTCGTGCTCTACCTGCCAGGCAACGATTGCTTTCCGACCCCGGTAGCGCTCCACAATGCGTGTGACGAATTCAGTTGCGGCCGCCAGAAGCGAGGGATGCGCGTTCGGCTGAACGAGGGCGCCCTCGCGCAGAGGCTGCGTGAGATGGTGCGCGGGTACGAAGAACTCCGGATAGCTGAACGTTTTCATTGGACCCACGCAGAGAATGATTTGCTTCCCCGCTTGTTCGGCAGCATCGACCAGATAATCGAGCTCATCCGGTAGAAACCGGCCCGGTTTCGGTTCCATGCGGTTCCAATAGGCGCCCAGTCGAATGACCTCAAAGGGATGCTGGAGGAGCGTTCGCATCGTCGTCCGGAGATCCAATCCGAACGCCTCGACCTGCGGCGGGCGAAAGCTGATTCCGAGCTGGGTCGACCGGCGTCGCTCGATGTGCGCTTCGCGCCAACGATCCGTCAGGGGACGCGCGGCTCGCCTGACGCGGACCTCTGACATGAAGGGCAGCGCCAGCAGCCCGGCGGCACCGGCGCTAAGGGCAGCGATTCGAAGGGCTCGCCGCATCGCTCCTATAGCAGCAAGGGGACCAGCCGGACGCGTGGGATCGTTGCGCCCGCCTGACTTACGAACATCTGCGGGCCTGTGCCGACCTGATCGTGAACCATCAGCAGGGTCGTCATCGTGGCCGCGGAGGCTCGGGATCTTCGGTGCTATGACGTCCAAACCATGCGAGCGGGGTCAGGAGAGCATTGACAAGGAACGCCGGCACGTGCGGGACTGCGAGCTCGCGCCTGTACTTGAGGAGGACGAGCGCAAGGTCCCAGGGCCGGGGCAGCCGGGTGCCGGGGACGTGCCCGCGCTGGCCCAGCCGCGCAGTCGCCTGGAGCAGCTCCTCCATCAGCAGTGCCGGCCGCACCTCCACGCGGGCATGCGCGACCTCCACGCCGGCGTTGCCGAACCAGTGTGGCCTTCCGGCCGGTATCACGACGGTTTCTCCCGGGACCGCCAGGATGCTTCGGCGATCGAAACGGAAACGCATCCGTCCAGCCAGCACTGTGAATCGCTCCTCCTGGACAGGATGAATGTGACCGGCGGGAACGTGCCCACCGGGAGGCAGGAAGAGATCAAAGGAGAGCCGCCGCCCGCCAGTTGCTTCGCCGCTCTCGCGAATGACAATCCGCTCCCCGCTCATCGGGTTGTCGATCACGCGTCCCTCAGCCGCCGGCCAAGCATTGCTCGCAGCACGGGATTGTTCGCGCTTTCGGTAAGCGGACGACA
>DATINX010000286.1:0-24553 GCA_035473835.1 Candidatus Dormiibacterota bacterium | reverse complement strand
GGAGCCCGCCTTGCGCGTCCGGTTCGAGGTCGTGACGGTGAGCGAGGCCAACCGGCGCGATCGGTGGGGCCGGGTGAAGCGGGTCGAGAACCTTGACGATGTCACGACGTCAGTGGCTGCCTGGCGTAAGGCTCCGCTCTTGCCCACCGTGACGACGCTACTGGCAGTGCTCTCCTTATCTGCCGTGCTACGTCCTCTGTTTGGGCCATGGGCCGGAGCCATCATTCTGCCCTGTTAGCTTTCTTGCAATTGGGTGGCTGGGCACCCAGCTGATTTGGTACCAGCGAGCCAAATTCGGGAGTCAAGTCAACGGCTTTTGGAGAGCGCGTTAACCTGCTCCAGGCGACCTACTCCAATTCGATTTGGTGAGCTGGTCGGGCGGGCGAGATTCGAACTCGCGGTCTCCTGGTCCCAAACCAGGCGCTTTGCCGAGCTAAGCTACCGCCCGCCACTCTGAGTTGCGCGCCGATCGCGAGAGCTTGAGCGCGGGCTAATTCTAGATAACTAGTAGAGACGCTCCAGCGCGCCCGAGGCGAGCATCGCGAGCACCGCGCGCGCTCGATGGCTGTACAGGGCCTTCTCCTCCGAGCTCATCTCCCCAAACGTCCTCCCCGCCTCGGGAACCAGGAACACCGGGTCGTAGCCGAACCCCGCCTCCCCCCTCCACTCCGGGATGATCTCCCCGCGGCACTCGCCTTCGAAGAACTCCGTTTGCCGGCCAGGGACGGCCAGTCCGATCGTGCACACGAAGCGCGCCAGCCACGGCCGCGGATGGCCCGCCAGACGATCCAGCAGCACCTGCGTCCGTTCCTTTTGCGTGGGACCGATGCGCGCGGAGTGAATGCCGGGGAATCCTTTCAGTACCTCGACCTCGACGCCGGAGTCGTCACCCACCGCGGGCAGCCCAAGCGCCTCGCGCGCCGCCTCCGCTTTCAGCTGGGCATTCTCGGCGTACGTGCTCCCCACCTCTGCCACACCCGGATCGGCAGGGACGAGCCTCAGCTCCGTCCCGGCGAGCAGCGAACGATACTCACCCAGCTTTCCCGCATTGCCGGTGGCAATGACCAGCCGGCGCTCAGCCAAGTGTTGCTATCGCGCGTTTCTGGGCGAGGATGAGCTCCTTGATGCCCTTGCCGGCAAGGGCCAGCATCGCGTCAAGCTCCGACCGATCGTACGGCGCGCCCTCCGCCGTCGCCTGGAGCTCGACCAGGCGGCCGTCCTCGACCATCACGCAGTTCAGGTCCGTCGAGGCGTGAAAGTCCTCCGCGTAATCGAGGTCGAGGACCGGGACACCATCGACGATGCCGCAGCTCACCGCGGCGAGGTACTGGCGCACGGGAATCTCGCTCACCATCCGTGCATCCTTCATCCGCTTGACGGCCATGTACAGCGCGCAGAACGCGCCTGTGATCGACGCCGTGCGTGTTCCGCCGTCCGCTTGCAGCACGTCACAGTCGAGCGTGATCGTGCGTTCGCCGATCTTGCCCATATCGACCGCGGCCCTCAGCGATCGACCGATCAAGCGTTGGATCTCATGAGTGCGCCCACCGATCCGGCCCTGGATTGCCTCGCGCGTCCCGCGGTCGTGCGTCGAGCGCGGCAGCATCGAGTACTCGGCAGTGATCCAACCCTGGCCGCTGCCGCGACGGTGCGCGGGCACGCGGTCCTCGACGCTCGCAGTGATCCACACCCGCGTCCGACCCATCTCGATGAGGCACGAACCTTCCGCGTGGACGTTGACGCCCAACTCGATCTTCAGCGGCCGCAGCTGACCGGGTTCCCGTCCATCCCTGCGAGATGTCGCGGTCATCGGCCGCTAAGTTTGAGGATCAGAGCGCTGGCTTCGTAAAAGATGTAGAGCGGCACGAACATGAGCAGGGGAGTCAGCGGATCGACGCCAGGAGTCAGGAAGTTGGACGCGATGCCAAGGCCGAGGAACCACCAAACGCGATTCTTGTACAGCCATTTGGAGTTGATGACGCGCAGGATGCCCAGGACCATGATCACAACCGGCAGCTCGAACACGAGCCCGAAGCCGATGACCATGATGAGGATGAACCCGATCAGCTCGTTGATGTCCGCGAGGTATGAGGTGTTCGGCGGGGCGAACGAGCTCAGCACGCGGATGTACAGCGGCAGGGCGAACACCGCGGCCGCAATCCCAAGACCAAAGAAGAAGATCGTGGCCACGATGAGCGGCAGCATCAGGCGCCGCTCCTGGCGGTGCAAGCCGGGGCTGACGAACCACCAGATCTGCTGGATGACGATGGGCGCCGCGACGATCAAACCCAGGTAGATCGCGACCTTGAGGTCGGTGAGAACGCCCCCAGCGGGATTGAAGTAGACGCCGTGGCCGATCCCAGCTCGGGTGATCAGCCAGCCGACCACCTGGCGCGAGACGAAGAACGCCGCCACGGTGGTCAGCGCCCAGGCGATGATGATGACGATCAGCGCCCGGCGCAGCGCCTCGAGGTGCTCGATGATCGACATGCGCGTTTCTTCGACAGGGACCTCGACCCGAGGCGTGCGTCGAAGAACCCGGTCTAGGATCGCCACGGAACGAACCTCAGCGGTTGGACGGAGAGGCTGACTCCGAGCCCGTGGCCGGGGCGCTCTCGGTAGGCGCCGGAGCAGCCGGAGGTGCGGCGGCGGGCGGCGGCGTTGGCGCCGGCTGCACCGCGGACGTGACCTCGTTCGTCAACTCCGAAGTCGCCTTCCGGAACTCGCGCATGGCCTTGCCGACACCAGCTCCGAGCTCGGGCAACCGACCCGGGCCGAAGATGATCAGGACGACGACCAGAATGGCGATGATCCAGATGGGATGTATGGGCATCAGCCGGATTATAGTCCGCCGTCTGTAAGCGGAAGATCAGCCTTGTTTCAGGTCACCACAATGGAGATCGAGTTGATCTTGTCGGTCGTGGTTATGGCCTGGACCTTGTCCATGCCGGAGACGACTGTCCCAAACCGGTTGTAGGTGGCCGTAGGCCCGCTTCCTGGCCAGGCCGCCTTGGTGATGAAGAACTGGCTCCCGTTGACCGAGGCGCCCGGGACGCGCGCCATCCCAACCGAGCCAAGGTCCCAATTCAAAAAGGAGGCCGGCTCGTCGGGAAGGTCGTAGCCCGGTCCGCCGGTTCCATCGCCTTTCGGATCCCCGGCTTGAACGACCCAGGTCTCGCTCTTCCAGAACGGGCTGCCGGTGTAGTAGCCGTTGAGCGCCAGAACCATGAAGTTGTTCACGGTGAACGGCGCCGTGTCGGGCAGCAGCTCGATCACCACCTGGCCTTGCGTCGTGTTCAGGGTGGCCTGGTACTTGTGATTCGGGGCAACGCAGATCGGCTGGGCGGCGACGAAGGCATGCACGCCGGTGGCAGGCGCGGTCACGCAGTCGGCCAGCGCCACGGGCCGCGGCTGCGCGACCGCCTGCTGCAGCGCCAGCCCGGCCCCAAGCACGACAGCGACGAGCGCACCCATGATCACGTAGGGCACCCACGGCCGCTTCTTCCACGCCGGCGGAAGCTCGACCGCCTCGGCCTCGGGACTCGGCACCACCTCGAGACGGCGCTTGGACTTGCTCATCGCCTGGCGGCGGCCTCCACGATCGCCTGCACGAGGCCCCTGGTCGTGTACTCGCGCGCGACGATGTCGACTCGCAAGCCGAGCTTGCGGGCCGTGTCCGCGGTCACGGGTCCCATGCATGCGACCTCGGCATCCCCGAGCACGGCCGGCAACCTGTCGTCGGGAAACGCCCGCACGAAGTTGGCGACCGTTGACGAGCTGGTGAACGTGATCACGTCCGCACCTTCTGATGCGAACAGCCGCATCAGCGCCGGGCCTGCCTCGACGGGCAGGACCGCTTGATAGACAGGCAGGATCTCGACCTCGGCTCCTCTCATCGCGAGCAGGGATGGTAAAGCGTCTCGGGCGACCTCCGCACGGGGCACGAGGACGCGCATCCCCTCCATCTCCCAGCCTTCCAGCGCTTTCGCCAGACCCTCGGCGGTGTACTCCGAGGTCACGAGCTCCGGCCGCAGCCCGTGGTTCTGGAGCATCTCGGCCGTCTCCTGCCCGATCGCGCACAGCTTGGAAGCGTGCAGCGCGCGCGAGTCAGCGCCCGTCTCCACCAGCATCTTGTAGAAGATGGCGACGGCGTTGGCCGAGGCGAAGATGACGAGCGCCGTCCGGCCGAGGTTGACAATCGCGTTGCGGACGCGGTCGTCCGTCGGCATCGGCCGCACCTCCAGGGTGGGGATCTCGACCACGGCCGCGCCCATGTCGACGAGGTCTCGCCGGAACCCTTCGACCTGGTGACGCGCGCGCGTGATCAGGACCCGCCGACCGTGAAGCGGCCGCTTCGCGAGTGTGTCGAGCTCCTCGGCCATGTCGACGCCCGGTCCGAGCACGAGCAGCGCGTCTCCGCGCAAGCCATATGTGGCCGCCTTGCGCGCAAGCTCACCGAGCGGCGCGCTGACGCGATGCTGTCCAGGCTGTCCCGGGTTGAGGATGAGGGCAGCCGGTGTCTCATGCTTTCTTCCGTCCGCCAGCAGCGCGTTGATTCCCGACTCCCACCAGCCAGACGCGAGCCGCAGCACCACCGTGTCCGCGCCCTTGACGAGCCCAAAGCCGATCGATGCCGAGCGGCCTTCGATGGTGAGCGGTATCCCGCTCATGACGGGTGCTGCCAGCTCGAGAACCAGGCCGGGCACGGCTTCGAAGTCGACACCCGCACGGTGGAGGCGTTCCGCCATCTCGCCGCCGTTCGAGAACGCGTATGGATTGCCGGGAAACAGCACCGTGACCTTGCGGCCCGCCCGCGCGAAGCGCACGACCTCGTCCGCCGAACCGAGCGGACCGATGTCAGCGCCGGGTGAAGCGAAATGAAGGAGCGCGGCGCCACAGCCATCGCTCTGGCGAATGACGTCGGCATCCTTGATCGCCTCGACCGCCGACACGGTTGCCAAGCCTGGGTGGCCGGGGCCGATACCCACGAGCCTGACCCTGCTCCCCGGACCCACGAAGAAGAGGTTAGAGCTTTCGAGATACCACGTAGGTGGCCAGCGCCGAGAGCGTTTTAACTGCCTCGCCACCCTTGATAGCCGCCAGCGCGCGGCGCGCATCGGAGGCAAGCGATCGTGCTCTTTGGAGTGCAAGCGCAGGTCCGGAGCTCGAGCGCACGACCGCGACGACCTCCTCGGCCTCGCTTGTGGACAGCTCATGGCCGGGGCGCAACAGAGCCGAAAGACGCCGTGCGACGGCAGGTTCCTCCCGCGCGACCATCAACGGCAACGTCGCGAATCCTTCTGCGACGTCATGGCCGATCGGCTTGCCGACCTCGTCCTGCGTGCCGGTGTAATCGAGCACGTCGTCCGTGATCTGAAACGCGAGTCCAAGGAGGCGGCCGTAGTCGCGCAGGTGTGAACGGGTTCCGGCGTCGAGCCCGCCAAGCAGCGCGCCGATGTCGCAGCACGCCGCGAGCAGAGTCGCCGTCTTCGCCTCGATACGTGGCATGTACTCGTCCAGGGTCGCCACGTCGTACTGGTACCTGATGGCCTGCTGCCGCACCTCGCCCGCGCAGATCTTCATCACCGCGTCGGCGAGGATGGTCACGACCTCGGGTGACTGTGTGAGCGCAGCCTGCTCGTAGGCCTTCGCGAAGTAGAAGTCTCCGACGACGATCGCCGGCTCGTCACCGAGCTGAGCGGCGATCGTGGGACGGCCGCGGCGGACGGTCGCGCGATCGATCACGTCGTCGTGGACGAGGGTGGCGGCGTGGGTGAGCTCCACAGCCATCGCGGCCGGCGTCAACCGTTTGAGGTCGTACGTCCCGATCCTTGCCGTCAGCAGCACGAGCGCCGGGCGCAAGCGCTTGCCACCGGCCGCGAACAGGTCGGCCATTGGGGCGGAGACGACGTCGGGGTCGGCCGCAATGAGGCGGCGGAGGTCGGCCTCGATGCCGGCCAGGTCTCCGACGACCGGCCCGAAGAGGTTGGGGCCGGCGCCTACGTCGTCTGCTTCTCCCAGAGCTGCACCTCCTGCGCGCGGACGGGGTCACCGAACAGGTTGGCCGCGATCCGGTCGAAGTGCTGGGGCACTGCGGTGACCAGTACCTCGTGCTCGGGCTCGGCCCCGCCGGCGCGCAGGCGGGAATGGTCGAGGTGGCGCGCGACTTTGGCCGCCGTCGTCAGCGCCGAGTCGACGAGCTGGAACCGGCCGGGATAAACGCGGCTGATGGCAGGTTTCAGGAGCGGATAGTGCGTGCAGCCCAGCACGAGCGTGTCGGCGCCGAGCCGGACTATGTCCTCGAGGTCGCGGCGCAGGACCTCCTCCGCTTGCGGCGAGTCTGCCTCGCCGGCCTCCACAAGTTCGACGAGCTCGGGGCAGGCCTTCTGGTAGACGCCCACCATAGGGTCGATCTCCTTGATCGCGTGGAGGTATTCCTGGCTGCGCATGGTTCCCTCGGTCGAGATCACCCCGACGCGATTGTTCCTCGTCGCCTCGACGGCGGCCTGGGCGCCCGGGCTGATCACGCCGACGATCGGCACCTCGAACAGCTCGCGGGCCTGGTTGAGCGCGGCTGCCGTCGCCGTGTTGCAAGCGATGACGACGAGCTTGACGTCGCGGCTTTCGAGGTAACGGACGATGTCGAGCGCGAAACCACGAACCTCATCCTGGAAACGCGGGCCGTACGGGAAGTGGAGGAGGTCCGCAACGTAGATCGTCGGCTCCATCGGCAGCTGCTCGCGGATTGCCCGCAGAACAGTGAGGCCGCCCACACCGGAGTCGAAGATGCCGATCGGGCGCGGGTCGCCGACCCCCCTAACTCGCTCCACCTAGTCTGAAACGGGCCGGACCGACAGTCGGTAACCCAGGCCGGGTATGGCTTCCAGGTTGACGCCGGTGTTGGTGTATTCGGAGAGCTTGCGCCGCAAGCGCTGCACGTGGGGATCGACCGAGTGGTCGTCAAGGTCATGGGGATAGCCCCAGACCTTGTCTCTGAGCTGGGCCCGGGTCAGCACCCGCTCCGGGTTGGCCGCCAGCACCGCCAGGAGGTTGAACTCCGTCATGGTCAGGGGGATCTCACTCTCGCCGAGCTTGAGCCTGCGGGCGGCGTTGTCGATCTGCAGCGCGCCCACGGTGAGCAGGCCTTCGCGTCCTCCGCCCGACTCGGCCAGTGCTGCTCTCCTTAGGTGGGCGTTGATCCGAGCCGCGAGGATGCGGGAATCGAACGGCTTGGTGATGTAGTCGTCGGCTCCGACCTCGAGACCAACCACCTCGTCCATCTTTGCGGAGCGGGCGGTCAGCATCACGACCGGGCCGGTGAGGCCTTGCCGCCGCAGCTCGAGGATGACCTCGGTGCCGCTGATGTCGGGCAGGACCCAGTCGACGAGCACGAGGTCCGGCTGGCCACTGGAGGCGAGCTCGATCGCCTGCGCGCCGTTGGCGGCCTCGAGCACCTCGTGGCCCTGAAGCTTGACGACCTCGGCGACGAGGGTACGGATGGGGGCATCATCCTCGACGACCAGCACGCGCCGCCTCCGGCGCGGCGCAGATCCGGTCAGTTGGGTGTGGGAGGTGCGAATCCGACGCGGCGCGCTTCGCGCGCGGAGCGCTTCGGTCTCCTCATCAGGAGCACGCGCTTCTCCCCCCCATCGACGACTTCAGCCAGCTCCCAGCCGTCCGCTCCGGATTCTTTGAGGATCTTGACCAGCGTTGCGCCATCGACTACCTGCGCCACCGTCAGGACGTGGGTCGCGTACTCCCAGTCGCGGATGGGCAGCCCGACGTTCGGTACGCTGCGTGTCGGTGCGGCGCCGTCGCCCGGGGTGCTCGGCTCATCCGGCTCCTCGGGCTCATCCGGTTCCTCTTCCAGGTGGGTCGGCACTTCACAACGATTCTAGTTGCAGTTGCAGTACCCCCGGCGGGGGTCGAACCCGCGCTGGACCGGGTTTAAGCCGGCTGCCTCTGCCATTGGGCTACGGGGGCGAGCCTATTTTCCCCCTGCGCCTATTTCTCGTATTGGAAGAAGCCCTTGCCCGTCTTCCTGCCGAGGTGCCCCTGCTCCACCAGCTTGCGCAGGACCTCCGGAGCATCGCGGCCCTCACCCTGCCGGTGGCGGTCCTTCATCGCCCCGTAAAAGATGTCGAGGCCGCTGAAGTCGAGCAGGTGGAATGGACCCATCGGCCAGTTCAGGCCCTTCTGCACCGCGGTGTCGATGTCCTCGGCGCTGGCGTAGCCGCCCTCGAGAAGGTGCATCGCCTCCTCGGACGCGGCAAACAGGATGCGATTGACGATGAAGCCCCAGATCTCCTTGTTCAGGACGACCGGCGTGCGGTCGATGCTGCGCACGAACTCTATCGCCGCCTCGACGGTCTGATCCGATGTCTTCGGTCCTTTCACGACTTCGCACAGCTGCATGACCGTGACCGGGTGGAAGAAGTGCATGTTGCAGCAGCGCGCGGGATTGCCGGTGAGCTCGGCCAGCCGGCTGATGGCGATCGTGCTCGAGTTGCTGGCCAGGATCGCCTCCTTCTTGGCTGACTTGCCGAGCTTGGTGAAGACCTCCTTCTTGGTCTCGAAGTCCTCGACGACGGCCTCGATGACGAGGTCTGCGCCCGCCGCCGAGTTTTCGAGCTCGCCGCTTTCCGTGATGCGACCCAGCGCGGCGTCGGCCTGTTCTCTGGTGAGGCGGCCCTTTTCGATTGAGCGGTCGAGGAGCTTCCGGTTCTGGGCGCGCGCGCGTTCCAGCTGGCCCGGGACGGCGTCGACGAGCGTGACCTGGTAGCCGCCCGCAACCGCGGTCTGCAGGCCGATCTGGGAGCCCATCGTCCCGGCGCCGACGACGGTGACGTTCCTGATCTGATTCGCGATCATCTTCATGTGCACGTCAGCATGGCTCAGTTCGAGGAGGCGGCGCAGGCCGCGGTGGACTCGATACCGGAGGAGTTCAAGCCATACCTCGAAAACACGATCTTCATCATCGAGGAGGGTTCGCGGGAAGGCCTGATGGGCTTGTACGAGGGAGCCACCGCGTTGGGCGCAGGCGAGGGCATGCCCGAGCGGGTGACGCTGTACAAGCGCGCGCACGAGCGAGTGACGAACTCCATGGAAGAGCTCGTGGAGGAGGTGCGGCGGACCATCCTGCACGAGGTCGGCCACCACTTCGGCATGGAAGAGGACGACCTCCCGTACTGACCGCGTTTCTCAGCGCAGGCTCCAGAACGAGCGGTCCCACAGGATGAGGGGCTCCCCCGCGCCTTTGATGGCGTTCTCGACCTCACCGACGCAGATGTCGTGGTCCCCTGCCTCATGGACCTGGGCGAGCTTGCACTCCAGCCAGGCCACGCAGCCGTCGATGAGCGGGATGCCGTTGGCGCCGAGGTGGTGCGGGATGTCGTTCCAGGCGGCCGCAACGGCGGGGGCGCGGCCGGCGAACCGCTCGGCGATGAACTCCTGGGAGCGCGTCAGGACGCTCACGTTGAAGGCCTTGGTTTCGACGACTGCGTTGAGGGTCAGTGTCGGGCGCTCCAGGCCCACCAGCACCATCGGCGGTTCCGCCGAGATGGAGACCAGGCTGGTCGCCGTGAGGCCGCGAAACCCGAGGTCGAGCCGGGCGCTGATCACGACCACGCTCGCGGCCAGCCGGGCCATGACGTCGCGGAAGTCGTCTGGGTCCATGCGCCGCCTAGCGTAGTGGCGGCGGTACCTGAGCCGGGAGGCGGCGAAGGTAGAATCGGATCTCGAAGGGCGCGGCGACGTAGCCAAGTGGCAAGGCAGAGGTCTGCAAAACCTCCATCCCCAGTTCGATTCTGGGCGTCGCCTCCAACGTTCTCCAGTAGGAGCCCCGCGAATCAAAGGGTCGGACGCCCCCACCCAACTCTTGAGGCAAGAACTCGGCCCCGACGCCCGTCCCCATTGCGCAACCTACGCGCGCCCATCACCGTTGTCTGTAGGACTTTCGCTCTAGTTGCAGACTGACCCCCGGCGCATTTCACGCCGAGGGCCAGCTTTGGGCCTGAAGGGATATGGCGGGCGCAGAGACCGATCGCCCCCTAACCGGAGGTCAGGGGGGCTACCCCCCCAACGTCCCCGCTCCACAGAACCCCTAGTTGCCCGCCGACAGTCTAGCCATCGCGGCTGGGCTTTGCCGGGGCAAAAAGAGGCCGCCGGCCTGATGCAGGACCGGCGGTCATTAGGTCGAGGCGAACAGACGGCTACCCTCTCCACTCTTGGGGGGGCCTGAAACCCCTCGAATGCTTCTGCCTCTCTGTTGCCGCTCGCAGCGTAGGCAGCACGTCCCCGCCGCTGGAATGGGAAACCCTTAGGACTTTTGTCCCACCTGCCCGCCAAACCTCCCATTGGCGGCCAGGTCGTGCCGGCTCAGACGGTTCTATCGCCCAACGTTTTAGCTCCGCGTACCGCCGACTGAGCCACTGGAATCGCCCACAGGGTTGCCGCCCAAAACGCAATCCAGATCAGTGCGGACGCCGCCAGGGACCAACCGCCGGCCGGCTTGAACAAAATGAATGGATTGTTGTTCAGCCACGGGCACGAGGCCGGGATCTTGTGTCCGTCGAGCCAGTAGTAGAGAACATCCTCCAGACCGCTGAACGTCAGCGTGTAGAACGCGGCGGCGTACCACAACGCCCACAGGCGGGCATCCCACAACAGCACCACGCCCACCGCGATCATCGCCACCAAGGTGGAAACGTGGCCGCTCTGGTACTGCACGTCGTACTGGAACAGGTCGTGAGCCTCGAAGATGCGCTGCCACAGGAGGATGTCGCTCAAGGCATAGAACAGAAGTCCCACGCAAAGCGCGACCGCGACCTTACGCTTCAAGACACCCCACTCCCTTCGAGGCAGGCAGTTTGGAGCATCGGACTGCACTTGTCGAGAAGGGTTGCCTCATTCACGACGTGTTGAACTGCGCCTCAGCCGGTTCGTTACACTCGGTTTGAACTTCGGGACGCTTCAGTTCGCCCGCGCAACGCGAGGAGTTAACGGAATGGGCCTGGCCCAGATCAAGATGCCCCAGCTCGGTGAGTCGGTCACCGAAGGCACGGTCGACAAATGGCTGAAGAACGAGGGCGACTTCGTGAAGCGCGACGAGCCGCTCGTCGAGGTGGTCACGGACAAGGTCAATGCCGAGATCCCGTCGCCCTTCGAGGGCAAGCTGGTCAAGATCACGGCAGTTCAGGGCGAGACCGTTCGGGTGGGCGCGGTGATCGCACAGATAGAGGTCGCCGAGTCAGCCTCGGCCCCGTCAGGAGCCCGGCAGGCAGCGCCAGCCACGGTCAGGGCGGCGGAGGAAACCCCGGGGCCGGTTTCCGAAGCCGTTGCGGCCGCCACCGGCGACGGCCGCGCCCGCCTTTCGCCCGCGGTCCGAAAGCTCGCCGCCGAGCACGGCCTCGACCCCACCACGCTCCGCGGATCCGGCATGGGCGGTCGCGTCACGCGAGATGACGTGCTCGCGGCGGTCGGCGGGACCGCAGCCACAGGCGTGGCAGCGCCACCCACGGTGCCGGCGCCCACAACGGCCCGAACACAGCCGGCCATAGACGGCGCCCGCGAGGAGCTGGTGAAGCTCAGCGTCATGCGGCGGTCCATCGCCGAGCACATGGTGCGCAGCCTGGCGACCTCGCCACACGCATGGACGCTCCAGGAGGTCGATGTCACCAGCCTCGTCCGCTACCGAGAGGCAGAGAAAGAAGGATTCAAGGCGCGTCATGGCGTCGCCCTGACATACCTGCCATTCGTCGTTCAGATCGTATGCGACGCCATCAAGGAGTACCCCTGGCTCAACTCCACCTGGAGTGACGAGGGGGTGATCCTGAAGCGCTACATCAACATGGGCATCGCCGTCTCGATTCCTGATGGTCTCATCGTCCCGGTCCTCAAGGATGCTGACCAGCGGGGCTTCACCGACCTGGTGCGCGCGATGAACGACCTGATCGAGAGAGCGCGAACCAAGCAGCTCAAGCCGGATGACGTGCACGCTGGAACTTTCACGCTCAACAACACGGGCGCGACCGGGTCGGTCGCTAGCCAGCCGATCATCAACCAGCCGCAGGCGGCGATCCTCACCACAGAATCGATCGTCCGTCGGCCGGTCGTCATCGGCGATGGCATCGCCGTGCGCCACATGATGAACATGTGCCTGAGCTTCGATCACCGGATCATCGACGGGATGATGGCGGGCCAGTTTCTCACCTTTATCAAGAAGCGCCTCGAAGAATGGACTGCGACTAGCATCAGGCTGTGAGCGAAGCATCGCCTCTCACGCGGCAGCCGATCCCTACGTGGATCCGCGTCCGCGTCACCGAGGGCGAGAACTTCAAGGATCTGAAGCAGGTGGTGCGCGGAAGCCGGCTGCACACGGTTTGCGAAGAGGCGCGCTGCCCGAACATCTTCGATTGCTGGAACCGGCGTACGGCGACGTTCATGATCCTGGGTGACGTCTGCACACGCGCGTGTCGTTTCTGCGCCGTGACATCGGGCCGTCCGTCCGAGCTCGACCTCGGCGAACCTCTTCGGGTCGCGGAGTCGGTGGCACAGCTCGGACTTCGTCACGCTGTCATCACTTCCGTGGACCGCGATGACCTTCGCGATGGGGGCGCCGGCATCTTCGCCCGCACGATCCGAGCCATCCGCCGGCGGAGCCCAGGCACAACCATCGAGGTGCTGACACCGGACTTTCAAGGCGACCTCGAGTCGGTGCGGACCGTCGTCGAAGCGGGGCCGGACATTTTCAACCACAACACCGAGACAGTGCCGCGTCTTTACGCGCGTATCCGCCCCAAAGCGGTCTACGCCAACAGCCTGGCGCTGCTGCGCCACGTGAAGGCGCTGGCGCCGAACATGGTGAGCAAATCAGGATTGATGGTCGGCCTCGGCGAAACCCAAGAAGAGCTGCTCCAGGTATTCCGCAACATGCGAGAGCACAACATCGACGTGCTCACGGTCGGCCAGTACCTGCGACCGAGCAAGAAGCACGCGGATGTGGTGCGCTACTACCGGCCCGAGGAGTTCGCGGATCTGAAGCAGAGGGCGCTGGCGATGGGGTTCGGACATGTCGAAGCCGGCCCGCTCGTACGCTCCTCCTACCACGCTGATGAGCAAGTCCCTGCCCGTAAGAGCCTGCTGGCTGGGTAGCGCGCCCTACCGCGAGGTCTGGGATCTCCAGGCCGAGCTGGTGGATGGCGCGCGAGACGGCCACACACCCGACACGCTGCTCCTGCTCGAGCACCCACACGTTTTCACGATGGGCAAGGCTGCCGATGCAGATCACGTTCTTTGGGACGCCGATGAGCGCGCACGCCGCGAGGTCGATGTCATCTGGTCAGACCGCGGTGGCGAGGCAACCTATCACGGCCCGGGTCAGCTGGTCGGCTACCCCGTGGTCGACCTCGCCCATCTCGGGATCAGCATCCCTCAGTACATCGAGAAGCTCGAGCAGTCTCTGATCGCCTATCTCGGCGAGCTCGGCGTCGCCTCGGAGCCGGGAGGACCAGGCCTCACCGGCGTCTGGTCGAATGGCGAAAAGATTGCGGCGATCGGGATCAAGCTGAATCGCTCGATCGTCAGCCACGGATTCGCGTTGAACCTCACCACGGACCTGGGTTATTTCGACGGCATAGTCCCATGCGGCCATGCGGACAAACGTCCGACCTCTGTGGCCCTTGTGACCGGACGGCGAATCGATACCGTGACCGCAGCGCGCGGGTACGCGCATCATTTCGAAAGGGTCTTCGCAACCTATTTGACGTGGGTGGCGCCGAGAGCGCTCGCATCAACGCAAGCGGCGGAGGCCGGCGCGGGCTCGCTCATATAAGCCCCCAAGGGCCGCGGGGCATTGGCCCTTTGGCGAAATGCTCCCGATTGCGACCCACCTGGCGAGGTTTCTTCCGATTCCGGGATCGCATCATCTCCGCCCTGTCGGGAATACTTAATGTCCCCTATCGAGTATTCATACCGTGCGTATTTGTGTCCCCAATGGCCTGGGCGGCGAGCTTTCTGGAGATCGGTTGGCGTCTTGGCCCTCGAGTTCGCGACCTGCTGGGTATCTTCCCGGCGTATCTACTTGCATGGCTGGGGTTGGGTTTGGTAGTTCTCGCGATCGGGTATTTGGCATATGAACATGGATTCCTATCGAAAGCCCGCAGAGGAGCAGTTGAGCCCCACTGAGCTCGTCCGACTCGACAGTGTCTCGATGGATGAGGATGACGAGATCCTTCCCGACTTCGAGGCGGAGGTCGACGGGAGGCGCGTCTGGGTGACGGCGGTGCTTGAGCGCACGGCGGTCATCGAGCCCGCCCCTGGCGAGCCCAAGGTGCTGGTTAACCGGCGGCGGTTGCTGGTCGACCCGGCCCACCTCCGCGTCCGCCACCTTGCGAGCAAGGAAGCGGCGCGACGGGGCCGGGAGGCCGCCCGTCAACTGCGCCTGCAGGAGCACAGCTCGGCCGCTTAGGCATCGATTTGCCCGGCCAGGGGCTGGGCTTTTCGGATGCCCCTTAACGTTCTGGTAAACTTCGCTGCTGCCGAATGACCCACTCGGCGATGCCATTTTCCGCGGCAAAACAACCGCCGCCTAGCCCGAGGGAAGCCCGTATGAACAAAATCGTTGATCTCGTTTCGCTCGCCAGCATCGTCCCACCCCCGAACCACGAGGTCAGCGGTGGCTTCTATGCGATCGTCGACGGCAAGCAGGTCCGCGTCCGGGCCGTGCTCGAGCGGACGGTCGTGATCGAGCATCAGGAGGGCGGCGAGCGCACTGTCGTCCGCAAGGACAACTGCATGGTCCAGCCGTCGGCGGTGGTGTTCGTGCCGGGGAACCCCAACAACGGGGTCGGTCCGCGCCAGTGGCGCCGGCTGCCGGGCAAGCCGCCCGCGACGCCCAGACCGATTCCCTGACCCTCTGACGCCCGCCCAGGACCTCTTGGCGCCGCCGCCCGAAAAGTCAGACCCCTAGCGGGCCCTCCCTCTTGTCCCAGGCCCCTCCCCCGCCTGCCGATCCTGGCGCGATCTTAGTTTGGGTTAGGGGGCCCGACAACCCAGGCTGTTAACACGGCCGGCTCAGTCGATGTAGCGCTGGGCCACCAGGGTCAGGAAAGCCGGGAAGCTCTCCGCCAGCGCCACCTCTTCAAAAACCGCACGCGCCTCCGAAAAGCGCCCCTTCTTCCAGAGCTCCTCCCCGTGCCGCGTTCGCAGGCTCGCCATCTCTTCGTCGGCGATCTCCCGCACAAGGTCGGCCGAAACGGCCGGCCCCTCGACGAGGCGGGCCGCATGCCTGCACCACTGCCACACCTGCGAGCGAGAGATCTCGGCTGTGGCTACGTCTTCCATCAAATTGTTGATCGCCGCCGCGCCGACACCCCGCATCCACGACTCGATGTACTGGATGCCCACGCTGACGTCCAGCCTCAAACCACCCTCCGTGATGGTTCCTCCGGGCACCTGCACATCGATCAATTCCAAGGCAGTGACATGAACGTCGGGCCGCTGGCGATCCAACTGGTTCGGGCGATCGCCCAGCACGTGATCGAAACATTCGGTTGCGATGGCGACCAGGTCCGGATGCGCCACCCATGTGCCGTCGAATCCGTCGGCGGCCTCACGGTCCTTATCTTCCTTGACCTTCGCCAGTGCGGTGCTGTTGACCTCGGCATCACGCCGCGAAGGAATGAATGCCGCCATCCCTCCCATCGCGTGTGCCCCTCGCTTGTGGCACGTCTTGACCAGAAGCTGCGTGTACGCGCGCATGAACGGGACGGTCATGGTCACCTGCGCGCGGTCGGGGAGGACGAAGTCCGGTCGGTTCCGAAACTTTTTGATGATGCTGAAGATTTAGTCCCACCGGCCGGCATTCAGTCCGCTGGAGTGATCGCGAAGCTCGTAGAGGATCTCCTCCATCTCGAATGCCGCGAGGATCGTCTCGATGAGGACCGTCGCGCGGATCGTCCCGCGCGGAACGCCCAGCGCATCCTGGGCGAAATTGAAGACATCGTTCCACAGCCGCGCCTCGAGATGGCTCTCCAGCTTCGGCAGGTAAAAGTACGGACCGCTTTCCTTGCCGAGCAGCCGCTTGGCGTTATGAAAGAAGTAAAGCCCGAAATCGAACAGGCTGCCCGAGATCGGCTTCCCGCCCACAAGCACGTGCCGTTCGTCCAGGTGCCACCCGCGCGGGCGAACCAGCAGCGTAGCCACCTTCTCGTTGAGCCGGTATTCCTTGCCCTCGGGACTCGTGAAACTGAGCGTCCTCTCGATGGCCTCGATCAGGTTGACCTGCCCTTCGACCAGGTTCGACCAGGTCGGAGAGTTCGCGTCCTCGAAGTCGGCCATGAAAACGCGCGCCGCCGAATTCAGGGCGTTGATGAGCATCTTGCGATCGGTGGGACCGGTGATCTCGACCCGGCGATCCTGCAGGTCCTTGGGCGCAGGCGCCACGCGCCATTCAGAATCGCGCACCGACCTGGTGGCGGCCAGGAAATCCGGCATCTCCCCCGCGTCAATGCGGGCTTGCCGCTCGTCGCGCGCCTTCAGAAGCTGCTCCCGGCGTGGACCGAATTCTCGCTGGAGGCGGGCGACGAAATCGAGCGCGGCGGCCGTGAGCACCTCATCCGCGCGACCCACTGAGGGGCCCTTGACCTCTACCTGCTCAGTCGTGGCCACCGTGAGCCAATGTACACGACGACCGCTACGTGCCGGAGAGGCGCTCGACCACCGGCGCAAAGTCCTGAGCCACTTCGCCGGGAAGGATCACAAACGAGATTCCGTATCGCTCGCGACGTTCTTTCAGGACCTCGACGATCTCGTCGACAGTTCCGATCAGGAAGTGCGGCGTGTCGAGCACAGCCGCCGCGTCCACTCCCATACCGCCTGCCATGGCCCCGGCCACCGCGCCGGCGTCGTCCGTGATGTTGGCAAAGAAGATCGTGACGCTGAGCTCGATCTGTTCGATCCGTTCGCGGGCAGCGGCTCGGATCCAACCCAGCTTCTCCTCGGTCGCATCGGCCAGACCCGTTCGCACGAGCGCCCGGTTGACGCGGCCTTCGCGCAGGTCATAGTTCACGTTCACAATGTCGGCCTCGCGCGCCGCGAGCCGCAGCATTCGACGCCCGCCTCCCCCGATGACGATGGGCGGATGCGGCTTCTGGACAGGTAGCGGGAAGCCCTCGAGCGAGCTTACGTGGTAGTGCTTCCCGGTAAACGAGAACTTCCCACCGGCCAGCAAGCCCTTGATGATTGCGAGGCCCTCTTCCATTCGCTCGATGCGTACGCCCGGCGGGTCGAGCGGGATCCCGGACTGCTCGTAGTCGGAAGTCAGCCAGCCCGCCCCTAGACCCAGATCGAAACGTCCATCGGAAAGAACGTCCAGCGTGGCGGCTTCCTTGGCGAGGACCACCGGGTGGCGGTAGTCGTTATCGAACACGAGCGAACCAACCCGAAGCGCGGTCGTGGCGTCGGCGGCGGCCATCAGCGACGCAACTGGTCCGAACTGCTCTCCGAAGTGGTCTGGCAGATAGAGCACCTGGTAACCGAGCGATTCCACCTCCCGCGCCTTGTCCCTCCAGGCCGCGCCGCTGGGAGCCGAATGCTCCTGCACGCCGAACCTGAACGGTCGCTTGCGTTCACCCACGGCGCGTAAGTATGCCCACCTGATTGGCCGAGAACGCGTCTGTATCGGCTAGCATGCGCGGCCATGGCCGCCGTCGTTCGGATAGCGCGCCAGCGCGCCTGGTGGCCAGTTCTGGCGGCGGGCGTCAGCTGGATGCTCCTGTTCGGGTACCAGTGGGCTTTCTACCTTTCTTATCGCGGAGGCCAGCACACCGTCTTCTGGTATTTCTCCGGGGTGCTCGGGGACGGTCTCTTCATCCCGGCGGTCAATGTCGCCGGCACGGACCTGCTTCGCCGCCTGCGGCCGTGGATCCCATGGAGACGGCTGTCGCTCTACGCGTTCCTGGGGCTGGCCACCGCCATGGCCGCCTTCCTTGCCCAGGCCGGGCTCGAGCTCGTCAACTGGTCGATGCCGAGGACATATCGGTGGAGCCCAGTCGGACAGTTCCACTTCTTTGTGATGTGGGCCGAGATGGGCTTTCTCTACCTGGTGCTCGCGACTGCGATCAACAACTGGTCACGCCTTCGCGGAGACCCGGGCGGCTGGCGGGCTTTTGTGATCGCCTGGGCCGGCATCGCCCTTTTCACGGCATCCCTGGCGATCGACTACGTCCGCTGAGCGGCCGCATCCTCCCAGCCAGCATCCAAGGCTTTGAGCATCAGTTCGGGCGGCTGCGCACCTGAGACTCCGTAGCGCCGATTGATGACAAAGAACGGCACCCCGGTAATGCCCAGCTCGCTCGCTTCGCGCTCGTCCGCGCGAACCTTGTCGGCAAACTCGTCCGACTCGAGCACGGCTTGGGCCCGCTTGGGGTCGAGGCCGACCTCGTCGGCCAGCCCGACCAGAGTATCTCGGTCGCCGATGGCCTTGCCCTCCATGAAGTAGGCGGCCATCAGGCGCTCCTTCATCTCCGGCTGCTTGCCCTCCGCCGCAGCCAGTTGAAGGAGGCGGTGCGCGTCAAACGTGTTGCTGCGCTTGGCGATGTCGAACCGGTAGGCGAGGCCCTCGCCAGTCGCTGCGTCGACGACGCGAGAATTCATCGCCCGAGCCTGCTCGAGGCTCACGCCGTATTTGCGAGCGAGCGCCTGCTCGAGATTGCCCTCGTCGTGAGTCTTGGCATTCGGGTTGAGCTCGAAGCTCCGGTACTCCACCTCGACCTCGCCACGATGATCGAATCGCCCCAGCGCCTTCTCGAAGCGCCGTTTGCCGATGTAGCACCACGGGCAGACGACGTCAGACCAGATCTCTACTTTCACGGTCCCTCGATCGAGCCAACCGTTCGCGAAGCCTAACTATTTCCCCGAATCGCGTACCTTCCGCGCCATGAACGAGCTGCTGGCGACCGAACACCTGCTTGCGGTCGCGGTGATCGTCGTGGGGACTGCCGCTCTTGTGGTGGCGGCCAGGCTTCGACCCGGACCGTGGACGACCAGCGCCGCCCGTGTGCTGGCGGTGATTCTGGTTGGCGCCGAGGTCGGGTGGTGGATCTATCTCATCGCCACCCACGCCAATCGCTCGGAGCTCCTGTATGCGCTGCCCTTCCAGCTGTGCGACGCCGCCATCTTCGTTGCCGCGCTGGCACTCTGGTTCAGGAGGCAGCTGCTGGTCGAGATCACGTATTTCTGGGGCTTGGCCGGGACGATCCAGGCGATCTTCACGCCCGACCTGCCGCCGCACTTCCCCACCTTCCCGTTCATCCAGTACTACCTGGCCCATGGAGGCGTCGTTGGGGCGGCGCTCTTCCTGGTCGTCGGCCTCGGGCGGTGGCCACGGCGCAATGCGTACCTGTGGGTGGCGGCGCTGACCATTGCGTACGCGGCTGTGGTCGGGTTGCTGGATTTCCTCACGGGCGCCGATTACCTGTACCTGCGCGTCAAACCTGCCAGCGCAACGCTGCTGGATGCGATGGGTCCGTGGCCCTGGTACATCGGTTGGGCCGCCCTCGTCGGCATTGCTCTGTTCGCGATCCTGGACGCCCCATTTCGGATCCTTCGCCGGCGTGAGGGGCGGACCCGAGTTGGCGCAGATAACCAGATTTGAGCGCAGGTGGTGCCGAGGGCCAGATTTGAACTGGCGACACCTTGATTTTCAGTCAAGTGCTCTACCAAGCTGAGCTACCTCGGCACGCGGCCCGTAATTCTATCCGCGCCCGGGAGATGACCTGAGCTACTTCCGGATCGTAAGGAGGACGCGCTGATCGAGGTTACGCCGGGCCGGGACGAACAGGCGGCCGCACCGATCCCCGACCGTGTGTTCTGGGGCCTGCTTGCGCTGGGCCTCCTGCTGCTCTTCTTCGTCCTGCCGCACACCATCGAAGGCGACGGCCGCCTGCGATTCGATGCCCTGCAGAGCTGGCTGGCGGGAGGCGCGATCCCGGACACTAAATATCCCCTGATCGGATCGCTCCCCTCTGTTCTTCTTATCCTCCTAGGCCGCGTCATCGGCTCACCAGACTGGTGGGTGGCCCGTTACGACGTCATCGTCTACGCGGCGGGCGTCGGTCTCCTCTACGCGCTGCTGCGCCGACGGCTGGCGACAGATGTTCTCGGCACGTTCCTGCTGCTGCTGGGCATCACCGCGATGCTCCCAAGCTCGCTGACCGGGTTCGGTGCCGAGGCGTTCAGCGCGATGGCGGTCGGCGCGGGTCTGGTCGCGTGGTCGGGCCGTCGGTGGAAAACCGCGGTCGTGATGCTCGGCCTCGGAGTCGCCAACCTCCCCGCCAGCCTCGTGGGCCTGGCTCTCGCGATGGGCTGGTGGGCGTGGCGCAACAAGCAAGTCAAGGCGGTCGTTCCGGTGGCGGTGGCGGGGGGCCTCTGGCTGTTGGAGAACCTCGTCCGGCGGAAAACGCCGCTCGCGACGGGCTACGGCGGCGACCATGGGTTTCAGACCCTGTTGCCGTATTCGGGCCTTCCCGGCTTCAGCTATCCCACCTTCTTTGGAATCCTCTCCCTGCTCTTCTCGTTCGGCAAAGGGATCCTTTTCTTCGCTCCTGGCCTGGTCCTGGCCTTCGGTCGCGGCCTCGAGGCCCTGCGGTCCGTACGGGAGGTGTTGATCCTGTGGACTCTGTATCTGGCGGGCCTCTTGCTCGTCTATGGCACGTGGTGGGCGTGGTATGGCGGCTTCACCTGGGGGCCGCGGTTCCTGACCTTCGCCTCGCTGCCGGCGTCGCTCCTTCTGGCCGCCCAGCTGCGCCGACCGCCTCGAACGCTGCTCGTCGCCTCTGTCGTACTGGTGGCTCTCGTGCTTTCGGTCTGGGTCGGCATCGACGGCGCCACCTTCGGCCGCTTCGCCCAGAGCACGTGCAACGCCAACCATTACGCCCTTGAGTCCTTCTGTTGGTACATCCCCGAGTTCAGCGTGCTGACGACGCCATTCGTATTTCACGCTCACGTGTCATTCGGTGACGTCGTGTTCATCGCCTACGCCTTGGGTGTCGCAGGCTACGTGGCCTACCCCCTCTTGCGCCAGTGGTGGCTGACCGCGCGCCGAGACCTAAACCTGGCGTGGGCCGCCTACCGAAAACGGCCTTCCTGGAGGTTCTGAGACGCATATATGCTTGTCGGGTTGTGCGCGCATTTCGATCGACTGTAGTAGCCGCGGTGCTGGTGATGGCCGGCGTCCTCGCGGGCGCATGCGGTTCAGCCGGCACGTCGTCGAATTCGTCTACGTCGTCGCCCAGCCCGACACCCACCCCATCGCCGGCCAAGGTCGCCAGCGTCGATGCATGCTCTCTCGTCATGGTCACTGAAGCCTCGACGATCGCTGGCACACCAGTCACGAACATGGCGGGTGCCAGCGGAGTGCAGGTCCCAGGCGCGTGCTTCTATGGGAGTGCGGACGGCAAGGGGTCGGTGTTGGTCTTCGCGCAGGCTTTCCCCGACTCCACAAGCGCCAACGCCGTGTCACCGCAACAGATCGCAGCTGCGATGAACGGGACCTACGGCGTGGCCAACGCCAAAACGGTCAGCGGGATTGGCGACAAGGCGGTCGAATACAACCTGACCGGAGCTGCGAGCGGCGGACTGGTGATCTTCGTGGTCAAGTCAAACGTTCTATTCATGATCGCGGTAGTCCCCTCCCCGCCAGACTCGACCGCGCTCGAGAACCTGGCCAGGACTGCCGCCGGCCGCTTCTGATCCAGCTCGGCGATCCCGACCCGCGACGATGGCACCGGCGACGCGTTTGTACTTACTGAGGGGATTGCCGAGGAACCAGAACACGTATCGCGCCGAGGCTCGCACGTGGCGCGGAAGTGGGCGGTGATGGATTCGAACCAACGGCCTCCTCGGTGTAAGCGAGGCGCTCTAGCCAACTGAGCTAACCGCCCGGCGGATGCTCAGTCTACCCAGCGGCCAGCACGCCCAGTGCCGCATTGAGCTGGGCATCCTTGGCGTAGCCCTTGTCCGGCTGCTGGACCTCGAACTCGTCGCCGGCGCTCGCCAGCGGCACGGTGACGTCCGGTTGAAGGCCCTTCTTATCGATCGTCTGGCCGTTCGGCAGGTACCACCGCCTGATCGTCAGGTGGATGTCGGCCCCGTCGCTCAGCTGGAAGTCCTGCTGCACCGATCCCTTCCCGAACGTGACCGTGCCCACCAGCTTGGCCCGGTGATGGACCTGCAGCGAACCCGACACGATCTCGGCCGACGACGCGCTGTTCGCGTTCACCAGCACCACGAGCGGCACCGTCGTCGCGAGGTGCTCGCCGCCAACCGTGTGCCGCTCAACGTTGCCGTTGCGATCGCGCAGCTCGAACGTCTCCCCGCTCGTCAGGAATTCGCTGATCACGTGGTCGGCTTCCGAGATGAAGCCACCCGGGTCCTCACGCAGGTCCAGGACGATGCCTTTCGCGCCCGGCAGCCCGGCCGTCAATGCCTTGTGGAACTCGTCCGTCGTCGTCGTGGTGAACTGGTAAATGCGTACGTACAGGATGTGATCCGCGATCACCGCCGATCGCACAGATGGAACCTGAATCTGCGCCCGCGTGATCGTGACCGAGAATGTATCGGTGCCTCGCTGAATCGTGAGCGTCACCTCGGACCCATCAGGGCCCTGGATCAGCGTCGACGCCTGGTCAGCGGTGATGCCTTTCGTATCCTTGTCCCCCACCTTCACGATCTGGTCGCCCGCCTGCAAGCCGGCGGCGGCCGCCGGCGATCCCGGCACCGTCCCGGTGATCACCGGGTACGAGGTGGTGAAGCTCAGGTAGATGCCGATGCCCGAGTAATGGCCTGTATACGACTGCTGCAGCTTCTTGTACGCGGTGGGGTCGTAATACGCGGAGAAGGGATCGTTGAGGCTCGAGATCAAGCCCTGCACAGTCCCATGCGAAAGCTTGGTCGTGTCGAGTTTGCCGTCGACGTAGTCCGCCTGGATCAGTCGAATCGCCTGCTGCAGCTCTGTGGTGTCGACGCGGCCGCTCGAGTGGTGAGCGATATACGGAATGACGTCGGGCCACTGCTGGTCAGCAATAACGCCCATGCCGAAACCGATGCCAGTACCGAGCACCGCGATCACGACGACGGCAACGCCCCATCGGGCGTCGCGTGTTTTCATGTCAGCAGACTAGCGAAGTCTTGCTAGCAGCCGAGCCAGATGCAGGGATCCCTCGGGTCGTTGTTGACGCGAATCTCGAAATGCAGGTGCGCGCCTGTCGACCATCCTGTTGATCCTTCGTATCCGATGAGATCGCCTCGCGCAATGATCTGGCCGCTCGACAATCCGCCCGCATACCCCGCCAGGTGGCCGTACACGGTCGAATATCCGTTGCCGTGGATGATCATGATCATGTTGCCGTAGCCGATCGAGCCCGGGTAGAAGTAGATGATCCCGGTGTCAGCGGCGACGATCGGGCTACCGGGAGGAGCAGCGATATCAATTCCTGTGTGTTTTCGGTGTGGATACGGACATGACGGGTCATAGATCTCGAGGTAGAACGATACGCATCCGAATGGTTGGGAGATGCAGGCAAAGCCGCAAGCCGGCTCGGGCCACGCGAATGCTCCAGTGCCACCTCCGGCTTTCCGCGCCGCCGCGTCATATTGCTGCTGCAGCGTCGCGACCTGCGCGTCGATCGCCTTCCGCTGCTCACCCAGCTGTCGGTACTGGTCATTCAGCTTGACCTCGAGCAGCTGCTCGGCGCCGAGGGCAGCCTTCTGGATCGCCTGATTCTTCTGCAGCTCGGCTTTGGTCGCCTGCAGCTGCTGCAGCAACGCGGCCACCTGGGCTCTCTGGATTGTCAGGTTGGCGTTGGTCTGATCGAACACGGCCCGATCCTGCCCGAGCTGGTCGAGCAGCTTGCGGTCGGATGCCGCGACCTGTTGCGCCCCAATCATCCGGTTCATCAGGTCGTTGAACGTATTTGCCGTGAGAACAAGCTCTACGTAGTTCACCGAGCCGTGGTCATCCACGTAACGCAGCCGCTGGTTGAGCAGCGCGTCGCGCACGCTGATGGTTGCATGCAGCCGTGTGACGCTGGCCTGCGTAAACCGAATCTGGCGGTCGAGGTCATCGATCGCAAGCTGCGTTTTGTTTATCAGGTCCTGCTGTGCTTTGATCTGCGCTTCGAGGCCCTTGATGATGCCGATCAGGGCATTGATCTGCCCCTCCGCGCTGCTGATGTTGTGCAGGACCGCGACCATCTGCGTCTCGCTCGTTACCTGCGCGCCGATTCCCTGGTTGTACGCGACGCACGCCTGATAGACCGCGGGAGGGTCGCCCGGGTAGCAGTAGATCGCGACCGAGCTCTTCATGGACAGCGGGATCCACAGCACGCTCGCGATCACGACCGCGGTCAGGATCCTCTTCATTTCAGATGCGGACGAACCGGCGCACGCCGATGTAGCTGCCCAGGGCGCCGAGCAGAGCGCCTCCAAGCAGCAGGTCGCGGGCGAGGCTCGTCAGGAAGGTGGGGTCGTATGAGAGCGGGATGAAGGCGATGTC